>JBBTXT010000029.1:0-1001 GCA_038062135.1 Patescibacteria group bacterium | reverse complement strand
ACGATGGGGAACATCAGCAGACCTGTAAATGGAAGTGCGACGCTTGCGGCGCAGAGATGCCGGCTACCCCGGAAGAAACTGCGGCCAAAGAAGAATCAGCAGAAGAAGGTTCAGCGATGTAGACCGTTCTCATGCATTGCATCATAAAACCACCCAAACGGGTGGTTTTATGATTATGTGCGGAATACAAAAGAAAACCCCGCTAGAGGTCTTGCGACATAGCGGGGAAAGCAGTTAGCCTGCTTAGTCTTACTGCTACAGTGAGATGGTTGCCACGTCTTCGCCGCAGGCGAAGTGGACAGCCTTTCCGTCCTTGTACACGACGATCGTGAACTGTTCCGGTCCGATAGAGGCAGCACTGTAATGCTCGCGGAGCGGGAACCCTGGGTGCGGTTCGTTTTTTCTCCACGAGGCACAGCCACAGGGGAGCTTTCCGTCCTGTTCGATGATCACCACAGCGACCCCTCCCCCTTCTTCCGAGGGGTGCCAACGCGGGTTATCTCCCATTATGGCTTTGATCTTTTCTGTGAGACTCGTTGCCATCTTTTGCTCCTTTCTCCGTGAGGAGAACTTGTCGGTACAAGTGAGAACGAATGTTCTCTTTACTTCTTATACCGACAACACTCCCCACGGATAAATTCCAAAGCTTTTTTAAAAACTAAAAAACCGCCCCGAGGGCGGTGCCAAGTTCAAAATGATTGAATCAAAAGCTACCGTCCCCGGTTTATTGCGGAATAGACGGCGTAATACTGGCAGATATTTACTTGCGCTTTACACATAAGTTGGTAGCTTAGCAAAGCATAGAAGTCTTGTCAAGTTATGAACTGACTACTGACTATTGTGCTCCTGGCAGGAATCGAACCTGCATTTCAGCCTTCGGAGGGCTATGTCCTATCCGTTGAACGACAGGAGCAAAACTTAGGCGGGTCAATTGAACGAAGTGAGCGGAAGGCGCGGGATTAATTTCCCATGAGCCAACCTCCGCCATCCACTTGCCACAA
>JBBTXT010000028.1:0-4581 GCA_038062135.1 Patescibacteria group bacterium | reverse complement strand
ATTACCAAATACGGGCGCAACATAACCCTGGGTCAAGCTGCCGAACAGTCTTCGGTTAGAGTCTTAAATAGCAACACGGTTGAGTTTATTATCCGCGTCCGATCTTTATCTAACTCCACCATATATAATGTGATTGTCACCGATCTTCTTCCTGCCGGCGTTGAATATCTGTCGCGCACAACCAGCGTTAATAACACAATCGTTGATGATTCTATAATCAACGGATTAAACATCGGCTCCTTAGCGCCTGGCCAAGAAACTACCATCCGATTCAGTGGGCGCATTAACGCCGTCCTATCGTTCCCTTCCGGCTCTCTTACTGCTTACAATACCGCGCAAGCTCGCGCTGACAATGTGCCCACCGTCTCAGCACAGCTCCCACTAACCCTTGGAACTGTTGCCGGTGTCAGCACCGGTCCCACGGAGAGCTTATTCTTAGCGCTTGCCCTGAGCGGATTGGTTACGGCGCTCTACGCCGCATATACTCGTACCGGATTATTCCAGACTCGTTTAGCCAGCGCTACGGCTCGCCAACATCGCGCAGACGGCCTAAACTTTCATCGCTTTATCTAGCCCCTAAAAGTAAAAAGTTTGTGTAGGCGCCGCCGGGTTGGTGTGGTAAACTCAAGGCTATACATTGAGTAACGCTCAATGTCGCCCAAACGAGTTAACGACTCATTTTAGGGAAAACTCGCATGCGTCTTTTCTGGAGCACAAAATTTATTTTAGCCAATTTCTTTGTTCTGGCGCTGCTACAGATCTTTCTTGTCGCGCCCGGCTTTCAGCTTGCTACGCTTTTAAGCGGAGAGCCTCCGTTTTCCGCGCAACAAATAATTTCTGCCACCAATTCCTTCAGAAAAGAACTTGGGCTGGACTCATTGCGCGAAAACAATGTTTTAGATATTGCTGCTGCGCAAAAACTGCAGGATATGGCGCTCAACGAATACTTTGCCCACTTTAGCCCCTCCGGCGTTTCACCATGGCACTGGTTTGTTATAAATAACTACTCTTACAGTTATGCCGGCGAAAATCTGGCGATAGGTTTTATAGACGCCTCCGCAACTGTTAATGCGTGGGCGCAATCTCCATCCCATCGCAAGAACATGGAGAATTCTAATTATCGTGAAATCGGAGTCGCCGTTAGAAATGTAGAAATTCAGGGCGCGGAAGGGGTTCTAGTTGTGCAGTTGTTCGGTACCCCGTCTACTGTGTCTCAAATTTCCGGCGCGGCGGCGGCAAAGCCATCTCCCAGTTCACGCGTGTCCGTTGGAATTTCTCGTGGCAGCGCCCAAGAGCCAACCCCGATTCTTACTCCAACCTTAACTCCCGCCAAGGAACCTTCCGTTCCGATAGTCCAGGTCCGTGAGGGCCTAAAACCGTCTCCGATTCCGGTTCAAGTTACGAATACGACCCGGCGGATTATTACCAGTGCTTTTATGAGGACGTTTGCGATATATTCTCTAGCGCTTGCCCTTGGAGCAATAGTATACCTTATGGTTGTAGAAATTCGCCGTGAGTTGCTTGCAAAAGCGATGGCATACGCGGTCTTGGCACTGATAGCCTTTTTTACGGTTCCGGCGATTGCTTCGCTGGCTTACATACTCTAACTAAAAAGTGGCAACACATTTTCATAATCATTTCAGGGCAATGACCGTTCGGTTTACGACGATTTTTATTTGCTCTCTGTTTGTTTTTTTTGGGATACTAAATATCCGTTTTATAGCAGCCAGCGTGCGATACTGGCTTGCTCCGGGTACGATTATAAGCAGTGATTCTCTTTCGCAGGCAAAAGCCTTTCCTTTAGCACAAGATGTTTTTACAAGACCGCTTCCCTCAAATGCCAGGCTAGTAATTGATAGTCTTGGAGTAAACGCACCCATAGTTTTTGATGTGCCCCCTGACAACGACATAATTTATAAAAATCTTGAGCGCGGAGTCGTTCACTATAGTAATAGCGTAAAACCGGGACAACCCGGAGCGGCAGTAGTGCTTGGCCACAGTTCTGCTTACCCTTGGTATAAAGGCAAGTACGGTTCGGTGTTTGCACTCATTTCTAAGCTTAAGCCTGGCGATAAATTCTATGTTCAGTATGAAGATGGGCGACTATTTGTATATTCAGTCAGGCAATCAATAATCTTTAATCCTTTTAAACCCGACGGCCGGCTCAGTCAGCTTGAAACCACGGACAGGTCAAGTATTGTTCTGGTGAGTTGCTACCCGGTCGGAACAAACTATCTTCGTATCGCCGTTCAGGCTGATGTTGTTGAATCGTAAAAATTCTTTCCTGTGGATACATTACTTGGAACCAGTTAGCACTCTGTTATACTATTAGCACATACCATCCATGGATAATCCTATTCCTTCGGAATCTCCAGTAAAAGAAAATAAGTTGCGCAGTTTCGGTCGCTGGGTCGTAAAGGCGCGCAAACCGCTCATTGTTAGTGCGACCCTCCTCCTCTTGGTCGGGGTAGTTGTTTTTTCTCAATATAGCGACACAATCATCGTTTCCATAAATAGGTTTTTTGCCTTTGAAGAAAAAAATCCGAACGTTATACCAACTCCTGGCGATGAGTGTATTGATGCAAACGACTGTTTTGCTATATACGGGGATCCAAGCACCCAGGGCGCTTCCTGCACGGATTGGGTCTGCCGGTTTGGAACTTGCCGCCCCAGCCCAACCGGATGCAACGCGTCCTCTACCCCTACTCCTACACCGACCCCGCAGCAACACCTTGCCTGTCAAAATAGGCAGTGCGTACTTGTGAATGGTGGAGGAGCGGATCAGTGCAGCGACGATACTGAATGTGACTTTGGACCTCAGCAGCACCTTGCTTGTCGCAACCAACAGTGCGTTTTGGTTCCTGGACCCGGAAATGATCAATGTGCTGATGACTCCGAATGTGTTTCATCAACTCCCACCCCTACCGCGAGCCCAACACCAACAAGCACCCCCGGCGGAAGCGACCCATGCGCCGGGCGCCAGACCAATGAGGTAAATGGCGTAAGGTTTTGTGTGTTGGAAGCCAATTTCGGCGGAGGCGTCTGCACCACAAATCCCAGCGGGACGCTGTATCAGCGCGTAGGAATTAGCGATTCAGGAGACGACCCAATGCATGTAGTCTACATTGGTTTTCATGATAATGCACGGGGATGCTCCGCGACCACTTCGCAAGGTATAAATGTTGGCAAGTCTGGAACCACCGACTATCCTACTCCGCACAGCCGAGGCACTTTCAGAATAGAATACGGATCCAGTCGGTTTGATTGCGGTCGTGTTCAATTGGACAGCTCGTTCACTAATGATGGTAATGGTTCCTGGGGCCTTTGGCTTGGAGAGGTCATTGACTATGGGCAAAATTGCGGAGCTACTCCGACCCCAACGCCAACACAGCACCTTGCTTGTCGCAACCAACAATGCGTTTTGGTCAATGGCGGTGGTGCGGATCAGTGTTCGGATAATTCGGAGTGTGTGACTGTCCCCCCTACGCCAACGGCTACACCAATTAAAAACGTAGCCTGTGTTAGCCATACTATTCCTACAAGTTTGAATGCTGGCCAGACCGTTCCCGTCACTATGACTCTCCGCAACACGGGTACTGTCGCTTGGACCCAACAAACCCCGGCCAACTATGATCTTACCCTCTATCCTTGGCCCCCAACCACCCCATCGGTATCTCCCCAGGCTATGGATTTGCCTGTTGCTTCAGTTCCACCAAATGGAACCGCAACATTTAGCTTTAATCTTACCGCTCCGGCAACACAGGGTATTTACAACGCCCAGTATCGGCTTGTTGAACAAGGCATCGGTTGGATCGGAGATATTTGCGGAACTAACATAAGCGTAACGACAGCTACTACTCCGACCCCAACCCTGACTTCCAGTTCTACCCCTACTATTTCAGCTACTCCTACTCCAACACCTGTACCGTTAGATTGTGCTCCCAAAACTCAAGATGTGGCAATAAATTCTCAAGCAATTCTGGCTGCTTCCGGTGGAACCTCTGATCAGTACAACTGGACGGCTGCTAATGGTAATCCGCCCAGCGGTACCGGTGCGACCTTTGGAGTTTCCTATGCTCAAGCCGGATCGTATCAAGTTCTGTTGTCTCAAGGTGCTGTCGGTTCGCGACAGGCCATCTGCACGGTAAATGTAGTTGTTCCTCCGGCCACCCTCACTTGCGTTCCATCAACGCAGTCGGTCATTGTCGGCCAAGTTGCAAATTTTACGGCCTTGGTATCCGGCGGTGATCCTACGGCACGACCTGCGTGGACTGCTCCGGGAGGCAACCCAACCGGCGGTGTCGGATTCACATTTTCTACGCAATACTTTAGCCCCGGTTCTCGCTCGGTTACGGTGGCTTATGGATCCCAGCAAGCAACCTGTCCGGTTGAAGTGGTAAATCTGTCTACTCCGACGCCAACGCCGACCGCTTCTAACCCGGCTCTCTCACTTTCAAAGCTTGTACGGAACATTACGCAGAACACTAGCGAATTGGATGCAGTTGCGGCTAATCCGACCGACACGGTGGAATTTGTCATCCGGGTTGTCTCATATGGAAATGCTACCGTGAACAACGTTAG
>JBBTXT010000027.1:0-17591 GCA_038062135.1 Patescibacteria group bacterium | reverse complement strand
GCCACTATGCCCATGTGGACGCTCCCGGACACGCCGACTACATCAAGAACATGATCACCGGTGCCGCCCAAATGGATGCCGCTATTATCGTTGTTGGCGCTTCTGACGGTCCGATGCCGCAGACCCGCGAGCACATATTGCTTGCGAAGCAGGTAGGCGTGCCGTACCTCGTTGTGTTTCTCAACAAAGTTGATCAGGTTGACGATCCGGAAATGCTTGACCTCGTTGAAGCTGAAATCCGCGAACTTTTAACCAAGAACGGTTTTCCGGGCGACAAGACCCCGATTATCCGCGGTTCCGGTCTTAAGGCGTTGGAAGCCAAAGACAAGAACGACGAGTGGTTGCTAAAAGTCAAAGAACTCATTGATACGATTGATACTTATGTTCCCGATCCACAGCGTCCGGTTGACCAGCCGTTCCTTATGCCGATTGAAGACGTGTTCTCTATTGAAGGCCGCGGTACAGTTGTTACCGGCCGTATAGAGCGCGGCAAGGTTAAACTCAACGAAGAAATTGAAGTTGTCGGTATCCGCCCGACCCAGAAGACGGTTGTTACGGGTATTGAAATGTTCAACAAATCGCTTGACGAAGGTTTGGCCGGCGACAACGCTGGTGTCCTTATCCGCGGCTTGAAGAAAGAAGACGTAGAGCGCGGCCAGGTTCTCGCTAAACCGGGTTCCGTTACCCCGCACACCGAGTTTGATGCCGAGATCTACGTTCTCACCAAAGAAGAAGGCGGCCGCCACACTCCGTTCCTCAAGGGCTACAAGCCGCAGTTCTACTTCCGCACTACGGATGTAACCGGCGAAGTCATGCTTCCGGATGGTGTAGAGATGGTCATGCCGGGCGATACCGCCAACCTTAAAGTCAAACTGATCGTGCCGATTGCCATGGAAGAGAAACAGCGCTTCGCCATTCGCGAAGGCGGCAAGACGGTTGGTGCAGGAGCCGTAACCAAGATTCATGCATAAATAATAATCCCCAGCCCTCTTTTGAGAGGGCTGGGTCGTTCTTTATCAAAAGCAGATGGCTAAACAATCAGAATCAACCCAGCGAATTCGCATCAAGCTAAAAGCCTACGATACGAAGATCATTGATAAGTCAGCTCTCCAAATCGTTGAAACGATAGAGCGTTACGGTGGTACTCCCAAGGGTCCGGTTCCGTTGCCGACGGAAATCCGCAAGTACACCGTTAACCGAGCAAGCTTTATTGACAAGAGCTCGCGTGAACAGTTTGAGATGAGGATCCATAAGCGTCTTATTGATATCACCAGTCCGACAGCAAAGATCGTTGATGCCCTAACAAATCTAAGTTTGCCGGCCGGGGTAGACATTGAAATAAAAATGCAATAATTCTAGTACTGCTTTACTCTCCGCCCAAGTCTTCTCAAGGGGCTTGGGCGGGGGAATAAGGTAGAACCCGTACCTTACCCGCCCGCAAAATAATCCGGCGGCGTGACAGTCCTGTAGCGTTCGTATCGCCCAGGAATGTCCTGGCTTTTTGTTTGGTTTTTATTTAGATAAAAACCAAACAGGCAGATTCATTGCCGCTAGGCTTAGATGAATCTGACGCTACAATGCAAATAGGCAGAATCGTTGCGCGAAACGCTTGAACGATTCTGACTTTCATAAGTTTTTTGGGTAAATTAATGACAAGCTTCATTCTTGCAACCAAGGTCGGCATGACCCAAATATTTAACGAAGACGGCGCCGTAGTTCCGGTGACCGTTCTTGAGGTTGCTCCGAATGTGATTACCCAGGTAAAAAACTCGGACAAAGACGGCTATAAAGCCGTTCAAGTCGGGACCAAAACCAAGAAGCATCTTTCTAAAGCTCTTGCCGGACACCTCAAGGATCTCGGTAATCTTCGCTTTTTAAGAGAATTCAGGGTTTCTGACGATTTTTCCATGAATCGCGGCGACAAGATTGAGTTGAGCACGTTTGCTCCCGGAGACAAGGTTAAAGTAACCGGGATTTCAAAAGGTAAGGGTTTTGCCGGCGGCATGAAACGCCATGGTTTCCACGGTATGCCTTCCAGTCACGGCCACAAAGCAGTCAAGCGCCACATCGGTTCTATCGGTCAACGCTTTCCTCAGCACACTCTAAAGGGTAAGCGCATGGCCGGCCATATGGGTAGCGTAAATGTTTCAGTTCGTGGTCTGAAGGTTGCCAAAATTGATACCGAGAACGGCCTCATGGCGGTTACCGGGGCAGTGCCGGGCAACCGCGGCGGCCTCGTGGTGGTTACGAAGATTTCATAATACATATTCATGGAACTGCCATTATACAATCAAGAAGCGCAGTCAGTCGGAACCGTCAAACTCGCGGACGGAGTTTTCGGAGTTCCCATGAATCAGGATCTACTCCACCAAGTCGTCTCTTCTCAGATGGCCAACCAACGCCAGTCAATCGCGCATACCAAAACACGGAGTGAAGTTCGCGGAGGCGGTAAAAAACCATGGCAGCAAAAAGGCACCGGCCGCGCTCGCCACGGCTCCATTCGCTCTCCTATCTGGAAAGGCGGCGGCGCCACCTTCGGACCCCGCAACGACAAGAATTTTAAAAAGAAAATTAACCGCGCAATGGCTCGCAAAGCTCTCGCTGTTGCCCTTTCTTCAAAGGCAAACGAGAAACAAATTTTAATGTTAGACGGGCTAAAAATTGCCGATGCTAAGACAAAAGAGGCATCTCGCGTTCTTAACGGTCTCCGCCAGTACTTTACCGGATCAAAGACAAAAGCGCCGAGCACGCTGGTGGTATTGCCGGCCGAAACAGGAAGCGATTTAAATATTCGCGCTTTCCGGAATATCCCGCGCGTAGAATTAAGGTCCGCAAAGGACTTGAACGCGCTCATCGCGCTCTCGTTCCAACAGCTTTTGATTACCAAGGATGCCGCCGCCGAAATTGAAAAGCTTTTCATTAAGAAGCAGGCCGCATAAGACCATGAAATTGAATCCTTTTTCAAAATCAGAGCCCAAGGTGAAAACACCGGCGAAAGAAGCGGATGTTTCGGTTCGCGCGACAGTGCCTCTTGAAAAAGCGTCAGCCTCTCTTCTGGAAAATATTTACGTAAGCGAAAAGGCTTCCCGGCTTCAGGCGGAAGACAATACTTTTGTATTCAGAGTTGCCGATACCGCAACTAAGTCGGAAGTAAGTAAGGCAATTGAGAAGAGGTATGGCGTAAAAGTTTCCAAGGTCAGGGTTATTTCCTCCCCGCGCAAACGACGCGATACCGGACGATTTCCTGGATACAAAGCCGGATTTAAAAAGGCATTGGTTACGCTTGAAAAAGGCCAGACCATTACTCAAGCCCAACCATAAAGCAAACCCTGAAACATGAAGAATTACCGTCCAACAACTCCTTCTCGTCGGCACATGCAGGGCTATGACTTTAGCGCCCTCGCCGATATTAAACCAATCAAGCGTTTGACTGGCGGTTTCAAGCGCGCGGTAGGACGAAACAACCAGGGCCGCATTACCAGTCAGCATCGCGGCGGCGGCGTGAAGCGTCTTTACCGCGATATTGATTTTCGCCAGAATAAATTAAACATCTCTGGCTCTGTTGTTGCTCTTGAATACGATCCGAACCGCACTGCCCGTATTGCAAGAATTCATTTTGTAGACGGTGATCAACGCTATATTATTGCTCCGCAAGGCATCTCGACCGGAGACAAGATTATTGTTTCTGAAAAGGCCCCAATTCGTCCGGGAAATCGTATGCAATTAAAAAATATTCCCCAGGGAACCCTAGTTCATAATATTGAATTATTCCCGGGCCGCGGCGGGCGCATTGTGCGCTCGGCCGGTAGTGGCGCAACTGTTTTGGCAAATGAGGGCAACCTGGTGCAGGTAGTCATGCCTTCTTCGGAAGTTCGCATGATTCCGGGCGATGCCTATGCTTCTATCGGACAAGTTTCAAATTCTGAACATGCTCTTATTTCGCTTGGAAAAGCCGGGCGTTCCCGCTGGATCGGTCGCCGACCAAAGGTTCGCGGCACGGCTATGAACCCGGTTGACCACCCGCATGGCGGCGGTGAAGGACGCCAAGGCCGAGGTACGCGCCGTCCGAAGACACGCCACGGTAAGATTACTGGCGGTCATAAGACGCGTAATAAGAAAAAGAAGTCTGGCAAGTTTATCATGCGCCGCAGAACTAAATAATCACCATGAGCAGATCACTCAAAAAAGGACCCTACGTAGACCCGCGCGTAACCAAGAAATTGGTTGGCTTAAAACCGGGCGACCGCACGGTTATCAAAACCTGGGCGCGCGCTTGCACCATCATTCCTGAGATGATAGGGTTTACCTTCGGTGTTCATAATGGGCGTGTCCATATCCCAGTTTTAGTGACGGAAGATATGATCGGACATAAACTGGGCGAGTTTGCACACACAAAGAAGTTCCAGCGCCACGGAGGCCGAATGCAGAAAGAACTTGAAATTGCCGCAAAACAGAAAGAGCTTGATGCTGCCAAAGCAGCCAAAGCGGAACCAGCAGCTGCTGTCGCTCCAGCCAAAAAATAGAACAACATGGAAACGACTTCACGCCTCAATTCGCTTCGCCTTGCACCCCGAAAAGTTCGGGCGGTTATTGATACCGTCCGTGGCAAGGATGTTGTGAAAGCCATTGCGCAGCTTGAACATCTCATTCGTCGGCCGGCACACCCGATTTTGAAACTTCTTAATTCCGCCGTTGCAAACGCGGAGCAGAACTTCCAAATGGTTCGCGAAAACTTGTTCATCAAGAAAATATTCGTAGACGAGGGTGTGAAGCTGAAGCGTTATATGCCTCGCGCACAAGGTCGCGCCACCCCAATTCATAAAACCATAAGCCGGGTAACCATTATTTTAGACGAACGTGTTTCGGGTATGCGTAAACAGCAAATGGCCAAACAAGATAAAGAGACTGAATCAACACCGATTGAATCAGAATCAAAAACATCAACCCGCTCTTCAGACTCCGGAAAACCGGAAATAAAGCCCGCTTCGCCAAGGCTTGAGCGAGGCGAGAGAGAAATGGGTAAAAAGAAAAGTCTTTTCGGCGGCGTAGCTAAAAAGATGTTCCAACGTAAATCCGTTTAATAACAACAGAGTTCCCTTCGGGGTCGCCAGCGCGTGTCCCCATTGTCCGTCTCGCGAGCTTATAAGGAGACAAAACAATGGGGCCCCTCGCGGGCGACCCACGGGGAGCCCACTCCGAAAATGGGACAAAAGATTTCACCAACTTCACTTCGCATCGGCATCATAAAGGACTGGGCATCCCGCTGGTTTGGCGGCGACAAATATACATCTTATTTGAAAGATGATATGGCGGTGCGCAACTTTCTTGAGAAGAAATTGCGCACAATGGCCGTTGATCGGGTTGAGATTGAACGCGGAACTGATCAGCTCACGATTACTATTTATACTGCTCGTCCCGGGTTGATTATCGGTCGCGGCGGAAGCGGCATTGAAGAGCTTCGCGTCGCTGTTAGACGCATTCTTAAAAAGAAAGTCACAGTCCGGCTGGAAATCAAAGAGGTTTCAAACCCGGAAGCATCGGCCGCAATTATGGCTGAAGCCCTTGCTGAACAGCTTGAGCGGCGCGTTCCATTCCGACGTTTGATGAAACAGACGCTTGCCAAGATTGTTTCCAGCCGTGATGTTAAGGGAGCGAAAATCCAGCTTGGCGGGCGATTGGACGGCGCTGAAATCGCGCGCGTTGAGCATCTTGAAGAGGGAAGCCTGCCGCTTCAGACGCTTCGCGCCGATATCAATTTTGCCAGAGCAACCGCGCATACAACCTATGGTACGATTGGTGTTAAGGTTTGGATCTACCGTGGCGAAGTTTTTGAGAAATAAAGATAAATCTATACCATGCTTCAACCAAGCCGAATAAGGCACCGAAAAGTTCATAAGGGAAGAATTGCAACTCGCGCAACTCGCGGAGTGTCCTTAAGCTTCGGAAGCTTCGGGTTGAAGTCCGAGGAATCGTCCTGGATTACGTCAGCCCAACTTGAGTCAGCCCGCCGCGCGCTTGCCAGATTCGTCCAGCGTGGAGGCAAAATTTGGACTCGCGTATTTCCGGATAAGCCTCGTACTGCAAAGAGCGGAGAGGTTGGTCTTGGCGGCGGCGCCGGCGCATTATCGCACTTTGTTGTTCCGGTTGAAGCGGGCCGAATCATGTTTGAAGTTGATGGCCTGGCCGAAACGGTTGCCCGCGAGGCATTGACTCGCGCAGCTCACAAGTTGCCGATTAAGACGAAAATCATAAAGCGCCAAACATAATACAGAGATATGAAAATATCAGAACTTCGTCCAAAATCAGTCGGCGAACTTGAAGCCCACGCTAAGGAATTGCGAGCCAAACTTATTGATATGCGCTTTGAACTTAAGGATAAAAAACTTAAGAATGTAGCGAGCGTTTCTCAGGTCAAGCGCGACCTCGCCCAGACGCTTACCATCTTGCGCGAAAAGAAATTTTCAGTATAATACTTAGGACCATGACCTCAACAACCACACAACCAAACCCAACTCTCGGCCGCACCCTGCGCGGCGTGGTTGTTTCTGACAAAATGACCAAGACTGTCGTCGTGGAGGTTACGCGCCTCCGCAAGCACGATAAATACAAAAAGTATTATCGCGTGAGCCGACGCTTTAAGGCGCATGATCCGATGGATGAGTATCACACCGGCGATACGGTTATTATAAAAGAAACGCGGCCACTTTCTAAGGAAAAGCGTTGGATTGTAGTCGAGCGTGTTTCCGAGGCTAAAACTTCCCCAGTAACAGAAGAATAATATTTCCCCATGCTTCAATTACGTTCAATTGTCATCGTTGCAGATAACTCCGGCGCCAAGCGAGTCGGCATCTTTAAGGTGCTCGGAGGATCTCGTAAACGCTATGCTCAAATTGGGGATATTGTTGTGGCTTCGGTTAAGTCTGCCGAACCGCGCAAGCTCGTAAAGAAAAAGGATATTGTTAAGGCGGTGGTTGTGCGTCAGCGTCAGCCTTTCCGTCGAAAAGACGGAACCTATATTCGTTTTGACGACAACGCGGTTGTTATTTTGGATGGCGTGGAACCGAAGGGCGGACGTATCTTCGGTCCGATTCCAAGGGAAATAAAAGAAAAAGGATTTGCAACGATCGCCTCTTTGGCGCAAGAACTTGTATAAAAACATGAAACTCAAAAAAGGCGACAATATAATAATGTTGAGCGGCAAAGACCGGGGTAAGACCGGTAAAATTGTCCGCGTATCGCCGGATACAAACTCCGTAGCGGTTGAGGGTTTGAACATGATTAAAAAGCATGTTCGCGCCAAGCGTCAGGATCAAAAAGGACAGATCCTTGAACGCGAACGCTTTGTCAGTGTTTCATCGGTTGCACTTGTTTGTAAATCCTGCGGAAAACCGACCAGGGTTGGATTCCAGCTTTCAGAAAAGGGTGCAAAAGGAGAAAAAATAAGGATTTGTAAGAAGTGTAAAGCAACCATATAAAATAAGCTTCCGTATTAGACAAAACACAAAAAATCTGTATACTAGAGCGAGTCTTTACACAAATATGCAACGCCTTCAAGAACAATATAGGAAATCAGTCGTCCCTGCATTGCAGAAAGAGTTTCATATTAAAAATGTGATGGCGGTTCCGAAAGTGGTTAAGGTTACGATCAACACCGGAATCGGCAGACTCATTAAAGACGATGCCGCAACCAAAAAAGTTGAGCGCGACCTTGCGCTTTTGTCAGGCCAGAAGCCTGTTGTGCGAGCGGCAAAGAAATCAATCTCAAGCTTTAAGGTGCGCGAAGGCATGCCAGTGGGCATGTCGGTCACGCTCCGCGGCCGCCGTATGTACGACTTCATTGATCGTTTAATCTCTCTTGCTCTGCCGATGTCTAAGGACTTCCGCGGCATTGATCCAAAAAACGTGGACCGAGACGGAAATCTAAACCTTGGAGTCAGGGAACAGACGATTTTTCCGGAGGTAACCTATGAAACGCTCAAAGATATCTTCGGACTTCAGGTAACCGTTACCACGAACGCAAAGAATCGGGAACGCGGGATGGAACTCCTGAAACAATTAGGATTCCCATTCAAGAAATAAAGAGTATGGCAAAAAAATCCACAATTGCGCGCTCAAATAAAAAGCCCAAATTTTCATCTCGGGAGGTACGCCGATGCTTTCTTTGCGGACGCAAGGGCGGTTATATGAGAGCTTTCGGTCTTTGCCGTATTCATATGCGTGAGCTTGCTTCCCAGGGCTTGCTTCCGGGAGTAAGAAAATCAAGCTGGTAAGTTTAAAATAATAATATGCACACGATTGCCGACTTACTGATAAGAATAAAGAATGCCTATCTCGTCTCTCATGAGACGGTTGTTGCTCCGTTCTCAAAAATGAGACTTCAGGTTGCCACCGTCCTCAAAGAACAGGGCTACCTTTCCACTATTGAGCGCAAAAAGAAGAAGACCGCCAAGAGTGAGCACGAATACCTTGAACTCACCCTTTCCTATACGGATGGATTGCCTGCGATGACCAACATGCGCATGATCAGCCGACCGTCGCGCCACATGTATGTCGGAGTGAGTGATTTGAAACCGGTTCGATCTGGAAACGGAGTCGCGGTAATTTCTACATCGCAGGGCATTATGAGTTCAAAAGAAGCCCGTGCAAAGAAAATCGGCGGCGAGATATTGTTTGAAATCTGGTGAGTCCTTGCCTGTGCGCAGCGAGCCGTAAGGCCGCGAGCACAGAGGCAACGCTCATCCTGAGAAGTCCGAAGGACGACGTAGGATTACAAAAATAAAAAATAATGAGCAAAATCGGAAAAAAACCTATTGCAATCCCTTCCGGCGTTGAAGTAAAAATCAACGGCTTGAGGGCGTCGGTAAAAGGTCCTAAGGGCCAGACCGAAAAGAAAATCCCGGCTGGCTTTACCGTTACTGCTGCTGGAGGAGTTGTAACGATCGTCCCGACGGAAAAAGTTTCCCATAATCCGGTCTTATGGGGACTTGCGCGAGCCACCTTGAATAACATGATCACCGGTGTATCCGAAGGATTTAAGGAGGTGCTTGAGCTCAATGGTGTCGGTTACAAGGCTGCCGTAAAGGGAAGTGCGCTTGAGCTGAACCTTGGTTTTTCACACCCGATTAACTTCCCGCTCCCTGAAGGAATTGTTGCCACGGTGGAGAAAAATATTCTTACAATTTCAGGAATTGACCGCGAATTAGTAGGCCAGACGGCTGCACAAATCCGCATGCTTAAAAAGCCAGAACCGTACAAGGGGCATGGCATTAAATACAGCGACGAGATAATCCGACGCAAGGCTGGTAAGAAAGCCGCGACTGCCGCCTAAACATAAACGTCATGACGAAAACCGCATCACAAACAAACCTGCGCCTTCGCCGACACCGTCGGATTCGCGCCACCATGAGCGGAACCGCAGAGCGGCCGCGAGTTTCGGTTTTTAAAAGCAGTAAGCATACCTACGCTCAAGCAATTGATGACAAAAAACACCTTACGCTTGCAAGCGTAAGCGACGAAAGTGTAAAGGTGGGTAAAACTAGCGAAGCACGCGAAGGAGCTGGAAACAAAGAAAAGCACGCGTTTGCTTTGGGTCAGGTGCTCGGCGCAAAGCTCAAGGAGCTCGGTGTTTCCACCGTGGTCTTTGACCGCGGCGGCTTTCAATACCACGGCCGAGTCCAGGCGGTAGCAGACGGCTTGCGCCAAGTGGGCATTACAGTGTAACATTCAAACCCTTCTATGGACCAAGAGATTCAACCACAACCAGCCCGCCCAAATTTTCCTGAGAAAAACTTAGGCGGGCCAGTTGCACCCGAAGCCCCGGTTTCTGAACCGGCTCCTGTTACGCCTGTCGCTACTCCCGCCCCACAGCCTCCTCGCGATAATTTTGGCGGGCAATCTCGCGGCCGCCGTATGATGGGCGGCAATCGACGCGGAGGCGGAAACAACCGTGGCCGCGGCCGTCAGTCCCGGCCTACCGAAAAACCGGAATTTGATTCAAAACCGATTGATATTGCCCGCGTGGCCCGCGTTACCAAGGGCGGCAAGCGATTTAGCTTCCGCACCACTGTTGTTATCGGCGACGGCAAAGGCCGTGTAGGCGTTGGTATGGCAAAAGGCAAAGATGTCGCGCAGTCTATCCAAAAAGCGACTGCCCAAGCCCGCAAACATTTAATTACGATTCAGATTGTTAACGGAACGATTCCTTATCAGACCGAAGCCAACTTCCATGGCGCAGTGGTCATTCTGAAACCGGCCAAGGGCGGTGTAAAAGCCGGCGGTCCGGTTCGTATCGTTGCCAAGCTTGTTGGTATCACTAGTCTTACGGGCAAACTCGTTGAGCGCACGAGCAATAAGATTAACATTGCTATGGCTACGATCGCGGCGCTTCAGAAGATACGAATTCAAAAGTAATTTTATTTCATGCAGTTACATCACTTAAAACCAAGAACTGAAAGAAAGAGTTCCAAGCGCGTAGGCCGCGGAGGCAAGCGCGGAACGACTTCCGGCGGTGGAACCAAAGGGCAAAAGGGCCGCGCGGGTGCCGGCGTGCGCGCGGGTTTCCGCGGCGGCGACAACCGCATCTGGCAGATGTTCCCGAAAAACCGCGGCGCCTCTAAAAAGCATGGCAACAAAAAACCGCACCGCAAACACCGTCTTTACCAGGTTCGTAATTCAAAACCGGCAGTTGCTAATCTTTCAGATCTGAATATTTTAGAACACGGGACGGTGGTTACGCCGGAAGTGCTTGTAGAAAAGGGAATCATTGCATCTGCTGGAAAAGGCGTTAAGATTCTCTCAACCGGTGAACTTAAGAAAAAGCTGACCTTCAAAGGATTCGTATTTTCAGAGTCAGCCAAAGCTAAGATAGAAAAGTCGGGCGGTTCCATTGAGTAAACATAAACACAACCAGCTCCATGAATCCCGTTAGAAGTAACCTTCACGGGTTCATAAACAAAGTAATGATGTGCCACATAACAATCGTAGTATCCGCCACAGTGATTACCCACTCTGGTTTGTATTACTTCTAACGGGATGAATAGAATACTCGCTATCTTCAAAAGACCGGAGCTTCGCAATAAGGTCCTCTTCATACTGGGTCTTTTGTTGGTTTCCAGGTTGATTGCCAATATTCCGATTCCGGCCGTTGACGCTTTACAGCTCCAGTCTTTCCTCGCCCAAAACCAATTCTTTGGCTTGTTGAGTGCGTTTACCGGCGGGTCGCTTTCCACGCTTTCAATCGCCATGCTTGGCCTCGGCCCATACATTACCGGCTCCATCATCATGCAGTTGCTCACGATGATCTTTCCTTCTCTGGAACAGATGTACAAATATGAGGGGGAGGCCGGCCGCGCAAAATTTAATCAATATTCCCGCATCCTTACCGTTCCGCTGGCCGCTCTTCAGGGTTATGGATTTCTGGCGCTTCTGTCTCGGCAGGGAGTCGTGGAGCCCTTAAGCTTGGCTGGCTGGGTTAGCACCTTAGGGGTAGTTATCGCGGGTAGTGTGTTTTTGATGTGGCTCGGCGAACTTATTACAGAAAAGAATCTTGGCAATGGCGCCTCACTTTTAATCTTGGCCGGTATCGTGGCCAGTTTACCGACAAATCTTCGTCAGGCCGCCTTCACGTATACTCCAGACCAGCTGTTTACCTACCTTGCGTTTACATTGGTTGCCCTTGCTGTTATTGCGGGCGTGGTCTTTATCACCGAAGCCCAGCGCAATGTTCCGGTGACCTACGCCCGTCGCGTGCGGGGCGACAAGCTTTACGGCGGCGTTTCAACTTATCTTCCGATGCGCGTGAACAATGCGGGCGTTATCCCGATTATCTTTGCGCTTTCAATTTTGCTTTTCCCGGGCGTTATCGCCAACTTCTTTGCCGGCTCTAGCAATGCGTTTATTGCCAAGGTTGCACTTTGGCTCCAGACATTCCTTCAGCCGCAGACGTTCACTTACGGCTTGGCTTACTTCCTCTTGGTCGTAATCTTTACATATTTCTATACTGCAATCACATTTGACCCAAAATCAATTTCTGAAAACGTTCAAAAACAGGGCGGCTATATCCCTGGCATTCGCCCCGGCCCAATGACCGCGCAATTCCTCTCAAATCTTTTGAATAAAGTTACGCTTGTTGGTGCGCTCTTCCTGGGTGCAATCGCCGTCTTGCCAAACATTGTTCAAGGCCTCTCCGGTATCACCGCCTTTACTGTTGGCGGCACCTCAATCTTGATCGTAGTTTCGGTGGCGCTAGAAATGATGAAACAGATTGACGCGCAATTATCCATGTACGAATACTAGGTAGAACTCTTTGTGCAAAAGCCGCGGAGTCCCGAACTCAATAGGGACTGACCGTGGCTTTTGCCTTTCAGGTTCAGCAATACCTTTGTTATGGGTCCCAGAAAGCTCACTCACCGTATAGACATACGGCTTGTTCGCTTTCCTTCCCATGCCTCGGTCTTACTGAACACAAAGAGTTCTAAGGGTAAATTCAAGCAAGCGAAGAAGTTCTAGATTAATATAAGTATAGACAAAGTTAGTTTTTTATTGTACTGTGTTGCCACAAGGAGGCGGATATGGGTTCCGAATTTTTCTCCGGACTTAAGTCAGGAGACCGGATCGAGATAAGAGGGGATGGTGGTGAGCTTGAGTTCTCAAATCCGAAGGGAGAGCGGCATCACCTACAGTTACCTGAAGTGGAAGGCTCTGGAGGCGTGGCCTCTTATCTTGCTGATATCGTCAGTCTTCTAAATAGCGCATTAGCGCTATCGGGGCACGGCCTGTATCTTGTCGAAGTCTGGGACGACGACGAACGGCTTTTCGGAGGCGACGTGACACTGCAGAGGGTTCAGGATGTATGGAGGGAGGTGGAGAGGAAGGGAGAGGAAAGTCTCTACTGCAATCGTTACGTCTTTGAACTCAGGTAATGGTGGGAAGGCGTTTATCTGCCGCAGGCAGAAACGCCAACCCGCCCTGTTTTTTATAGACAAACTTACTTTTTTATTGTACCGTGTTTCCACAAGGAGGCGTACATGGCGGATAATCCGTTCGGGAGCTTTCAGTGTCATATCTGCAACAACTACCACGACGGGAACCATGACTGCCTGACAGGGGTGGAACCGGTGGAGACAGAGGTTGGGAGGCCGGATGTGTCCAGTGCGTGCCGAAGATGCGGTCAACAGGTTTGGAGCCAGTATCCGCGCCTGTGCAATGCGTGCGCAACAGGAACGCATTGAGTCAAGCTTGATCATCCGGGCTAGCGGCGGGGATTCGTCCCCGCCGTGCTTTTTTATTCATGTTGTGTTTTGTGTGGACGATAGCTTAACCCCATACCTGTTCCGGTGGACACTATACAGAGATGCGTGGCCAACGGAGCGGGTATGGGGTTTTAGCAGTAAAGATCACCAAACAGTTCCTGCGGCCGCATGGCGGCGAGGTACACAATTAAAGGGTGGCGTGCTATAGTTTTCCCATGCGTGAAAAACAATGCGTTATATTTATTGGTCCGCCGGGGGCGGGCAAGGATACCCAGTCGGAACTGCTTGCCGATGACTACGGATTTAATCATTTTCGTACGTCCAGGATTATTGAAGAGAAAATAAAAAATGCCGATCCGAACGACCCAGTTTTAAAACAAGCGAAAGCGGATTATGATTCGGGGAAGCTGGTGAACTTTAAACTCGTGGCTTCTTGGGTGGTAGATAAGATTCAAGCGCTCGGCGAAGCCTCAAAAAGTATCGTGTTTAGTGGTTCCTTCAGAACCGTTGACGAAGCAGAAATAGAAATTCTGGTGTGTGAAAAATTATACGGACGGGAGAACATTCACTTTATCTACATACCCATATCCGAAGCCACCTCCATCAAAAGAAATTCAAGTCGGAAAATCTGCGAAGCCAATCAGCATCCGTTTCCGGATTTCCCAGAATATCGCGACATGAAAGCCTGTCCCAAAGACGGCAGCGCCATAATCACCCGCACGATTGATGATCCCCAAATTATCACGGTTCGGTATCAGACCTATCTTCACGATACCCGACCGGTGCTGGACCATGTTGAGTCATTGAAGTTTCCGGTAATAAAGGTTGACGGTGAGCAGTCCATCCGCGAAGTGCACGAAGAAATTCTACAGCGCATAGACGAATCGTTTCATGAAGGCGAGGCAGGCATGGTGTTTAGGTAGTTATGATTCTCAACGAACAACAAATCGGGGACATGAAAGAAGGCGGCAAAATGCTCGCCGAGATGTTGCGCGAGTTATCGGCCGCGGCGAAGCCCGGCGTGACGACTTCAGAACTTGAAACTCTGGCGCGCGAACTTATTAAACGCGCAAATGTTGCACCGTCGTTTTTAGACTACAACGGCTACCCAGCCGTTTTATGTGCGTCAGTAAACGAAGAAGCGGTGCATGGCGTTCCGTCGGGGCGCAAACTAAAAGAAGGAGATTTGCTCACGTTGGATTTTGGAATCGTGCACAAAGGTTTGCACACTGACTCTGCGGTGAGCCTGATCGTGTCCGAAGACCCGACAAAAAAAGAATATGCTGAAAAAAGAAAATTAATGCGCGTCACGCGCGAAGCGCTCTATGCAGGAATCGCAGCGGCGCGCGTTGGAAATACGCTTGGCGACATCGGCGCGGCGATTGAAAAAGTCGTAGAACAAGATAACGATCTCACAATCGTGCGCGAACTCGGCGGACACGGTATCGGACACACGCTACACGAGGAACCGTTCGTTGCGAACCTCGGCGAGCCGGGCCACGGAACAAAACTTGTTGAGGGGATGGCCCTTGCATTAGAACCCATCGTTTCAAACGGCGATTGGAAAATAAAAGATAGTTCCGACGGATTTGGCTACATAACCAAAGACCGTTCGCTGGTTGCCCACTTTGAGCATACGATTGTGATTACCAAAGGTGATCCGATCATCATTACGGAGTAGGGCGCGCTGGTTTCCACAGCATCTCAACACCCCTCTTGACCCCCAGAAAGGCCTCTGCTATACTGTTCGAGCGTTGATACATATGAATAACAGCCTCATAACTTTGCTTAAAAGCGGCTAAATGTCCGAGGGGTTGGAATGACTAAAAAAGCCGCTAGATAAGCGGCTGTTGTGTTTTTAAGGGGGTGTTTACGGACGACAGATGCATCTGAAAAATCGGGTCCATCTGTCGCCTGTAAACCCGCCAAAATTTGCGGAAGCAAACTTAAGCGGGCTAGGGTAAGTAACTTAACAATTGATAAGACAAGTATTGAAGCGGGTAAGCCCGCCAAAATTTGCTGACGCAAACTTAGGCGGGTAAGTAAAAGTAAGATTGAAACCTTAAATTTATAAGGAATCAATAAGCGGATATACTCATCAAAAAATGCAATGTAAGGGCGTATGGAGGATGCCTTGGTACAGAATAGCGATGAAGGACGTGGCGTAGCTGCGATAAGCTTCGGGGAGCCGTGTAGCAGGCTTTGATCCGGAGATTTCCGAATGGGGAAACCCTCCATGGTAAACCCATGGAATCTGTTCAGCTTTGCTGGATGGATGCACACCTGGGGAAGTGAAACATCTCAGTACCCAGAGGAAGAGAAACCGAAGAGATTCCCTGAGTAGCGGCGAGCGAAACGGGAAGAGCCTAAACTGTTCGTGCTTGCACGAGCAGGGTTATAGGGATGATACACTGAACTCTTCAGCACAAAGCATGCAATAAGGAGCTTGCTCCAAGTTGCGTGTTGCGTGCTGCACCGAGTTCTAGGGAGTTACAAATCCGAATGGTAGTAGAACGGCCCTGGAACGGCCGACCATAGAAGGTGATAGTCCTGTAAACGAAACCATTTGGACTCTCGTATTGTTACCTGAGTAGCCCGGGATCAGAATGTCCTGGGTGAATTTGCCCCTACTACGGGGTAAGGCTAAATATATTCTGCAACCGATAGTGAACTAGTACCGTGAGGGAACGGCGAAAAGCACCCCGGTGAGGGGAATGAAATAAATACTGAAACCATATGCCTACAAAGAGCCGGAGCCTCGTCTCTCGCAAGAGAGATGGGTGACGGTGTGCCTATTGAAGAATGACCCAGCGAGTTTATCCAATTTGCTGTCTCTAAGTTCTTATGGAACGAAGGGGTAGGGAAACCGAGTGTTAATAGCGCGATTGAGAACTTTCGCATACCGACTCTTTTGGGTTGGTGTGCGAAAGATCTCACTGCATATTGGATAAGACCCGAAGCGTGACGAGCTAACCATGAGCAGGGTGAAGTTCTGCGAAAGCAGAATGGAGGCCCGAACCGGTTGATAGCGCAATATCATCGGATGACTTGTGGTTCGGAGTGAAAAGCTTATCGAGTTACGTAATAGCTGGTTCTCCTCGAAATGTCTTTTGGGACAGCGTCGTTAAGTAGCGAAGGGGGTAGAGCACTGAATGGATAGCCGTGCCCTTTTGGGTAGGCCTTCCAAACAAACTCCGAATACCTTCGTGCAATTGACGGCAGTGAGACTGTGGGGGCAAAGCTCCATGGTCGCAAGGGAAACAGCCCAGATCGCCGATTAAGGTCCCTAAATCTATGCTAAGTGTAAGAAGGAAGTGCAGTGCCTTAGACAGGTAGGAGGTTGGCTTAGAAGCAGCCATCCTTTAAAGAGTGCGTAATAGCTCACTACTCGATCCAGTTTTACTGGAAGGCATTGTGCGCCGAAAATTCATCGGGGCTAAGCATAGTACCGAAATCGCGGATGCGGTTCTCTTCGGAGAACTGCGTGGTAGAGGAGCATTTCCATCGCAGCGAAGGTTCACGGTGACGTGGGCTGGAGCGGTGGGAAGAGAGAATGCTGGGATGAGTAACCGCAAGACCAGTGAAAGCCTGGTCCGTCGAAAGCCCAAGGTTTCCTCCGCAATGGCAATCATCGGAGGGTTAGGCGTCCCTAAGTGTAACCTAGCTTTAGGGCTAGGGATCACGATGGTGAGCCGGTTAATATTCCGGCCCCTCGAGGGTGTTCTATGGAGCGACGGGATGCAGTATGCAAGACGTGTTATTGGATTCAACGTTTGCGACATAGGGATGTAGCGTAGGCAAATCCGCGCTACGCCGTAAGGCAAATCCGAGTGTCGTGAAAACTGCCGTAAGGCAGAATCTTGCAAAGCGCATCTCCAAGAAAAACTTCTAAGATCAACACCAACGAGCACGTACCGCAAACCGACACAGGTGGGCAGGCATCAGCGTGCCAAGACGAACGAGTGAATGTTGGCTAAGGAACTCGGCAAACTAGCGGCCGTAACTTAGGAATAAGGCCTGCCTCTGCTTCACCGCAGAGGCCGCAGCGAAAGTATCTCTGGCGACTGTTTATCAAAAACACAACTCTATGCTAAGCCGAAAGGCGCCGTATATAGGGTGACGCTTGTCCGGTGCTGGAACGTTAACGGTGGAAGTGGTATGGAGCAATCTGTACTGCGGACGCCCGAAGCGCCAGTGAACGACGGCAGTAACTATAACTGTCTAAAAGTAGCGAAATACCTTGTGGGGTAAGTTCCCACGCGCATGAATAGCGTAACGACTGGAGAACTGTCTCAGCCAATAGCCCGGTGAAAATGCAATGTCGGTAAAGATGCCGACTAC
>JBBTXT010000026.1:0-8856 GCA_038062135.1 Patescibacteria group bacterium | reverse complement strand
ATCTGAATTAAACTTGGCCAAGATTCAAGATATTTCGGTTAGGGTAAAAGGCGGTATACCGACGCTGTTGGATTTCGGGAATCTTGAGATTCAAACTGCCGGAGCGGAGAATCGGTTCTTGTTTGAACAAATTCCCAATCCATATAAAGTCAAAGACGTCATTATGAAAATGCACAATGAGTATATAGCCCAACACAAGGACGATGTTGAGGTACACGAACTTTAAAATGTATAAATAAATAACCCCCGAGAGGGGGTTATTTATTTATCAAGCAACTAGTTATTACTTGATTTGGTAGGTAACAGTTACCTGTATCACAATCTCGTTTTGGCCTACCGGGATAGACGGAGCTCCGCCTCCACCGCGACCTTCCGTTGCCGAGTACATAACTGGGCCGGGGTAGCCGCCAGTGCTTTCGCTGAAGTTTACAATGCGTCCGAGCTTGATGCCAAGCTGGCCCTCAAGTTCGTCGGCTTTTGCTTCTGCATCTTCAATAGCTTTGGCGCGAGCTTCTGATTCAAGTTTGTCCTGGTCGTCAATCGTTAGTTGTAGATTGTTGACCTGGTTTACGCCGGCTGTTACGACTCCGTTCAAAAGATCGTCAACTTTATCCAGGTCGCGGACCTTAACCTGCACCATCTGATTTACCTGGTAACCGGAAATCGTCGGCTTGGCATAGTTGGGGTAAAAATACTGCGGATAGATGTTGTATCCGGTCGTTTTGATATCTTTCTCGTCAACTCCTTGTCCCTTCAAATAATCTGTAAGAGCTTTTGATTTCTTACTGTTTTCATCTTGGGCGATCTTGGATGTCGATCCTTCGGTCACAATGGAGAGATCCATGATGCCGACATCTGGCTTAGCGAGCACTTTACCTTCGCCGTTGAACGAAACGGTGTTCGTGGAGGCGGCGGTGTCCAGGGTGTGCTTTGTCTGGACGATCATAAATAATGATGCCAGCACTAATGCTACGGTCCCTGCAATAACTAACGGTTTATACGGTTGCATAGTATGCGTGAATATCAGCGGGAGCGTCGCAATGTGAATTGCATTGCCATGCTCCAGTTGGTATTTTTACTTTTATTGTTTTTACTATAGCATACAACGAAATGGCCAACCATAACGTAACAGCCGTACTATATAATATAAGAAGCGCCCATAACGTCGGCTCAATGTTTAGGACCGCCGATGCGGCAGGAATTAATAAGATATATCTGTGTGGTTATACGCCAATCCCCGAACCTAGGGGTAAAAAGAGGGGGAGCGATAAAATTGCCAAAACTGCGCTGGGCGCCGAAAAATCCGTTTCTTGGGAATATGTTCCAAGAGTCGGCAAGCTTTTGGATAAACTTACTGATGAAGGGATTCAAATTATTGCCCTAGAACAGGCGAAGGGAAGCAAAGGTGTTTTTAAATTTAAGCCCAAGCGATCCCTTGCTTTGGTTGTTGGAAATGAGGTTAAGGGTTTGCCCGTAAGCATACTGAAGCGCGTAGATGATATTGTTGAAATACCCATGCGCGGCAAAAAAGAATCCTTAAATGTTTCTGTGGCTTTTGGAATCGCGGCGTACGCTTTAATTTAAAAAGTGAAAGTCCCACATAAAACGATTGAAAGGGAACTATTCAAATCCGGTCACCGATCTGTTATTGGCGTGGACGAAGTCGGTATGGGCTGTCTGGCTGGACCGGTGGTTGTCTGTGCAGTGGCTATATCGCCGGCATTTTACCAAAAGTCGTATCGTAAACTTGCTTGGTTGAGAGATTCAAAACTTCTGACATCTGGTCAGCGCGAAGTTTTTTCAAAAGAACTATTATCTAATCCGCATATTAAAGCCGGAATCTCATTTTGTTATCCCGAAACCATAGACAGGGTAAACATTTACCAAGCGGCTCGTTTAGCAATGCGTCGTAGCATAAAAAAGCTATCAAAACATGCGCGGAATCCATTTGTTCTCGTGGATGGCGACAAATTGATTCATGGGCTTGAAATTCCGCAACGAGCAATCATTCGCGGGGATCGGACAGTTTTTGCCATTGCTTGCGCATCTATTATTGCCAAGGTTCGGCGAGATAAAATGATGGTGCGTTACGCAAAAAAGTTCCCTGGATATGGTCTAGAACAGCACAAAGGCTACGGGACTAAGTTTCATCAGGAACGTCTTTTGGTGCTTGGACCGACATCCATCCACAGGCGCTCCTTTGCCCCCGTGGGTAAACTCGTCTAAAATGTAAGTTATGGCGAGAGTTGCTATCAACGGCTTCGGCCGTATTGGACGTGCATTTTTAAAGCTGGCACTGACCAAGCCTGGATTGGAAATTGTGGCGATAAACGATCTGGGTGATCCGGAAAATTTAGCCTATCTTTTACGCTTTGATTCCGTGTACGGGCGATACAAAGAAGCGGTTGAAGTTCGCGAAAAAGACGGCAAAAAATATTTATCCGTCGCGGGCAAAGAATCCCTATTTCTGCAAGAAAAAGACCCAACGAAACTTCCTTGGGCAGATTTAAAAATTGATATTGTTGTGGAAGCAACTGGCATTTTTGAAAGCTTTGAAAAAGCGGGAGTGCACAAACAGGCGGGCGCGAAGCGTGTGGTACTCACGGCTCCAGCTAAAGACGCCGAAGGTCCTGATGCGCGAACAATTTTGATGGGAGTGAATGATTTAGATCTTAAAACATGTTCCATAACCTCGAACGGATCTTGTACTACAAATTCAGCTTCGCCGATTGTGCAAGTTCTTGTTGAGAGCCTGGGTATTACGAAGGCACTATTGAATACTGTTCATGGGTACACCGCAACGCAAAATCTTATTGATGGCGCGGTTAAGGGTCACGATTTTCGTCGTGGACGGGCGGCTGGCGTAAACATCGTACCTTCAACAACCGGCGCTACTATTTCAGTGGCGCGGGCAATCCCCGAAATGGAAGGAAAGTTTGATGGCATCAGTATGCGCGTTCCCACGGTGACAGGCTCACTGTCCGCAATTACCTTTGTTACCCCGCGACCGACTACAGTTGAAGAAGTTAATAATTTACTTAAAGAAGCTGAAAAAGAAAAACGCTGGCAGGGGATATTAAGAACTACGACGGATCCGATTGTTTCGTCCGATATTATCGGCGACCCCTATGCGGCGATAGTTGATCTTTCGCTTACCCGGATGGTTGATGGTGATCTGGGCTGTGTCTTTTCTTGGTACGATAACGAGTTTGGTTATACTAATACTCTTGTAGAGCATGTTCTTAAAGTCGCGCGCTTATTGTAATGTCCGCATATATTTCTGAAGAAAAAATCCAAGAGCTTGAAAGAAGGGCGAATGTGATTCGTCAGTCTATTATTGAGATGTTGACGGAAGCCGGCTCTGGCCACACCGCCGGTCCGTTGGGAATGACCGATATTTTTACCGCGCTGTATTTTCATGTTTTAAAACATGATCCCAAGAATCCCGAATGGGCAGACCGTGACCGCCTTTTTTTATCCAATGGACATATTTGCCCGGTTCGCTATGCGACGATGGCACATGCGGGGTATTTCCCGGTGGAAGAATTAAAAACATTGCGTAAGTTTGGTTCGCGTCTTCAGGGTCACCCTGAGCGCGAGAGATTGCCAGGTATGGAAACAACTTCCGGTCCGCTCGGTTCCGGCCTGGGTCAGGCCGCTGGCTACGCGTATGCCTCGCGCATGGACGGGAAAAAGTTCAGAATTTATTGTGCCATGTCGGACGGAGAACATGACGAGGGTGTCCTTTGGGAATCGGCGATGTTTGCCGGAAAATATAAGCTCTCAAACCTTACGGGAATTATTGACCGCAACAATATCCAGATTGACGGTATGACGGAAAATATAATGCCCCTGGAGTCCTTGCGGGCAAAGTGGGAGGCGTTTAACTGGCATGTTTTAGAAATAGACGGCCATAATATTGAAGAATTTGTAGACGCCGTTGAGCAGTCTAAAGCAATTTATGAAAAGCCGACCGTGATCATTGCCCATACGATACCCGGCAAGGGAATACCGGAAATAGAATTTGATTACCGCTGGCATGGCACGCCGCCGAACAAAGAACAGGCCGCTAGGTTTTTGGAGCAGTTGCGAACCCTGCACGGTACGATACAATCAGAACATCAATGAATAATATATTATTGAAGGGGGGTGCCTATGTATAAAATGAAAATGGGAAAATTTGGATGTCCGCACCATATTGTGAGCATGGTATTGGGAATTTTAGTTTGGGTAGCCGGTATCGCGTTTTTCTGGCTATCGCTAAAACAGGATCCAGGATATGCCCTTGGCAATCCGGGTTATTTATTTAGCGCAATCGTGGTACTTGGAGTAATGATCCTCGTGCTTAGAGATTGTTGGTGCTGCCGTCGTCCGATGTGTATGGGTGAGGTTGGCGAAGGTAAAATGTGTTCGCACCCATCCGGTTGCATGTGCGGCGACTGCGATAAGTGTAAATAGGCGCCTCATAGACTCCGCCTAATAATTTGGGCGGAGAAATCAGGCGCTTTGACATGATTAACCCAAAGGCCCATCTGGTAGAAAATATTTCCGATGCTTCAAAGCTGGAGCATCAGCCCACGCGCGACGGTTACGGCCGTGGTGTCGTTGTGGTGGGAGAGAGAGATGAACGAATCGTAGTAATCACGGCTGACCTGGTTGAGTCAACCCGCTCGCATTGGTTTGCTGAAAAGTTTCCTGAAAGATTTATTGAAGTCGGCGTTGCCGAGCAAAACTTGGCGGTTGTCGCAGCGGGTATGGCCGTATATGGGAAAATTCCATTTATAGCCTCATATGCCACCTTTAGTCCTGGGCGAAACAATGAACAAATTCGTACCAATATAGCGATAAACAACGTGCCGGTTAAGATCGTCGGTTGTCATGCTGGAGTTTCGGTGGGACCGGATGGCGCAACTCATCAGGCGCTTGAGGACCTCGCATTAATGCGGGTTATTCCCAGGATGGTCGTCGTTTCTCCGTGCGATGCAGTTGAGGCGGAGAAAGCTACAATTGCTTTGGCGTTTAACAATAAGCCATCATACTTGAGGATAGCGCGCGAAAAGTCCCCGGTTTTTACCACAGACGAAACTCCTTTTGAAATTGGTAAAGCCGAAATATTTCGCGAGGGTAAAGACGCGGCGATCATCGGCTGTGGTCCGCTTGTATACAACGCCTTAAAAGCTGCCGAAGAATTATCCAAAGAGGGAATAGAGTGCGAAGTTGTTAACTGTCACACAATAAAACCGATTGATGAGGAAACAATTGTTAAGGTCGCCCAGAATACCGGTGCGGTTGTATCCGTTGAAGAACACCAAATTGCCGGCGGACTAGGTTCCGCGATCGCCGAGGTGTTGTCACGCAGACACCCCACCCCCCAGGAATTTATCGGCATGCAGGATAGATTCGGAGAATCAGGTTCGCCATCCGAACTCATTGAGCATTTTGGAATGGGTGTGAGTAATATAAAGGATGCGGTGCGGGTAGCTATATCTAGAAAAAAGTGATTACTTTATCACGAGACTATTATAAATCCCGCTTTCGGCGGGATTTATAGCGCTGCGGCTTTTTCTTTATTAATCTTCAGCAGGTCCTTTACTTTTACAAAGTCGGCCTGTATGAGTTCCTTTACGTGTGGATCGCCTAGAGCAGCGGTGGGGTGGAATGTGGGTACAAGTTCATAAGCGCCAAAAGCAAAAGTTTTTCCGTGTACGTTGTGCAGTGGCTGGCGGAAGCCCATGCCGGATAACGCCAGGTCTCCAAGCGTTATAACAACCCGAGGGTTAATTGTACGCAACTCTTCTTTGAGAAATGCCGCGTGGGCTCTAATTTCTTTTGTCGGCGTAGCGATTGCAGAATCAAGTCGGTGCTTAATAGTGTTAGTAATGTACACTTTTCGCTTATCAATGCCGGCCGCCTTGAGGAGTTGGTTAAGAAGCTGGCCGTGTTTGCCCGCTAAAGGCTTTTTAGACTTTTCTTCGTCAGGGCCCGGCGCCCCGCTCACGAGTACAATGTGAGCCTGGGCGTGGCCGTGTCCGGGCAAGAGATTTTTGTCCGGAAATTTCTTTTTTAGATCGTCGTGGATGTGTTTGAGTGTGCGAGGTGCCGTCATGTGATTGATACACCATCTTAACATATATGTCGGATTTTGACAAGATTTTTAGTGCTTCCTATGTTGCGCAGAAGCGTAAGTTTTGCTATGATAATGCGGTAATTTTGAGGTTTGTCTAGATGTGGTTTACTCCTCATTTGCGGGCGTAGTTCAGTGGTAGAACGCTGTCCTGATAAGACAGAGGTCCTAGGTCCGATTCCTAGCGCCCGCACCAGAATTACTTTTACCCAAGAGGGGCCCATAGCCCCTCACTTGGAAATGATTCCTTGTTATGTTCTACGTCTATGTTCTAAAAAGCGAGAAAGATGCGAAATTGTATATAGGTTTTACCGGCAACCTACGCAAAAGATTCGCAGAACATAACAAGGGATTGGTTCAGTCTACACGACCACGAATCCCTTTTTCGCTAGTTTACTACGAAGCGTATACTACGGAAGGAGATGCGAAGGAACGAGAAATAGCCTTAAAGCGTTTTAGCGGTAGCATGACCCACTTGCGAAAACGGCTTCGTCGTTCACTTATCATTTCCAAGTGAGGGGCCCATAGCTCAGCTGGTAGAGCGCCTCATTTGCAATGAGGAGGTCAGCGGTTCGAATCCGCTTGGGTCCACAATTGTTTGTATCTCTACTTTGTCGGAGGTATAATTGGGTATAACTAAAACTAAACGCGTCATATCCGTACTGGTTATAATCGTAATTCTGGTAGTGGTTCTTAGGGTGTTTTTTGACATTGATATTCTGAGAATATTCGCCATAGGAATTATTGATCGCTAATAAAACGACATTTAACAAAACAACCTGGATGGGTTGTTTTGTTTTGCCTCCGAAGTATCTTTTTGTTAGAGTGCGGGCATGGTTAATCCGATATATCTCTTGGTGGGGGTAGTGTCAGCCGCTGGGCTGGCAATGTTAGGTATCAACCTATACCTCACCCTTTCCCGTCGTCGTGAAAAGCCGGACGAAACGGCATATCTTTCAATTCATCAGCGCCTGGATGCGGTTACAAAGTTGGTGAGCGATCAGCTTGAAGCGAATCGGCAGTCATCGGTGCAGGCATCGCTGGCCGTGCATCAGCAGGTGCAGAACTTTACCCAGAACATGACCCAACTGCACGAAACTATCAAGCAGGTGCACAACTCGGTGCAGGACGTGGTTTCGTTCCAAGATATTTTTAAATCTCCCAAGCTTCGCGGCACCTGGGGCGAGTCGTCGCTTGAATCGGTTCTCGGACAGTATTTTCCAAAGGACATGCTTGAGATGCAACATTACTTTTCGTCCGGCGAAGCGGTGGACGCGGTTTTAAAATTACCGAACGGTCTTTTACTCCCCATAGACTCCAAGTTTAACTGGGAGAATTTTGAAAAAACGGTGAATGCGGACAGCGAGATCAATAAAGAGCTCTATCGCAAGATGTTTTTGGCGGATGTGAAGAAAAAGGTGGATGAGATCTCAACGAAATATCTTTTGCCGTCCGAGGGCACGACCGACGTGGCGTTGATGTATGTGCCCGCCGAGACCGTGTATTACGAAATTATTACTAATGTAAAAGAAGCAGATATACCTTCGTATGCGCGATCAAAAAGGGTGATTCTCGTTTCCCCGAACACTTTTTATCTTACAGTAACCGCGGTACTCCATTGGTTCCGCGATGTGGAGGTAACCAAACAAACCCGCGATATTATGAAGCGGCTGGATAGGATCGTGACCGACGGTGGCAAACTTACCGAAGAATTTCGCGTGCTGGGCAAGCACCTGGGCAATGCTTCCGGTGCGTATGGCGAAGCGGAAAAACGCCTCGGCCTTATGGTAGACCGCGTGAAAAATGTCATTGAACTTGGCGAGAAAGAAGACTCCAAAAAGATAGAACCCCCGGTCGCATAAACTCATAGTAAGTAACCGCACACTCGTGTCAGGGACTCGTTGCATCTCTGACGCTTTTCCTTTATCCACATTGCATCTTAAGCAAAATCAGCGGCGTGATAACATGTATTCATATGGCTGAACTCGGGACGGTAAAAGATATCATGACGACCCAGGTGCTTTCGGTACGAGCCGAAGATACTCTGGATACGGTTGCGCAATTGTTTGAAAAGTACGATTACGACGGTATGCCGGTAGTGGGGCAGGGAAATAAACTCATGGGAATTATCACGGCTTACGAAATGGTAAGCCAGTCTTCAGGCATGCACCTGCCGACGATTGTTGAAATTATGAACCGTATCGCGGTGAACCAAGCAGATCGAAAAGAGTTGGACGAACACTTCGGCAAACTCAAAGAAATCAAAGCAACCCAGATTATGAACCCGAAGCCGATGACGGTTACCGCGGACACTCCGCTTACGACCGTTGCCCGGTTATTTTCTGAAAACCACCGCGTGAACCCAATGTTGGTGGTTGATAACGAGAATACATTATTAGGCGTGGTAAGCCGCTACGATATCATTAAGTTTTTCAATGAGAAATATTTTCAGCAGGTTGTCGGTCAGGCTAAAACCTACTCGGACCCTTTTAAAGAGATGGCCAAGACCAAATCAGAAAGGGAAATAGAATCTGCTGTGGGTAATTTATCCGAAGACTTTCTATTAGTAACTAAAAAACGCCCCTTAATCTGGCGCTATATCGCAATTGCGACATTTGTAGCTGGTTTGGTGGCCGCGACTGCCCTGGTGATAAAGATCGTGCAACGGGGCGGGTAAGTGGTATACTTATAACATCAATGAAAGCGACAGAGACCCTAATCGTTGCCAACGC
>JBBTXT010000025.1:0-5056 GCA_038062135.1 Patescibacteria group bacterium | reverse complement strand
TAGTCCAAAAGACGGATACGCCTCCCGATGCTATCCTTGCGCTTACTTTTACGGAATCGGCCGCCGCCACGATGCGTCGGCGCCTCGCGGAAATTATCGGAGCCCCGGCTTACAGAGTCCGTATCACTACTTTTCATGGTTTTTGCAATGATGTTATTCAGCGCTATCCGGAATATTTTCCAAGAATAATCGGTTCTGTCGGCATGACCGATGTGGACCAGATCAAGATCATGGAACAGGTCATTGAAACAGCGAACATAAAAGACCTTCGACCGTTTGGAGATCCGCAGTTTTATGTGAAGCCGGCACTGCGAGCAGTATCCGAGTTAAAAAGAGAGGGTGTTCGCCCGGAGTCTTTTGAGGAGCTCATTAATAAAGAGGAAGAATCATTTTCCGCAATTGACGACTTAATTTATGAATCCGGACCCCATAAGGGGAAAATGCGCGGCAAATATCAGGATATCAAAAAACACATCTCTAGAAATAAAGAACTCGCCATTCTGTACCACGGTTACCAAGAGGCTTTGGCAAAAGACAGGCGCTATGATTACAGCGATATGATTATGGAGGCGGCCTCGGCTTTAAAAGAGCATCAAGACCTTCTCTTAACTCTTCAGGAACAGCATCAATATATATTGGTAGATGAGCATCAGGACACCAACCATGCTCAAAATTCAGTATTAGAATCACTGGCGAGTTACGATGCCCTGCCGAATTTATTTATTGTGGGCGACGAAAAACAGGCGATCTTCAGGTTTCAAGGTGCGTCCCTGGAAAACTTTTTATACTTTAAAAAACGCTTTTCAAAAGCGGAACTCATAACTCTAACCGGCAATTATCGTTCCGGCCAGGCAATCTTGGATGCCGCTTCGTCGCTTATGGGGCGCGGCGAACTGAACGCCGAGAACGTAAAAGAGAAAGGCGTTATCAGTCGTTACCTACTTGATTCATCCGACAAAGAATCGTTTTTTGTGGCGGCCAATATTCGAGACGAGATCACCAAAGGAGAAAAACCGGAAGAGATTGCCGTTTTGTACAGAGAAAATAAAGATGCCCAACCTCTGGCAAGGATGCTGGAAAAACTGGCAATCCCGTTTGTAATTGAATCAAATGATGATTTATTGCGCGACCCGATTATCAAAAAAGTTGTCCGACTTATTGAAGCGACGGTTAAGTTTGGAGAACCAGCCGCACTCATGGCCGGACTTGAAAGCGGAGTCTTTGCGGTATTGCCTCTAGACTTCTATAAAGTTTCCCAAGCGGCGCATTCAAAAAGAATTCTTCCCGCGGATATTATTCGCGACGAAAAACTAATGAAAGAGCTCGGAATTGAACAACCTGAAGTCTTTAAAAAAATCTATACATCCCTAAGCGATTGGAAGAAATCGCTGGCGACCGAACCGGCGCTGGATTTGGTTGAAAAAATTATTCGCGATTCGGGCTTGCTGTTAGAGATTGTGAATTTACCTCGGTCTGCCGAAGCCATTGATCGCTTACGGGCATTCATGAATCATTTGGCGGCGGTAGTTTCTGTGCGTCATAACTCATCGCTTGCCGATATACTGGAATACATAGACAGATTGCGTGATCACGGAATATTGATACCTTTCGCTCGAGATTCCGACGATTCTGTCGGCAAAGTACGCCTTATGACTGCCCACGGAGCCAAGGGGTTGGAGTTTGAAAGAGTATACATAACAAACTGCACCGACGGACATTGGGGTAATCGCCGACGCATTGAACATATAAAGCTCCCGCAGTCCGTATATCGCCGTCTTGAAAAAGCTGAATCAGTTCTTACCGACGCGGATAACGACGACGAACGGAATTTATTCTATGTTGCCCTAACGCGGGCAAAAAGAAACATCGTTATAACTCTCTCTAAACAAAGTACTGACGGGAAGGAACTTTTACCATCCCAGTTTATCCAAGAGATAAAGCCGGAACTTATTAAGGAAGGGGAGACAAAATCTTATGAAAATGAATTCAAATCCAGCACCGAAGTTATCTTTTCCGATACCTCAAGCAATACCCCATGCGTTAAAGACAAGGAATTCTTAAATCAGTTATTTGATTCGTACGGATTATCAGTTACCGCTCTTAATAACTACCTTGAATGCCCGTGGCGCTATTTTTACTCAAATCTTCTGCGCATACCCGAAGCTCCTACGCCTTCTTTGAGTTTTGGGCGTGCGGTACATGCGGCTCTGAAAACTTTTTACGACCGCTGGGCAAAAGGTGAAAACCCAGAATCAGAGTTTCTGTTGCAAACTTTCCAGCAGAATTTAGCGCGCGAACCTATTGGGGAGCGAGATCTCAAAGCCGCGCTTACGAAAGGCGAGAGGGCGCTTGAGGGATATATTAAAAATCCTTGGACGCAAAAACACCGAAAGCTTCTCAACGAGTTTAGGTTAGAGGGAATTGAGCTTGATGGGGTAAAGCTCAATGGCGTTGTAGACCGAATAGAGATATTAGATCTTGCGAATACTGTTAATGTTGTAGACTACAAAACCGGCAAGCCGAGAAGCCGCGCTCAAATCAGCGGTGATACAAAATCATCCGATGGGGGATATAAGCGCCAATTAGTATTTTACGGCCTACTTCTGGACCGTTTTGACGGCGGCAAGTTTAAAATGGCAACCGGACAAATTGATTTCGTTGAGCCGGACGCGAATAATAAATATCACTCTGAAACCTTTGAAATACTAAAGGAAGACAAAAAAGAGCTTGAAGAACAAATTCGAACGGTTGCTGACGAAATAAGAGAGCTTAAATTTTGGGATAAGACCTGCGGAGATAAAGATTGCAAATACTGCGAACTCCGATTATCAGCTTATAAAAAGTAGGCCCCGGCACCCTCTTGGCGGTTAAGCCTTGAGAATGCCGGGTTGGGGGGCGCTGGTCAGTGTCGGTGGAAGATCGGCCAGTGGGCGTACCTCCAGGCCCGTACGCCACGCTTGAACTTCGCGATCTGGTGGAAGTGCCTCTTGTGCCATTCCTCGTAGCTCTTCTTCAGCTCGCTCGTCGCCCAGTAAACCCTGACCGTCATCTTGAACTCCTTGATCAGGTAGTTCATGAGGCCGGTGTAGAGCAGCACCCCGATGATCGCCAGGGAAATCAGCGTCACGGCGTATGCATTCATGCGTCCTCCTGTCCTCATATAATACCATATTTTATATAGTGTAGTCAATTTGGCGAAATAATCCACAATTCTTGATGATTTTATTAAAGAAGGGGTGGTATACTACATAGCGCATATGGGAGCCACTAAAATCGTTAATGTCTTAAAAGGCGACTCGCTGGAAGAGTTATTGGATATTGTGCAATCAACACCCTCGGAAGAGGTTATTTTTATCCTTCCGAAAAAAGCCAAGGCTTTTAGCTCCGAGGAACATTTTGCCCAATTGAGCGCGATAACGGAACAAAGTAAAAAACGCGCCTCGTTTATGACTCCGGATTCTGTGGTTGCGGCCATTGCGCGGGATGCTGGATTCGAAGTGCTTGCCGGAAGTGGGCGCGCCAGCTCTACTTCGCGCAAGGTTGCGGTTGCAAAAAAAGAACCAGTAGCAACGGCCGCGGTATCAAAGTCACTTATAGAACCCGACGATGAGGAACAGTTTGATAGCGGGGTATACGCTTCAGAAGATGACGCCGTGGTGGGTACTTCCGACGAAGAAACGCCGGAGGAGAAAGAGGATGATGAAGAAAATATAGAAAAAGTTGGAATGCATATTGATGAGGGCGAGGAGGAAGAGGAGGTTTTGCCGAAGAAAGAAGAGGATGACTTGGAAGACGAAGAAAAAGAACTAGATGAAGAAGACGAGGAGGACAAAGAGGAAGAATTGGAAGATGACGAAGAGTTGGGACTTAACACGGCTGACGAAGCTTCGTCAGAAGCCGAGGAACCGATAGCTACATTTGCCCAGGCTGGCAGAAACCTAGAGGGCTTCGCCAAGATGCCATCAAGGTCTGACAGATTGAAAATACCCAAAATTCCGGGCAGGGAACTAAGGGTAGATGTGCGGAATCCCCAGGTTCCGGAGTCAGCCATGGAAGATATTGAAGAGGTTTGGAAAAACGAGAATGCTGAAGAGAAGGGATCTCTTTGGAAAAGTCTTCGTTCACGAAAGCCCTCTTGGTGGTCTCGGTTGATGATGCCCAAGCAAGCTTCAGACCATCAGCCGTCGATTAGTCGCTGGTCCCGCAATCAGGGCGGTTCAAAGCCTACCCGCCGCTGGATATTGATAGGAAGCGCCGCAATTGTTGCGGTTATTATTCTTTTATTCTTTTTTGTGGCCGGTAACGTCCGCGTAATTATTCATCCGGCAAGTTCGCCGCTGAATGCGCAATTTAAAGCAAGCATATCTAACGAATTCACAAGCGTTGATAGCACATTCAATAAATTGCCGGGTCAGCTATTTGAACTGGAAGAAACCGTAACGAAAGAGTTTCCTGCTACCGGGGAAAAACAGGTTGCTCAAAAGGCTAAGGGCACAATCGTTGTTTCAAATACTTACGGGAGCACTCCTCAACCACTTATTGCCACAACGCGTTTTGAATCCGCCGCCGGCCTTATATTTAGAACCTTGCGCACCGTGACCGTGCCGGGGACCACGGTCAAAAATGGAGAAATCATAGCCGGCACTGTTTCGGTAGAGGTGATCGCAGATAAAGCCGGTGCGGAATACAACATAGATCCAACGACATTCAAAATCCCTGCCTTTAAGGAACGCGGAGACATGGAAAGATATGGCAAGTTTACCGCATCTTCATCCACAGCCATGGCGGGCGGCGCTGTCGGCCTGGCAAAAGTGGTTACCGATGCTGACTTTGCCCAAGCTAAGCGTGAAACCACTGAAGAATTGGATAAAAAGTTAAGGGATACACTTACGAAAGAATCTTCCGGGTTGCGCACGGTGTCTTCCGCGTCCTTTTCTCTTGATTCCCTTGAATCAACTGCGCAACCGGATCAAGCGGCAGATCGGTTTACTATCACCACAAAGGGCAGTTTAAAAACCATGGGTTTTAGAGATAGCGACCTTGAGATGCTCGTCAC
>JBBTXT010000024.1:0-4973 GCA_038062135.1 Patescibacteria group bacterium | reverse complement strand
CATCAAACCCTTAGGACGGGTCCGTTCTATCCGTTGAACTACGGGGGCAAAATGAGGAACTGAACAAAAACCTATTTTTGTTCTGATTCCGAATGCCGCCCTCCGTACGAAAGTACGGAGGCAATTCAACACTAAAATAGCATACATGAGGCATGTTTACAATTAATTAAAAGTCACATACAATTACGCTATGGTTCGAAACATAGAGCGACGTAATTATGCTGAAGTATTACGCAAACGCGGTTTTTCGTTTTCAAAAATTAGCAAATCGCTTGGCGGAATACCCAAAGGAACACTCTCGTATTGGCTGAAGGATGTTAAATTGTCATCACCACAGAAAGAGAAATTAAGAAAAGAAAATCTATTACATCTCATCAGGGCAAGAGAAAGAGCACTTACAGTTAATCGCGAGAGACGCAAAATTTACTTTGCCGGCATCAGGAGTCAGTATATTGGGCTCTACAATAAATTAAAGGACGAGGACACTGCTCTTATTTCCTTGGGGTTACTCTATTTAGCAGAAGGTACGAAATATGAGAAAGGCACCTTAGTGTTTGGAAATTCTAACCCGAATATTATTAGACTATTCTTGCGCTTACTTAGGTTTTGTTATAAAATCGACGAGACAAAATTTAGGTGCACGATACAGGGACGGTCTGATCAAGACTTTCCCAAGCTTCAGCGTTTTTGGAGGAGGGTTACAGGTGTTCCCCCTAAACAGTTCTACGCTCCCCGTGTTGACCCGAGATCTAGGGGGAAACAAACCATGAGGGCGGAATATAAGGGAGTATGTAGAATTGACTATTTATCAGCTAGCACTTTTCATAAAGTTCTAAGCATAGGAAAAGTTTTAACAGAGCCACAGTAATATATTGGGCCTATAGTAAATCGGTATTACGCTGCCATGGCATGGCAGAGTGCCGGGTCCGACTCCCGGTAGGTCCACAACCAAGTTTCTGTTGTCCCCAATTTTTGCGTCGCTAGGATTTTTAATCTGGTATACTGGTGTTAGTAACTATGGCTGATCAAAAACCGAATCACCTTGCCGAAAAAAGACAGCGAATGAATTTGCCGGCGGCTAAACTGCCGTCCGCCCCCACCCCGACGGACTTCCGCTCTTCATTTAACTGGAGAATGTTCCGTATTATGGCGGAGTTCGTGGATGGTTGGGATTTTTTGGCGAACTATAAAAAAACTGTAAGCATCTTCGGATCGGCGCGCTTTGAGCCCGGATATAAATGGTACGAAGTTGCCCGTGAATTCGGCGCGCTTCTTGCCCACGAAGGCTACGCCATTGTTACCGGCGGCGGTCCGGGCATCATGCAGGCCGGCAACCAGGGCGCATTTGAGGCCGGCGGAGAATCCATCGGGCTCAACATTCAATTGCCGATGGAACAGCGCATTAACCCGTTTGTGAGCAAGGGTATCGGCTTTCATTATTTCTTTGTCCGCAAAGCCATGCTCTCCTTCTCGGCCCGGGCGTACGTATATTTTCCTGGTGGCTTTGGAACGCTGGACGAATTTTTTGAACTCGTCACGCTTATTCAAACAAAGAAGGTTTCAATTTCTATCCCCGTTATTTTAATGGGTAAAGAATTCTGGGAACCGTTAGATCAATGGTTCCGCTCGGGAATGTTGGAGAAATTTAACTCAATAGATGAAAAGGATATGCAGATATATAAGATAGTAGATACTGCCGAAGAAGCGATGGCGATTGTCCGAACTGCGCCGGAGAGAACCGACGCGTACTACTAAACCCAGGATTGTCTAAAATACAGCACACCATATGGTGTGCTGTATTTTTATCTGCGGAGGGTGTAGGACTCGAACCTACAAGCCCCTTGCGGGGCCCCAGTTTTCAAGACTGGTGCCTTACCATTCGGCGCAACCCTCCCTATTTTTTAATCCAACTCTTCTCCAGATAATGTTCCTCATAATGACAGTTCGGGCAAATCAATTCAAGATTTTCCATACTGTTATTGCTCCTGTTTCTGTCTTTATGGTGAGTGTGTAATATTTCCGGCTTATTATAACCGCACCTTTCACAAACCCCTTGTCGCGCACTTAGTAATCGTACCTTAATGGCTCGTCCTGATACTACCTTACTCCTCGGGCTATTGATTTTATACTGAATGCCCACCCGATGCTTATTTGCGCAAGCCCTACTGCATGTTTTCTTGTTCAAACCCGCTAAAATTGATATTCCACAGACTAAACAGTAAACCTCTTTTCTACAAGAAAAACCGTAGCAAACCATACTGCAAAAAACTCGGCCTTGATTTCTTTCGATCTCACAAGGTCTTTTGTATGCTGGCTTGCCACAAACAATGCAACTCGTATTTGGTTTTCTTGTATATTTTCTTTGCTCGATCACTTAGCCAGTATACCACAAACATAATAACTTAAAAATATTCTCTCTTTCGCGAATTTGCGGACTTTGTCCGCCGTAGCTATCGAATCCCGCCTTCACTCGTCTTCAGCGGACTGTGTCACGCCGAAGCCGAGCTACTGCGAGGCGAAGGCGGAAGCGGGAGGATTCGAACCTCCGAGGGGATTACTCCCCAACCGCATTTCGAGTGCGGCGCGATAGACCACTCTGCCACGCTTCCCTAGCTGATAGAAATCCACAAAATCATACCAATTTCTAGGCATTTTGACAAATAAAGTGGTATACTTTTGGTAATGGAAAAGAAACCTCAAATTCTTAATCTTAGAAAACCAGAACCGGAGGCAAAGCCTCCGCCCCCGGAAACCGTACGCGTTGCTTCAAGGCGCGAACCCGAACCAAAAAAGATTTTAGATTCAGAACAGCCACCGTTACTGGTTTCTAAAAATTCTTCTCCCGTGGCGCACTACGCAGATACGCCAAAAGAAAAATCTTGGGGGTTTGTTATTAAACAAAAATCTCTTCGGGGTAAAAAATTACTTTTCTTGATCGGCGGAATAATTCTTGCGGGTGCACTTGTTTGGGTGGTTAGTCCGAATGTTCCCCTGCTTATGGTTGTCGGCCTTGCGGTGTGCGTAACAATGATTAAGGCGTATGTTCCTGGAAAAGACACCGAAGTGGTTTTCAGCGACCGAGGCATTCGGGTCAATGAGGCGTTTTATTCAAGCGCGACCTTGGCATCTTTTTATATAGATGAAACCGAAGATAGATTTCCGGAATTATCCTTTGAGGTTAAACAGCGTCTGATGCCTCGTATTCGGATTCCTATCCCCTCACACCTAACTTCAAGAGTTAGAGATTCACTAGCTGTGCTGGCATTAGAAGTAGAACACGAGCCATCGTTTGGCGAACTAGTGAGCAAGAAATTTAAACTCTAACTCTAACTCTCATTAATCAATAATTAAAACCGTGGACCCCAGTAGATGGGGCCCACGGTTTTAAGTTGTGCTCTCGAGAGGAATCGAACCTCTATTACAAGCTCCGCAAGCTTGTGTCCTATCCGTTGAACGACGAGAGCTCTCCTTCGCTTTGATATTCATCAAAGCTTCGGATGAGCAAGTATCTTTATAAGTATAGACACTCGCCCTTCCGAAGCCCAAATGGAATGCTGGGCGAAGGAGGGAACGACGAGAGCAAACACGATTTAGCTTACCCACTATACCGGCTTATTGTGATTTTTTCAATATTTTGGTATACCCTGGCTAACCGAAATAGGTCGGGATAACTATTGACAGTTTAGTTATTAGAATATATAATAGCATCACATGAAGAAAAATACTAATATCGCAATCGTACTCATACTGGCGATAGTAATTATTGGCGGTTTCCTTATTAATGCAGATCCTGCCAGCGCTGCTGGTTGTGCCAAACAAGATGTGGCTGTTTTGTCCTTTGATGCCAATGGTACCGCCACCGTTAAAAACAATGGCAACGTTATGTGCGAGGTTTTCCTGGCTTCGTATGAGATCCACCCCTATTCCAACACTTATGAGTTTATTCACAATCAAAGGCTTTTTGATTCTGACCGCGTTCTCTTGTGGCCGGGAGAATCCGGAGATCTTTCGGTAAATGTTCCGGAGTGCGAATATCAACTTGATATAGTAAAAACGGTAAAAAATCCTCCAGTTTACCAGTCCCAAGAATTTATGGGTGTTCGTTTTGGTGGAGAAGGTTTATGCGGACAACCTACTCCGCGCCCAACTCCAACAAGGACTCCCACCCCAACTCCAACTCCGACGCCAACTCCGACGCCAACTTTAACTCCTACCCCTACCTTAACCCCTACTCCCACCCCAACTCCAACAATAACGCCGACACCTACTCCGACGCCGTTCCTCTCCTGTTCCCCCAGCTTTCAAACGGTTTTGAGCGGTCAATATGCGAACTTTGTTGCGTCTGGAGCCGGAGGCCCTAGCACCTACTCCTGGTACGCTTCCAACGGCAACCCATCCTCTGCAACTGGATCAAGCTTCTCAACTCGCTTTTTCGCCGACTATATAGATCAAACCCACTTCGTAACCGTTACGAGTGGCAACCAATCGCAGAACTGCATTGTCCGTGTTTTAGCTATCAATGTTACACCAACTCCGACTCCGTCGCCCACTTTTACGATCAGTAAAGCTGTCCGCAACATCACTACCGGCAGTAACGAGGTTGATAATGTTTCTGCCAGTCCTAATGACACTCTAGAATTTGTAATCAGAATTACCACCGGAGCCTCCTCAGTCTCTAATATCAGGGTTTCTGACTCGCTTCCGTCACAGTTAAGTTATATTTCAGGCAGTACCACAGTTAATAACTCATATTACGGAGATGGTATTGTGGCGGGCGGAATTAATACCGGCAGTTACGGATCCTACCAAACAGTTGCCGTTCGCTTCAGGGCGAATGTTAATGGTCCCGGATCATTCAGCACCGGCACCACCAATTTAACCAACTACGGATACTCATCGGCGGATAACTTAGGCACGATTTCAGACACCGCTTACGTTTCGGTGACCAAATCGCAGGCGGATACCAATCTAGC
>JBBTXT010000023.1:0-7495 GCA_038062135.1 Patescibacteria group bacterium | reverse complement strand
GTCGGGCTGTCGGGAATCGAACCCGATCTACATGCACCCCATGCATGCGTACTACCGGTATACTACAGCCCGAATAGGTGACAGGCAACTCTATTACTTATACTAGAAAACAGAAGAGCGCTCAACTGATGAGCACTCTTCTGGAGTACCAAACCGAAAGCCTTACTTAGTCTTATTGAGGGTCTTGATGCAGTCGGTGCAGAGTTTAACACGCTTGCCATCAACCTTAGCCCACTGAAGGTTGGGATAACGGCGAGACTTTGATGTCGGATTGTATTTACCGCGAAGCAAAACCCTGGTCGTAACCATGACCGGGCCTTTTCCGCATTTGGGACAACGGGTTGCCATGCAATTTTTCTTGGCGAGGAAGTGTGTGAGCAGACGAGCCTTAGAAAACTTAGCACCCGCCTAAATTTGCTTTAGCAAACTTTGGCGGGTAAATGAATGTTTCTGTGCTCGTGCGCGCTACGCTCCACTGCGCCCAGACGTTCATTTACATAGTATCTGAAAGTTGGTATTCTGGCAAGAGTTATGAATTCCGGACTCCTCTCTATTATATTTCGCATCGCGGTTGTTATCATGTCGGTTGTCGTTCATGAGGTTTCGCATGGCGCGGTCGCCAACGCACTCGGAGATCAGACCGCAAAAGACCTTGGACGCCTCACCCTCAACCCACTGAAACATCTTGATCCTTTTGGATCTGTGATTCTGCCGCTTTTGTTATCGTTTACCGGTTTTATTTTTGGATATGCCAAGCCGGTGCCGTATAACCCGGCCAATCTGCGCAACCGGCGCTATGGTCCGGCGATGGTTGGGCTGGCCGGGCCTTTTGCAAATATTGCCCTGGCAGTTCTCTTTGGGTTGGTGATTCGCGTGTTGCCAGCGGGCTTACCAGGTTCGCTTTTGCCGGAGCTTCTTGCGACTATTGTGATTGTTAATTTAGCCCTTGCCTTCTTTAACCTGATCCCGGTTCCGCCTTTGGACGGCCACTGGCTTTTGATGGCCTTTCTTCCAGCCCGCGCCTACGCATTAAAAGTGTTTCTCTATAAAAACAGCCTGGTAATGTTGCTCCTTGCGATATTCATAATCTTCCCGCTCTTGATGCCTTTGATAACCGGATCGTTCTCCCTTATCGTCGGCCAAGGCCTTGTTGGATTCTAAGGATGCCCAATATCTTGACTTAGTAAGGTACTTTTTGCTATTATTGTCCTGGTTTTGTCTAAGCAAAGCTAGGACAGGCAGATTTGTAGCCGAAAGGCTTAGACAAATCTGACCCAACCTTATCAAAAAATGCCAACGTTTAATCAAATGCTTCGCCGGCCTCGCAAGGCGGCAAAGGTAAAAACCAAATCTCCAGCCATGGCGTTTGGTTTTAATGCGCTCAAGAACCGGCCGGTTTTCTATCCGGCCCCCTTTAAGAGCGGCGTTTGCGTTGCGGTGAAGACGATGACTCCAAAGAAGCCGAACTCGGCCTTGCGTAAAATCGCCCGTGTTCGTTTGAAGAACGGCATGGAAGTCACGGCCTATATTCCTGGCATCGGCCATAACCTTCAAGAGCACTCGGTGGTTATGATTCGCGGTGGACGCGTGAAAGACTTGCCGGGCGTTCGCTATCATATCGTTCGCGGTGTTTTGGATGCTGCCGGAGCGGAAGGCCGCCGACAGGAGCGTTCTAAATACGGCATGAAGAAGCCGAAGTAATTTATTATTTAAATAGATGCGTCGCCCAATAAAAAATAGAGCTCAAGTTGATCCGGATTTAAAATACGGAAGTGTTTTAGTTTCAAAAATTATTAATAAAATCATGCAGGCCGGAAACAAATCCGCCGCCCGCAAGATCGTGTATGGCTCAATGGAGGTCGCCGAAAAAGAACTTGGCGTGCCCGCACTCCAGGCTCTAGAGAAAGCTATTGAAAATGTCGCCCCGATCGTTGAGCTCAAGAGCCGCCGTGTTGGCGGTGCCAACTATCAGGTGCCGATTGAAGTCCGTCCGGAACGCAAACTAGCCTTGGCACTCCGCTGGATTATTGATTCTGCGCGCGGACAGAAGGGAACTTCTATGATAAAGCGTCTTTCTACAGAACTTGTGAATGCTCACAACAACACCGGCAACGCCGTGAAGAAACGCGCCGATGTTCAGCGCATGGCGGAAGCCAACCGCGCTTTTGCTCACCTCGCGTGGGGCAACCGCTAAGTGTGCGAACCCGCATGGCATGGAAAGCCCTGCCATACTTTATAATAAATTTTTGAACCCTGCTGCCTACCCGCACGGTCTTTCCACGCCATACGGGTTCACAAAGCAATCATACAAACCACATGGCTGATTATCCAATTCAAAAAATCCGCAACATAGGAGTCATTGCCCACATTGATGCGGGCAAGACGACCACATCCGAGCGCATTCTTTTTTATACTGGCATCAGCCACAAGATCGGCGAAGTGCACGAAGGCGACACGGTTATGGACTGGATGGAACAAGAGCGCGAACGCGGAATCACGATTACCGCTGCCGCCACGACTGCCTACTGGGTTCCAACTGACGCGAAAGACAAAGTCGCCGACAAGGTAAAGCTCAACATTATTGATACGCCTGGTCACATTGACTTTACAATTGAGGTAAAGCGCTCGCTGCGCGTTTTGGACGGTGCCGTAGTCGTCTTTGACGGTGTTGCCGGTGTTGAACCGCAATCCGAAACCAACTGGCGCTATGCCGACGATTACCAGGTTCCGCGCGTTTGTTTTATAAATAAATTAGACCGCCTCGGCGCTTCATTTGAGCGATCATTCCTATCTATTCTTGATCGTCTGTCGCCCTACGCCGTGAAGATGCAAATTCCCGACGGCCACGAAGACCAATTCAAAGGCATTGTTGACTTGCTCACCATGGAGTACGTCACCTTTGAAGGTGACAAGGGCGAACGGGTTATAAAGAGCAAAGAGATTCCTGCTCATCTCCTTGAAGCCGCGCAGAAAGAACGTGCCAACACTATTGAAAAAATAGTGGAGCACGATGATATTGCAATGACTGAATATCTGGAGGGGAAAGAAATCTCTCTTGAGCGCCTGCGCCAAATTATCCGCACCGCCACCATTCAGAATAAGTTGTTCCCGGTGCTCTGCGGCTCGGCACTAAAAAACAAGGGTGTTCAGCTAGTTTTGGACGCTGTTGCGTACTATTTGCCCTCGCCATTGGATATTCCGCCAGCCAGGGGAATTGACCAGAAAACCGGCGAAGCTGTTGAAGTAAAACCTGACGACAAGGCTCCCTTTACCGCTCTCGCATTCAAAACGGCAACTGATCCATTCGTGGGTGCGCTCACATTCTTCCGTGTCTATTCTGGCAGTCTTTCGGCCGGTTCCTATGTTTTAAATACTCGCTCTGGCAACCAGGAACGTATCAGCCGTATTGTCCGCTTACACGCTAACGACCGGGAAGAAATAAAAGATATTTATGCCGGCAATATCGCCGCGACCGTCGGTCTTAAAGATACCAAGACGGGGGACACGATGTGCGATCCGGACCACCCGATGCTTTTGGAAGGCATTGACGTTCCCGAACCGGTTATCTCTTTGCGTATTGAACCGAAGACGAAAGCCGACCAGGAAAAAATGGGCGTCGCATTAAAGAAACTTTCCGACGAAGATCCGACCTTCCGTATCAAGAGCGATCAGGAAACCGGTGAAATGATTATCTCCGGCATGGGCGAACTGCACTTGGAAATTCTCGTTGACCGCATGAAGCGCGAGTTCAGCGTTGAGGCAAATGTCGGCCGCCCGCAGGTTGCCTACAAAGAAACGATCAGCGCTGAAGCGCAAGCCGAAGGCAAATACATCAAACAATCCGGAGGCCGCGGACAGTACGGCCATTGCTGGCTCCGTGTGGAACCATTAGAACGTAGTAAGGGTTTTGAATTTGTAAACGCAGTTAAGGGTGGCGCTATTCCTCAAGAATTTATACCGGCCGTTGAAAAGGGTGTTCGCGAAGCGCTTGATAAAGGCGTTATCGCCGGCTTCCCACTCGTGGATTTAAAGGTAACCGTGTATGACGGTTCTTACCACGATGTTGACTCATCCGAAATCGCATTTAAGGTTGCGGCATCTATGGCGCTCCAAGAGGCGGTCAAGCGCGGTAAGCCAACCATCCTTGAGCCGGTCATGAAAGTTGAAGTCATCGTCCCCGATAACTTCCTGGGCTCTACTACCGGTGATATTTCATCCCGACGCGGTCAGATTATTAGCGTGGATGATCGTGGAGTGCTGGGCCTCAAAGTCATCAATGCGCGCGTACCGCTCTCTGAAATGTTCGGCTACGCAACTTCTATCCGTTCGTTCTCCGAAGGCCGCGGAACCTTTACGATGGAGTTCTCGCACTACGACCCGGTACCACAAAACATCGCGACACAGATAGCCGAAGGCAAAAAATAACCGCTCCCCTCCGGTTTTCTGAATCCCGGCCTCCGTATTTGGGAAATTCGCTCGGTTCCCAACGTCTCCGTTCCACCTTGTAAAGCACCCGCCCCAAAGCGGGTGCTTTACTTCGAGACACCACTCCGCCTGCTCACCGTCGCTCATTTCTACAAATACTCCGCAATGATTCAGAAAACTGGAGACTCACTCCCTCGGGTTTTACCGAGCCTCAATTGATTCAAAAATTGTCGTAGCGATTCAAGCGACAGGTATCAAAAAAGCCCCATTCGGGCTGTTTTTGGTTGACTTGCTAATCTGAACAGAGTATAGTATAATATCTAGGTAAGTTAGTACCTGAACAACTGGCCCGCTTTGGGCTCCGGCATCCCGCCGGAGCTTATAAGTGAGCCACAACCAAAAGGAACCGATCATGACTTTGAAAGTCGTGAAGACGGCACAGTTGGAACAGGTTCGTAAGATGGCGACGGACAAGGGCGTGGACAGCCCCATGTTCCAGACTAACGGTCTGGACAACGGCCTCATCGCCCTTGCCCTGGATGCCATCAAACTCGGCCGTCCGATCGCTATCGTACCCGAGTTCGAGGTACCCGCAGGCTGGCGTATCCACATCCTGGACAACATCCCCGTTGTCATGGATGTAGACTGGGACCTGGCCATCAATAACGCCGGTCCCAACACCCCCGAGAACTGCAACGTCCGCAAGGTGGGCCACCTGTACCAACCCACGGGCATCGGCACCAAGAACTGCCGTCTGCTCCTGCTCAACAACAACGGCGCGGGTTGGGACAAGGCCATGACCTGGGTCAATCAGTACCCCCAGCTCAAGCCTACCGCTCCCCGGCACGTCTTCGCCATCGGCAAGCACAAGCCCCAGCTCCACTACGAGCTGAAGTGCAACCCCATGTACGCGGTGGCGACCACCCCTTGTACTTTCGAGGACCTCCAGCGCGCGTGCGGCGTGTGGTGGGATGTCGCCAGGCGTGAGGCGTGCCTGATTTGGGTGAGTTACTTCGCGGGCTCCCACGGTTGGTTCGTGTTCCTCTGCGAGTAGTCCTTAGGGCTTTGGTCCGTTTGACCTGGCTCTTGGGCTCTTTGCCCGTCGGGAGTTCATCTCCCGACGGGTTGTTTTTTATTATTATTTTTATTAGGATTATTTTGGATACTAGGCAAATTTATCGGAGACTAAGGTTTCCGGTGGCCGAACCCTGTGAAAGAATGTGCCTGAATGGAAAAGACGACAGTTTTTTCCAGAGCGCCGCTCTTTTCTCAAAAAACGAAAATACTCGGTGTGTGGTACTAGGGGATTAGTAGTGATACGAGATCCCGAATTCGATTCAGCTCCGAGAGTACTCAAGGGGCGGTGATTGCGAAGGTGCCAGACACAAAACTTTCGAGGACAACCAGCAGGCGTGCAACGTGTGGTGGAATGACGCCAAGCGTGAAGCGAACCTGAACTGGGTGAGCAACTTCACGAACTCCCACGGTTGGTTCGTGTTCCTCTGCGAATTTTTTCATTTCTCCCCCTCGTTGGGGGAGTTTTGCTTTGGCCTACGGAGCCTTGGCGGCGGAGGCTTTTGTGAGTTGTCCGTTCCAGCCCCCAAGCATCCTCCCAATCTCATCCACTTTTACCGACAACGCGATATACTTTTTATTGTCTAGAGATTTGGTTTCCCAGAGGATTAAAAGTAAAATCTTAAGTGCATCTAGTTTTCTGATAGCTAATTTAATATACGGCAGTTTTTCCTGGCGAGAGAAAAACGCCGCCCCCGCCAACGCCTCTATCAGCTCAACAAACAATGTATCAATCCGCTGGCCTAATGAATAGCGATGTGTCTTGGGCAGGGTTGCATGGTATTCATGCCAAAGAAGATAAGCGGTTTTTGTCTTTTGAAGCAATGGCAGAAGCCGTAGGGGGGGGGGCTTAAAAGATCATGTCCAGAATTAAATTTAATCATAGTTACGATTCTATCATCTCTTTGGAGAATCTCCTTGAAGCCTGGGGAGAGTTTGTGCGGGGAAAACGAGCTTGCTTTTTTATGTGGGTGCGATAAAACAGGGATATGGATCCCTCACTTGCAAAGCATGATGTTCTTGCAGGTGAGTGATATAGTAATACCTATTTAAAACTAATCTTAGCATCATTGTTTGACTGGATTCCTCGGTATAAATCGAGCCAATCAACTGCTGATGCTTTGCAAGTGAGGGATGGATATTAAAGAACTCAAAGAATTATTGAAAACTTCTACATCGGTTCTGGTTATGGACGATGGCGAGCCGACCTGCGTGATTTTGGGCTACGAAGCTTATAAAACCCTGGCAGCCACCCGCGAAAGAGAGATACCTGTATCTCATCCGCCGCTTTGGGAGGCTCTGTCAGAAATACCAAAGGCTCCTGTTGAATCGCCACTAGAGCCGCAAGTAACTGATCCGCAGGAATTAGAAATGATTGACCGTCTTAATCGAGAAATTGAGAATTTGAGAGAGCAGATTACCATTCAAGAAACCGAAGAAATCCGCAACCAACAGGAGTAAGGCCAATTAAAACAAAGCCCGCCCGATTTATCCGATTTACCGGTTAAATAAGGACCCGCACCCACTCCCTGGCCGCGCAAACTGTATAGCGTCCATTGAGTGAGTACGGGCCCTTATCAGGCCTGTCGTGTAGTGTTGACTTTCAAGGGCTGTTTTGCTACTATATACGTTGCCTATTAATTTGAGCGATGCGAATGGATGAATACCCCACGATACCAATCGCGCGGTGCTCATACTTCGTATCGTGAACCTAGTAACAAATGGCAGAAAGCACAAAATTTGATCGCTCGAAGCCCCACCTTAATATTGGGACTATCGGCCACGTAGACCACGGCAAAACCACCCTTACGGCTGGCATTTTGCACACGATGGATTTGTATAAAGATGAAGGATACGGCGCTCGCGTAGAAGCCGTAGATGCTATTGATAATGCTCCGGAAGAAAAAGCCCGCGGCATTACCATTTCGCTTCACCACTCCGAGTATTGGACGCCCAAGCGCCACTATGCCCATGTGGACGCTCCCGGACACGCCGA
>JBBTXT010000022.1:0-2665 GCA_038062135.1 Patescibacteria group bacterium | reverse complement strand
GGGCTAAATTTTTTGGAGTCAATTTCCAAATCGGCGAGCACTTGTCTCATGAGTGAGCGTTGGTCGTCCGTGTCGGCAATGGTAAATCGGTCGCTATAGCCTAGTAAACTAATCTCCCGCCGGAGGATCCTCACGCATAGAGAATGAAAAGTCCCCAGCGTTGGAAATCCGCCTGCTCGGAACCCTTCCCCCAGAAGTGTGCTGACCCGTTCTTTTATTTCAGCCGCGGCCTTATTGGTAAACGTAACTGCAAGAATATTGTCGCCCGGAATATCTGAAGCGATTAAGTTGGCGATGCGATGAGTTAGGCACTTTGTTTTTCCGGACCCTGGTCCGGAGATAACCAAAACAGGCCCCTGAAGGGCCATGACCGCTTCCTTTTGTTTCTCGTTGAGTCCCTTGAAAATATTTTCCACTATTTGATCAATCCAATTACAAATGCTACAGGGATTGCCGCTAGAATGGGCAGGAATATTGCTGTCACGTAATGCAGTAATCTTGGTTGAATAATTGGGCGGTTTCCAGGAGTTGAGTATGCTGGAAGATAAACCATAAGTCCATATACTAAAACCCAAAACCCGGTCCCCCAAAAGGCGGTGACAGATAAAAAAGCCTCGCTTATTACCCCACTTAGACCGAATAGCAACATGACTTCCAAGGGTTTAAAATCATAACGCTTTAATAACCAAGCCCACACCATAAACATCGGAACAAACACAACGACACTATGTGATGTAACCAGTTCGAGATAGTTATTGGTTGCGGTCAGATAAATTCCCTCGGGAGCTCCAAGAATTGGTGCCAAACTGTTTAAAAATAAAGCGATGGATTCTTCTAAGAGCGCCAGAATTGTTCCAAAAATTATAAATTTTTTCTGCCAACCCAGCTTGATGTTTAGTACATATCTTCGTATCGAATCCTTACTTGCAATCATTACTTTTCCACACACTACAACCCATAAAAATAACAAACCCCACAACATAAAAGCCGCAGCTTTTTCTTCTGGATTATCTAGCACCAAGAGTAATGAAAGCAGTATCATCACTGCCCACAATCCTGAAATTTTCAACAAGATTCTTGTCAAATCAATTTCGAAAAATATATTTGGTGGACCCGAGGGAATTCGAATCCCTGACCTCTGCAATGCGAATGCAGCGCTCTACCAGCTGAGCTACGGGCCCATTTTTTAAAAATCGAACTCAACTGGGCAATTTTTTCTTAAGCACACTGTCGGGCTGCCGGGAATCCTTGCCCGCCGTAGCCTTCGGCGTAGGCGGGGAACCCAACCGGGTCGCTCTTGTTCTGGTTCAGTATTGTGTCGGGCCGCCGAGAATCGAACTCGGTCTTCACGAACCCGAATCGTGCGTACTACCGGCATACTCCGGCCCGACACAATACTGAACACTAGTTTTAAAAGGAAGCGACCCGCGAGAGACGAAGCAGTTCGTCTCTCGCCTTCACGAACCCGAATCGTGCGTACTACCGGTATACTACAGCCCGACAGTGCGCTCAAATGATTTCAAAAACTACACGTAATACTTCTTCATTCGCTCTTCCTCTTCCTCTTCCTGAGCTTCTTCTATGCGCGCCAGGGCTTGGCGGAGCTCTTCGGGCGACTTTTCATTGAGCTCTTTGACCCGACGGTCCAGCCATTCTGCCGTATTCAGGGCCGGATCGTCAAGGATTTCAGCTAAAAGCGAATTTAAAATAAGCCCGATTTTTGGACCCGGCGGGATGTCCAGAATTTTCATAATGTCGTCGCCTCGCACTTTCAACATTTTGACCGAGATCGGATCGTGCGAAACTTTGTCTATCACGTATTTTAGGTGGCGCAGTTTATATGGTACTGCCTTGGGCGTACCCGAACCGATGCGATCTGCTTCGCGCACCCGAAGAAGATCGTCCATATTTTCAGGGCCGACCTTCATTAGCAACCTTCTCACTGACGATTCGGTGACTTCGCCGACGTTGTAGTAGAACAAGTGGTAGCGCACCAGCCGCGTGACGCGATCCGCTATGTCGCCCGAAAATTTGAGACGGTCGGCAATTTTAATAGTCATGCGTGCGCCGACCGCATCGTGTCCGTAAAACGTGGAATATTTTCCCTCTCCCCGCTTGGTGCGCGGTTTACCTACATCGTGTAGAAGCGCGGCCAGGCGCACCACAAGAGAATATTTTTTCTCAACCGTGTATTTAAGCGCGCGGAGGTTGTGTTCCCAAACGGTATAGATGTGATGCAGGTTTTGTCCGACATCTACGCCCTCAAGAAGTTCGGGAATCACATGCTCCATAATTCCAGCTTCGCGCATTAAATCCACACCCTCATGTGCAAGTGGAGAGTCAATTATTTTTAGAAATTCGTCCCGGATTCGCTCCTTTGAGATGGCTATCAGCCAGTCACTATGTTTTTTAGTAGCCTCCAGGGTTGCCGATTCAATCGTAAATCCAAGCGATGACGAAAAGCGCACGGCACGCAATATGCGCAACGCATCCTCACCAAAACGCTCATCCGGATTGCCGACGGTTCGTATGACTTGTTTTTCAATATCTTCTTGCCCATTGTGCGGGTCGGTTATTTGTCCGCTCGCATCCATCGCGATTGCGTTGACTGTGAAATCGCGGCGAGACAGGTCTTCATCCAAGGTCTTGGCAAAGCTTATTTCAC
>JBBTXT010000021.1:0-8887 GCA_038062135.1 Patescibacteria group bacterium | reverse complement strand
GGTTAATAATTATACCAGCGGAACCAATCTGATTCGCCTCCGGGAGTTCGGCGGAAGAGCAGTTACTAAACAATTTACCGGTTTTATTATATGTCCGCTCCACGACTAACCGCAGAACATTTTTATAAGTTTTTTCAGTGTCCACATTGGATTTGGTACGACATATATGCGGACGCAAAGAGTAAACGTGAGATGCCGCCGCTTTTAGACATGATTTATCGCGGCAAGGCGACGAATACCGATGTCGCACTCCGTCCGCATAAAGAATTTGAAGAAATAAAACCGGAAATGCTCCGTGATTTGGAGGAAGGTTTCACCGCCACGCTGGAGCTGATGCGCAAAGGAAAGAATATTTACCACGGCGTGTTGATGCACACGGACTGGGCAGGCATGCCGGATTTACTGGAAGCGCGACCCGGAAAATCAAACCTTGGTGATTGGCACTACGTTGTGTACGACGTTCAAAGTTCGCTTGATCTGCGCGACGAATATAAATTTCCACTAGTGTTCTACAGTTTAATCCTGGAGCAGATTCAAGGCGTTCGCCCAAAGGAAGCTTATGTCATTGATCCGCAAGGTAATGAGCGTTCGTTTTTGGTGGACGATTTTGTAGACCGTTTCCATTTAACCCGCCAAGAGATTGAGAAAATTTTGGAAGGCGAAAAACCGGCGCCCTTTCTAAAGGCCGGCTGTCGCCGAACGCCTTGGTATTCTCTTTGTCTATCAGGCGCCCAAGAGTGCAACGACGTGTCATTGATATATCGTTTAAGCCAAGGCGACCAGAAACGTCTCTACGATGCTAACATTCGCACCGTAAGCGACCTGGCAAGCGCTGATATTGATGAGCTCCAGGGTCGGCTGGAAGATTGGCCGTTTGATAAGCTGGTGAGGTTTTCCAACCAGGCCAAGGTTTTAGTGTCCGGCCAACCGCTTATTACCCGCAAACCAGACTTTCCTGACGTAAAAACGGAAGTATATTTTGATATAGAAAGCGATCCGACTCATGACACCGATTATTTACTTGGCCTTTTGACAAAAAATACTGAAACTGGCGAGACGGCGTATAAAAGTTTTGTTGCAAAAGACAAAGAGGGGGAGCAAAAGATGTGGCAAGACTTTTTGGATTTTCTTGCGGGGCTGGAAAACTTTGTAATTTACCACTACGCTTTTTACGAAAAGCAAGTTTTTGACCGCCTGGCGTTAAAGTACGGAGCGCCCACGGAGCTTGCCGACAAGTTTCGAACGAATACGATTGACCTGCATTTAAAACTGGTTGATTCCGTGGTTCTTCCGCTGTATTTTTATACTCTTAAAGATGTGGGTAGATTTGTAGGTTATGAATGGAGAGACCCAAATGCCGGCGGCGCAGAGTCAATTGTTTGGCGCACCCAGTGGCTAGATACTAAAGACCAGGCCGTTCTGGATAAGATCATTCAGTATAACGAGGATGATGTCCGCGCAACTATGTTGGTCAAAGAATGGCTTGCCGGCCAAAAGCCCACCAAGCGCAAAGAAAAACTTGAAGAGGGGATGGAAATTTCGGAAGAGTAGTGTTTAGAAAATAGCGGAGCTTGCAATTTAAAAAGTATTCTGGTTTAATCCAACCAGAATAATTTTACGCATGAAGCGAAACGGATACATTTTAATTGGAGTCTTGCTTATTACTTTAATCCTCGGGGCTTTTGACGCCCCTCAATTTGTAAATAAAGTTTTAGATTGGAAAGGCGGCTTGTTCGGCCTGAACCTGCCCCATGTTCCCAACACGCCGTTTCGTTTGGGACTTGATTTGGTAGGCGGAACCCACCTTGTTTATGAGGCAGATCTCGCGCAAATTGGCGGCCAGAGCGCAAGCGAAGCCATGGACGGCGTACGCGATGTAGTTGAGCGACGCGTGAACATATTCGGTGTTGCCGAACCGGTAGTGCAGGTCGCCGGTAAAAACCAGCTTATCGTGGAGCTTGCAGGAATTAGCGATGTGAACGAGGCCATCAAGCTTATCGGTGAAACTCCGTTTCTGGAATTTAAAGAATTAAAGCCTGGGGCTAACTTGTCCGAAGGGCAGGAGGTTAAGATTGACGATGTTTTTATTGCGACCGGGCTTAACGGCAAGCACCTTCAGCGCGCGCAGGTAGTTTTTGACCCGAATACTCTCCGCCCACAAGTACAGCTGAATTTGTCTGAAGAAGGCGGAAAGTTATTTGCCCAGATCACCAAGCGCAATATCGGCAAACAGGTTGCCATCTATTTAGACGGCGTTGTCATCAGCGCGCCAGTAGTTGAGTCAGAGATTGCGAACAACCAGGCGGTTATCACGGGAAACTTTACTCCCAACGAGGCTAAACTTCTTGCGACGCGCTTAAACTCTGGCGCTCTGCCGGTTCCGATTAAGCTTGTTTCTCAGCAGACCGTCGGCGCTTCGCTTGGCGCGGAGTCGTTGGATAAAAGTTTGAAAGCGATCATGTACGGCTTCCTCTTGGTGGCGATTTTCATGATCTTGTTCTACCGTTTGCCGGGTTTTGCCTCAATTCTTGCCCTAGTTGTGTATGTGGTAGTTGTCGGCGCAATCTATAAGTTATTACCGGTTACGCTCACACTTGCCGGTATTGCCGGATTTATCCTGTCTCTCGGTATTGCGGTTGATGCCAATGTGCTTATTTTTGCCAGGATGCGCGAAGAAATTGGTGAAGGCAAACCTCTTTCTGTCGCTATGCACGAAGGCTTCCGCCGTGCCTGGCTCTCCATCAGAGACAGCCACGTCACCACGCTTATCGGTGCCGCCGGTTTGTACATCTTTACTACGTCAATCGTGAAGGGTTTTGCGCTTACGCTTAGCGTCGGCGTGCTTACTAGCTTGTTTACTGCGACGGTTGTTACCAGAACTATCCTGTATTTTGTGAGCGGCCCTAAGTGGGAGAAACACATGTGGCTTTTCAAATAAAGAAATGAAACGGATTTACTCAATAATGTTCGGAGTTTCAATGACGCTTACCATCTTGGCGATAGTTGCGCTTGCTTCGTATGGTTTGCGCCTTGGAGTTGATTTCCGCGGCGGCAGCGTTCTTGAGATTTCTTTCTCAGCCGGCCGACCGGAAATAAACAGCATCCAAACGATTCTCGGCGGGGCCAGCCTTTTGGGCAAGGATTTTTCACTTACCCCGTCGCAAACAAACGGCATCATTGTGAGAACGGGGGAATTGAGCGAAGCACAGCACCAGGCGGTCATCACATCCCTTAAAAACGCTTTTCCAAAAGCCGAACTTACAGAACAAAAGTTTGATTCGGTCGGTCCGACCGTAGGCAAAGAGCTGCAGAGCCGAAGCACAAAGGCGGTAATTTTTGTTCTTGTCGCAATCGTTATATACATCGCCATCGTGTTTCGCGGAATGTCGCGCGTACTGTCGCCATGGATCATGGGCATTGCGGCCATCATCGCGTTACTCCATGACGTGATCCTTCCGCTCGGCATCTTCGCGCTTCTCGGGCATACCGCCGGCATTGAAGTGACCGCGGTGTTTGTGGCGGCCGTTCTCACAATTCTCGGTTACTCTATTTCCGACACGGTTGTTGTTTTTGACCGTGTTCGAGAGAATGTACTGCGTAAAAACAGCCAGGATACTTTTCCGGCCATCGTACATAAAAGCATCATGCAAACCCTTGTTCGGTCCCTCAATACAAGTGCTACGACGCTGTTGTCATTGATCGCCGTTTATTTCTTTGGGGGCGAGAGCGTTAAATACTTCGCTCTAGCGCTTATCATAGGTATTATCGCCGGCACCTATTCTTCAATCTTCATCGCCTCGCCGATCCTGGTGTGGTGGTCTGGTAGAAAGAAGAGGTAATCCACACCCAATATTGACGCATTTGAATAATAATGATATTATCTAAATAACGTGTTTTGTGAGATAACCCCCGGGTTGATCGCAGGGCACACCTAAAAGTATGGCAATGAAAGAATCAAAAACTATTCGCTCTACCGTAGCCAGCTTGGTGAAGGTTTTAGCAACCCGAAACCGGGACATAATCACCCGCCGCTTTGGACTTCAGACCGGTGAACGCGAAACCCTGGAATCCATCGGCCAGAGCTATGGCATTACTCGTGAACGCGTCCGCCAGATTGAAGAGTTTACCAAGGCTCACTTGACCAAGGCTATCGTTGAATCAAAGGATGTTCATGCCTACACGAATGTCATTTCTAAGTTCTTAAACTCCGAAGGTGGGATCGCCAGCGAGAAGAGACTCTTCCAAGAATTCAGCGGAAGCCACACTCATTCCGTAGCCAATGCTTCCCTGTCATTTTTGCTGACAATGGCGGGCAGCCTTATCCACTCAGAAGAGAACGATCGCTTTGAATCTTTCTGGGCGGTATCAAAGAAGCACGCCGAAGATTTTCGTTCTGCCGCCGATAAACTCAAGGAAATATTTTCAAAGCATGCCAAGCCGGTTGCCGTTGCTTCATTAGCATCTTTTGCTTCTTCAAACGGGGCTTCCTACCCGTCTCAATACTTGGAAGCCATCATGGCTATTTCAAAAGAAACCGGCCGAAACATTTTCGGCGAGGTTGGGCTGGCTTCCTGGGCCGAAGTAAATCCTAAGGGTGTACGCGACAAAGCCTACTTAGTTATGCAGCGCGAAGGCAAGCCTCAGCATTTTACAAACATCGCTAAGCTTATTGCCCAAGCCCGCTTTGATGACTCAAAAAGGGTAAATATCCAAACCGTCCATAATGAACTGATTAAAGACAAGCGTTTCGTTCTTGTCGGCCGCGGCATGTACGGCCTTTCAGAGTGGGGCTACAAGCCGGGCACCGTTAAGGACGTTCTCGTTGATATTCTCAAGGGTTCCCGCCAGCCGCTTCAAAAAGCTGATTTGGTTGCCAAGGTTCTCAATGTTAGAATGGTTAAGGAGAATACAATCCTCCTTAATCTTCAGGACAGCTCCTCGTTCACAAAGAACGACGACGGTACTTACGAAGTCCGCAAGGCCTAAACCGTTACGGGGCGTCCGCTCCGATGCATGAATTTTTCGCTGATTGATGCCGTCAAAACGGCGCTCCCTGCAGCTTTAAGCTATTGGTGGGTTTACCTGCCGGTGATTTTAGCTTTGATTCTCTGGGAAGAATGGAAAGATTATAGGCAAGACACCTATATAAGCAGTATGGAATGGGTTCTGTTGGAAATTACCCCTCCGCCGGAAGTTCAACGCAGTCCTAAGATTGCAGAAAACATGTTTGCCGGCTTTCACGGCATTTATTCAAAGTCTCTCATCTGGAAAAAGCAATTTTTTGGAGGAAAGGTTCCGGACTGGTTTTCGTTTGAAATTGTCAGTAATGCCGGCGAAATTAAGTTTTACGTACGTTCCACAAAAGAAAACCGAAATCTTGTTGAGTCAATTATCTTTGCTCAATATCCGGACGCGGAAATAAAAGAAGCGGAAGACTACGTTAACCAAATGCCAGAATCTCTGACCGGAAGCGACTATGATATTTTCGGAACGGAACTGATTTTTACCAAAGAGGACGCTTATCCCATTAAAACCTACCAATTTTTTGAAGAAGATTCCGGCAAAGACGAATTTGTAAGAAGCGATCCGCTTGCGCCATTGGCAGAAGTAATGAGCGCGCTTGGCCCCGGGGAACATCTCTGGCTCCAGCTGGTTGCCCGGCCCACGGGTGCAGACTGGACAAAAGATGCGCAGAAAATCGTAGATAAAATTATAGGCAAAGAAGCTAAGAAACAACCGTCCAGCGGCCAAAAAATCGTGGGCGGCATTGATGAAGCGCTCTCCGGTTTAGGACTCTTGCCTAATGCTGGTGAGGCGAAGGAAGAGAAAAAAGACAAAGCCGAGTTTAATGTTCAAAAACTAACACCGGTCCAGAAATCCGTTTTGGAGCAAATTGAAACGAAGATGGCTAAACTTGCGTTTAAAGCCGGCCATCGGTTTATGTACGTGGCGCGCAAGGACGCTTTTAACAAATCGCGTGTGCCAACGGTTATCGGCATGTTTAAACAGCTCTATTTCAATAATATGAACTCGTTTAAGCCGAACGGGGATATAACCACCAAAGACGACGGCGCACTTAAATGGCTCTTTCCGTCCGACACCGGATTTTTTTCCGAAGAACGGACGATGAGAAAGAAGAGAAAAATATGGAAGGAATATAAGAAACGCAAATTTGTCAAAAAAGTAAATATTTTGAATATAGAAGAAATGGCTACATTGTGGCACTTACCGGGCCTGGCAATCAGGGCTCCTTTATTCCCGCGCGTTGAGGCATCCAAGGGCCAACCGCCAAGCGGCCTTCCGACCCGATAATATTTTTGTATGGAGGAGAACAACAACAACCCAGTCACACTCTTTGGCAAGGTTAATTTTCGCAATCGGGATACGCTTTTTGGCATCAAAATGGATGACCGCCGACGACACATGTACATCATCGGAAAGACCGGCATGGGGAAGTCGGAACTTTTGAAAGCGCTGGCGATCCAGGATATTCAAGACGGACGGGGGCTGGCTTTTATTGATCCGCACGGCGATCCGGTCAATGATCTTTTAGATTACATTCCGGAAAACCGGCTTAAGGATGTAATTTACTTTAATCCCGCCGACCTTGAACACCCCATCTCATTTAATGTTATGGAGCATGTTGATTTTGATAAGCGCCACTTGGTCGCCGACGGCCTTTTGGCGGTGTTCAAAAAAATCTGGGTGGACGCCTGGTCCGCCCGCATGGAGTACATTCTGAATTATACGATTCTTGCGCTTCTAGAAATGCCCGGCGCCACGCTCCTGGGCATCAACCGCATGCTTGCGGAAAAAGACTATCGTCGCGAGGTCATTGAACACATTACCGATTCCGAGGTGAAGGCCTTTTGGACTAAAGAATTTGCCGGATATACCGAGCGCTATACCGCCGAAGCGGTTCCGGCCATCCAAAACAAAATCGGTCAGTTCGTTTCAAACCGGCTTGTGCGCAATATCGTAGGCCAGACAACCTCCTCATTTGATATGCGGGAGGCCATGGATCAAAGCAAGATTCTTTTGGTGGACGTCTCCAAGGGGCGCGTCGGTGAAGACGCTTCACGGTTGTTGGGAGCTTTGCTTGTAACGAAAATTCAACTTGCGGCGATGTCCCGCATTGATATACCAAAAAATGAACGTCGGGACTTCGTGCTTATTGTAGACGAGTTCCAAAACTTTGCCACCGCATCGTTCGCTAACATTTTGTCCGAGGCTCGCAAATTCAATCTTTCGCTCGTTGTCGCGCACCAATATGTGGCTCAAATGGAAGAAGAAGTTGCTGATGCGGTATTTGGCAACGTTGGCACGATAGTAGCGTTCCGTGTCGGTGCCGAAGATGCTGAAATGATTGAAAAGGAATTTGCCCCTGAATTTTTAGCCGAAGATATTGTAAATCTAGGCAAGCGCCAGATATATTTAAAACTCATGATTGATGGGGTTGCCTCGCGCGCTTTTTCTGCCATGACGATGGACACGCCCAAGCCTCTGGAGCAAAGCCTGCGCGAACAGATTATTGATGCGTCTCGCGCGTCATACACTCGTCCGCGCGCCGAAGTTGAACAGGCGATTACCGATTGGCGCGGTTTAGATGGCCCTGGAAGCACGCCACCTCCTTCGTCCGCGCCAAGGTCTCAATACAATGATGACCGTCGTCCTGCACCCAGGTCGAGACAAAGAAACAGAAAACCGACCGAAAATCTGGCATCCCAGAATAACTCCCAAAATCAATCGGAAAATCAGGGGATTCCCCTCAAAGAAGCATTCTCAAGTGAACCCGCAGAGTTTAAGGGTCATAAAGGGGAGCAAAGCAATCGCAATCAACCTGTTCGTAATCAAAAACCTACCAATCTCGGTGACCTTCGTCAGGCCATCCAAGACGCCCTCGGAAAGAAGAAGTAGAACTAAAATGTCCGCCCACCAGGATTCGAACCTGGGACCATCTCCTTAAAAGGGAGCTGCTCTACCAACTGAGCTATGGGCGGATCTCCTTGCGCTAAGCTTAGGAAGACCTTCGGATGGACAAATTGTAGCAGAAAAGGTCTTATTTTTCAACTTTGTTATATAATAATTTCGTGCTAGGATAACCGCGTCCAATGAAGCAGATCCCAATACTCTCAACCAAAGACCTCGCCGGAAAAGAAGTTGAACTATTCGGCTGGGTTGCAAATCGTCGTGACCACGGCAAACTTGTTTTTATTGACCTTCGCGATAGAACCGGAGTGATTCAGGTTGTCTTCGGTCCGTTTACCCCGGATTGCTACGAGCTTTCTCAAAAACTACGAAACGAGTGGGTTGTTCGCGTTAAAGGGCTTGTTAAAGAGCGCCCTGAAAAAATGGTTAATCCGGATATTCCAACCGGAAAAATTGAATTTGAGCCGAAAGAGCTGGAAGTTTTAAATGAATCAGCCACCCCGCCTTTTCCGCTTGATGGCGACGGCTACGACATCGGCGAAGAAAACCGTCTTCAATACCGCTATCTTGATTTGCGGCGCGAGCGGTTGGCAACAAATTTAGCTCGTCGGCATGAAGCCCAGCTATTTGTCCGCAACTGGCTTTCCGAAAAGGGTTTTTACGAAGTTGAAACTCCAATCTTAACCAAATCCACTCCCGAAGGCGCACGTGACTATGTCGTTCCATCCCGTGTTCATGAGGGTAAATTTTATGCTCTTCCGCAATCACCCCAGCAATATAAACAGCTTTTAATGTCGGCGGGGGTAGAAAAATATTTTCAGCTTGCCAGATGTTTTAGGGATGAGGACACGCGCGGGGATCGCCAGCCGGAATTTACCCAGTTGGATCTGGAAATGAGTTTTGTAGATCGGGAAGATGTCATGGCACTGAACGAGGCGCTTTTAGTTGAGCTGGTTGC
>JBBTXT010000020.1:6902-7992 GCA_038062135.1 Patescibacteria group bacterium | reverse complement strand
ATATCATAATGGGTAATAATGTCAAGCGACAAGCGCGGGTTCCGAAAAATCCGCTTCCGGTGTACTATGGAATCGTCATGACAGATTCCTACAACAAACTTGCCCAACTTTTACACACCACACCGGAACGCTTACTTGCGCTTGAACAAGAAATGGCGCTGGCAACCGGCAAAGAAGGCATCCTTGAAGAGATTTCAAAAGAGAACGATATTTTAGTTGAACGCACACTGACTGAACTCGGTATTTCTAAAGACACTTCTGCTCAAAATGTTTCTACTGCGCTTGCCGACAGGTTGGCGCACCTTGATCGCCACCTTTTTGAACTTTTAGGAAAACCGGACCCGTCAAAAATGGAAGAGATGTGTGGGACGCTCTGTCAGACCGCTCTCAAGGTGTTTACGCCCCCGCCGGGCCTTTTTATAAAAAAAGACAGGGTCGTCGGATTACTTGAAAAGTATAATCCGGACGCCCTTCTGGAGCACTTTGGATACTCAAGTGTTGCGGAGCTGGTAGAAAAAGAGGGATTTGCGCCGGTGGTTGCTTCGTTGCGATTTGTACAGAGCAGGGAATGGATGGATATGTTTTTTAAGGAAGCTTATTCCAGCCTGACACCCGAAGACTTTGAGGAACGAACCATTGAGATGCACGTTTTAAGCGCCAAGTGGCTGGCGGTCGCCGAAAAGTTTTTGGAACGCAAATACCACAACGTCAGCCACCTCAAAGAGTTCGGAATAATTTTTATTATTCCTATTATTGCTGGAACGCCGGGCGAAACGATTAGAATGTTTACACTCCTGCTCCACTACCTCCACGAAGTGCCGTTTTACACCGGTCTTTTCCGAAGGTATCTCCATGATGCCGATTTTGCGGAAAAGTTTGCATCGCTTTTGAGAGGAGATGTTCCTGCCGGGTTGTTTCCCCAATCGCCAGGCCATGTAGTCTGGCCGATTATTCAGCGCTATCTAGCCAAAGATGATCCGTCCGACCCGAGGTTGGCAGAACCGCACATTAACCCTGAAGCGGAACACTGGTACAAGGCTGAAAAAGGTCTGGGAGGCCTGACGCATATCTTAGAACGCGATAAAAACGG
>JBBTXT010000020.1:1193-6802 GCA_038062135.1 Patescibacteria group bacterium | reverse complement strand
ATGCAACAAGTGACAAGTAATAATCAAGGATATAAACGCCTAGTGGTTTGGCAGAAAGCACACCAGCTTGTTCTTTTGGTTTATTCGGCCACTAAAAGTTTCCCAAAAGAAGAAGTTTTCGGTCTTACGAGCCAAATGCGCAGATGCGCCGTTTCTGTTCCAGCGAATATTGTAGAGGGTTATGGCAGAAAAAGTGATAAAGAAAAGCTAAACTTTTTTAATATTGCTAAAGGGTCCCTAACCGAGTTAGAATACTATATTGAGCTTACCCTTGAGCTTGGTTATATCAACGAAAAGGGATTTAGCGATCTTGTCCAATTAAGGTCTGATGTCGGGAGATTACTAAATGGTTTTTCCAAATCATATCAATAACCTGTCACATGTTGCTTGTTGCATGTAGCTTTTAAAAATGGAACAGCTCTCCGAATACTTATCCCAAGCCCGCACCGAAGGCCGCGCTGTCGGGCACTTTAATTTTTCAACCGCGGATGTATTGCGGGCGATTGTGGAAGGCGCGCGTTCCGCCGGAGCAACTTCGGTCATGGTCGGCACCTCCGAAGGCGAAGCCGGGTTTATCGGTTTTGCCGAAGCCGTCGCGCTGGTAAAAACCATGCGCGAGGAATTTGATTTTCCGATTTTTCTAAATGCCGACCATTTCAAAAGCTTTGAACTGTGCAAAGAAGCGATTGATGCAGGCTACGACTCGGTTTTAATAGATGGCTCGCGCCTTCCATTGGCAGATAATATAGAATTAACCCAGAGAGTGGTGCATTACGCCCGTAGTATCAGTAAAAAGCTATCTATAGAGGGGGAATTAGGCTATTTGCGTGGTTCTTCCGAGGTGCAGGAAAAGGTAGAAATCGGACCCGAAGACTATACTAAGCCCGAAGAAGCCGCGGAATTTGTCCGCGAGACCGGCGTGGATCGCTTGGCGGTAGTGTTCGGTAACATCCATGGCATTGTAACCGAGCAAGAAGAAAAGTTAGACATCGCGCATTTAGAAAAAATCGCTAAAGCTATTCCTGAAACTTTTTTAATTCTGCACGGCGCATCTGGTTTGTCCGACGCGGATATTTCTTCCGCCATCAAAGCGGGGATTGTGAATGTGCATTTTAATACCGAGCTTCGTATTGCCTACACCGAAGCGATTGAAGAGGCGATGCACCCAACGCCGGGCGGCGAACACGAAACCGCGCCTCATAAATACCTTGCCCCTGCCGCCGAAGAAGTAAAAAAGATTGTGATTGAGAAGACAAAACTTTTTGTGAGATAGTTTTGCGGGGCTGTCAACGGTATTGACACGATTTTTTAGAGAGAATATACATAATCATAATTTAAATCCTGTTTTGGGGCGGTGTTGCGGTATTGAGCTTTCATCACCGTCTAGTCCGCACCAGAACTTTTATCAAATAGTTATGGTAACTTCTACCGTACCCGTTCGTTTGTCCCGGTCGATTGCAGTCTTCGTGATGGCCGCCGCATTTATCGCGAGCGGTTTATTTGTAGGAAGTGCAAATGCTCTTGTTAGTTCACTTGTACTCACATCTCCAGTGGGCGGTGAGGTTTGGAGCGGTACCCACAATATTACCTGGACAGGAACTGCAGACCCGGGTGACATCTTAACTATTCAGTACTCAACAAACGATTTTTCGACGAGTACGACCCTGATCTCTGCTGCCTTATTTAGTGATCTTTCTTATTCATGGGACACGTCTACTGCTACGTACGGGGATTCAGCGAATTATAAAGTAAGAGTTTTTGCCCCTTCATCCGGCTTGACCCTGACTTCTGCCGCGTTCACGTTGGATAATACTGCACCAACGTTTACTATTAATAATGGAACAGCAGCTGGTCCGGTTAAGACCGATACCGTTAATGTATCTGTTGATGCAACAATAAGCGGACTGAATACTGCCGAGTATGGTTTTAGTCCCGACAGCACCTGCGGCGTATCTGATGTTTACGGAAACGCATTTTCTTCTGGGGTAGACTTCCTTATTGTTGATAATCATACAGATTACCTTTGTGTAAAAGCAACTGATCTTGCTACCAATGTCGGCTATGCTCTTGTTGGCAAGTTAAATACTGACAATACTGCTCCCACTGTTGTATCTGCTGAAACCATTGACTCCACCCATATTGATGTCGTGTTTAGTGAAGATTTGAACGGCGTTACGGTTACTAATTCTGACTTCACTGTAGCCGGGAACACTTTAACCGGCCTCGATGCATTTGAAGTAGTTGATGGTACTGTACGACTCACACTAGACACACCAATTGCGGCCAGCGATACACCTCTCGTAACAGTTTCTGGCCCTACTATTGAAGATTTGGCGGGAAACTTACTTGTGGTTCCGGTATTCGTAACTCCAACCGATGGAATTGCGCCGACTATTTTTGAGTCTGTTGCAGTACCAACTCCCGATAACAATAATACCCCTGACTATACATTTGGAAGCGATGAGGTGGGATGGATTACTTATGGCGGCGACTGCTCAAGCGTGTTGCCAATTGCTAGTGTTGTTTTCAACCTTATATCGTTCATCCCTCTTACCGATGGGAACCACACAAATTGCACACTTATGGTAACTGATGTTGCTGGAAACACGAGCAATCTTCTCAGTGTTTCAGCCTTCTTTGTGGATACCGCCAATCCTACCGTTGACGCGGGGACTGACAAAACGGTAAATGCAACGATTTCGCAGGATGCTACGGTTACCGATCCAGTCCCAAGCTCTGGAATTTTGAGTTATCTGTGGACCCAAGAGTCGGGTTCAGGCACGATAACCTTTGGCTCGGCGACATCAGAAGATACAACTCTTGCCGCTGATACAGACGACACCTACACTGTTCGATTAACAGTTACCGATAGTGCCGGCAACGTTTCCTTTGATGTGATGACTCTTGTCTGGGATACGGTTGCGCCGACACTTGCAGAAGTTTTTGCAGTATCAACCCCCACGAACGACAATACGCCCGCCTATACGTTTAGCTCTGACGAGGCAGGTAGTCTCTCATACGGCGGCGGATGTTCCGGTGTAACCACCTCAGCGGTTGCGGGTAATAATCCGATTAACTTCGGTCCGCTCGCAGATGGAATCTACAACTGCACGCTTATTGTAACTGACGCAGCAACCAATCCGAGCCTTCCGCTCCCGGTTTCTACTTTCCAGGTGGATACTGTCGCCCCATTAGTTAACGCGGGTGGTGATAAAGAGGTAAATGTAGCAGTCTTCCAAGATGCAACCACATCTGATCCAATTCCAGCTTCTGGAATTGTTACCTGGGCCTGGACACAACAATTTGGTCCTGGAACCGCGGTGTTTGGTTCTGGTTCAAGTGAAGACACAACGATTTCGGCTGATGTAGACGGTACCTACACGATTCGTCTGACTGTTACTGACGCCGCCGGAAACTCTGCTTACGATGAGATGACGCTCATCTGGGACACGGTTGCACCAGTATTGGTATTCTCAATCCCTAACGATAGTGCGACAGGCGTTTCAATCGTCGATGCAAATCTTTCTGCCGTATTCAATGAAGATGTTGTCCTGAACAACGTAGCTCAAGTTAGTCTTGTAGAAAATTCAACGAGTACGACTCACCTTGGTGTAGTTTCAGTCCAGGGTGGCGATGGAAACTCTGCGGTCCTGTTGCTGCCTTATACCGGACTTGTTAACTCTACGCTATATAGAGCGAATATTTTCCCGGCAGCTGTTAGAGATGTCGCTGGCAATGTCTTTAGTCAAAGCGAAATAATCTATTTCACGACCGTTGCCCCGACTGGCGACGTAACCCCTCCGACTGTTATAAATCAGACGCCAGCCGATAACTCAACCGGTATTTCAATTGGCGTATCTCCAATAGTTACGTTTAGTGAGCCGATGAATCCGGACACAGTTAACAGCAACACCGTTAAACTCAAAAAGTACAGCGATGGTAGTGAGGTAAGCGCAACATATCTGTTGGATGATGCTCACACTAGCGTCACTCTAGATCCGGTATCCAGCCTGGAAGAAAGTACGCAGTATTATCTCTGGGTTTCCGGCGCTAAGGATGTAGCTGGCAACACAGTTGTCGCCTACACGGCACAAGCCAACCAGGAATTTACAACCGGTACTGCTCCAGATATAACTCCTCCTGTTATAACTGATGTTCAAGTTGTGAGCATTGGTCAGACGGATGCGACAGTAACTTGGACGACGGATGAGCCGTCCGACTCCGAAGTTGAATATGGCCTAAGCTCGTCATACGGGTCATCCGAGGTTGATGCTACATTAACACCCGTTCACATTGTTAATTTGACCGGACTGACGGCGGGAACTACCTATCATTTCAGGGTCAAATCAGCGGATGGTTCTGCTAATCTCTCGGTTTCAACAGATAATGTATTCACCACTTCTCCCAGCACGACAGATGTTAGTGCGCCGATTATCACCGATATTCAGGTTGTGAGTATCTCTAGCGTGAGCGCAACTGTAACTTGGACAACGGACGAGGGGTCATCTTCTCAGGTTGAATATGGAACGACCTCATCGTACGGATCGTTAACAGTCCTGGACGCCACCTTAGTTACAGCGCATTCAGTGGATCTTACTGGTTTAATCCCGGGAACTACCTATCATTTCCGGGTCAAATCAGCTGATGTTGCAACAAATCTTGCAGTTTCAGGAGATCAAACCTTTGACACTGCCCCGGCAAACAATCCTCCGGTAGTGCCCGGCGTGACCAACATAACTGCAGTAAAGACATTCGCGATTGCCGACGGTACGTATGCAAATGGATGGGAATGGGTGTTTGAAGCTACTCTACCCGTAAGCGAGGCAAGCGTGTCTATGAAGTTTGCGGATTGGGTCAGCGGATCTAACACGATTCCATCTGCTTCAAACATTCGCTACTTCTCAAGCCAATCGTCCGATGTGTTTGACGAAACAACCGCAAGTGTAATTGGTGCTGCAGACACGTATGGCGATCCGATGAATATGAATGCTGATCTGGATTTGTCTAAGGTTGGTCGCCAAGTTCAGATTCATGTTCAAGTGAAGGTTCCGGTTGGTTCAGCGGCCGGTTCATATTCAACGAGCTATGGAATAAAGAGCTCGTAGTCTCATAACCAATCCTGACCATGAAAAACAGACTTATCGGAACAATTACAGTATCGGCAGTATTAATCTTTGCGGGGGTTGCTACCTCCGCCTGGGAGGGCACTGGTAATCTAAATACCGGTTTTGGTAGTAACACAATCCAGGGAACGGTTGGAACCCCAACACCAACTATCACCCCAACTCCTACCGCTACGCCCACACCAACTCCGACCCCCACGCAAAATAACTCGGGCGGGGGTGGTGGAGGAGGCGGGGGCGGCGCGAACAATGGGAATCAAGGACAGGTTTCCGGAATCTCCACGATTAAGGGCGACATCAACAAAGATGGAAGGGTAGATGTGTTGGATTTCAACGCGCTGGTAGTAAATTGGGGTAATAATCCCCAGAACATAAATGCGGACTTAACGGGTGACGGTAAAGTTGACATCTTAGACTTCAACACACTAATGGTCGCATGGCCTCACTAAATAACATGAAAATAAAAAACATCGCATTAGCAAGCTT
>JBBTXT010000020.1:0-1093 GCA_038062135.1 Patescibacteria group bacterium | reverse complement strand
CCGACCGCACAGGCAAGCGTTTCAGCAAGCCCTTCAGTAAGTGTCGAACCTTCTTCTGATCAAGCGGCACAGCTTTCAAATGGTGGACCTTGGCAACTCATCGCGATTATCGCCTTGGTTGCACTAGCCATCGTTAGTGTTATGTACTGGAAATCGAGTCGCCGTGGACAAACGGGTAGTCTCTAGGATAAGGAGTGTCAGACTTGAATAACACCCGGTTTAGGCCGGGTGTTATTGCATTTCTAGCCAGGTTTTGATATGATAGGGCGCGTCGCTTATTTGAATACTATGAAGCAGAATCACCCACAAAAAATCGAACTTAAAGCCACCCGCCGCGAAATAACCGGCCGGGCGGTCAAGCATCTCCGCAATGAAGGCATTTTGCCGGCGGTTGTCTATGGAAAAGGCCAGGAAAGCATCTCTCTTCAGGTTCCGATGAAGGAATTTGAAAAAACCCTCAAGCAAGCGGGGGAATCAACCCTGGTATATGTCCAGGTAGACGATGGTGCCGCTATTCCGACCATCATCAATGATGTTACCCGTGACTCGCTTACCGACGACATTATTCATGCCGACTTTTATAAAGTAAACCTTTCCGAGAAGATTAAGACTAATGTTCCGGTGGTATTCATTGGCGAGGCTCCTGCGGTTGTGGAATTAAAGGGTATCTTCGTCCGCAATGTAAACGAAATGGAAGTGGAAGCTTTGCCGCAAGACCTCCCGCACGAAATCAGCGTTGATATTTCCGTTTTGAAGAACTTTGGCGACCAGGTATTGCTCAAAGACATCAATCTTGGTCCGAAGATCAAGCTTATCGGCGATGACAACGAAATCGTAGCCACCGTACAGGAGCCTATGTCTGAAGAAGAACTCAAGGCGCAATTGGAAGCCCCGACAACTGATATTTCTGCGGTTGAATTAGAGAAGAAAGAGAAGGAAGAGGGCGAGGAAGCAGAAGCTCCGGCCGAAGAAGGGGAAGCCGCCCCTGCACCAGTCGCAGAGGAGAAAAAAGAAAAGAAAGAGTAATAAGCGAACCTTATTCTTCCTCCACCTACCCGCTTCCCTGACAAATTATCCTCCCGCTCGTCAGCAC
>JBBTXT010000019.1:0-2278 GCA_038062135.1 Patescibacteria group bacterium | reverse complement strand
TTGGGATTTTTACGAACATTCATGCTTCGCAATTTCCGCTGACCTACCGCCATTTTGCGCTCGTGGTGAACTTTGATATTGAAGAGCGGGGTTCTTATGAGTTGGAAACAACCATGAAAGACCCGGATGGAAAAGAAGTTGTGCGAAGCAAACTCCAGGCCAACATTACCGCAAGTCCATTCCAAGTCATTGCAAACCTTGAGAATGTTGTTTTTCCCCAGCCGGGGAACTACGAACTAAGCATTTCCGTTGGCGGAACTCTTGTCGGATCGCGCACTCTTTATATTAATCCGGTCGTTGCAAAGCAAAACCTCGCGTAAATCAGATTATGAACCCCGTTAGAAGTAGCCCTTACGGGTTATAAAATTAACTTTTCCGTACTGCGACGATGTTATCTACTTCTAACTGGGTGAACTACGGCTTTTGGGAAAAACTTAAAAAGCCCGCCTCGGCGAGCGGTCGAGACGAGCCATTCTTTGTTTTGGCGCCGATGGCGGATGTTACGGATGGTCCGTTTCGGCAGATTGTTATTGATTGCGGCCGGCCGGATGTTTTGTATAACGAGTTTGTTTCTTGTGAAGGTCTTTGTTCGGCTGGAAGAGAAAGATTGCTCTTGGATCTGCGGTTTAAAGAAAATGAGCACCCGATCGTGGCACAGTTTTTCGGTACAAAACCTGAGCAATTTTATGAATGTGCCAAATTAGCGCGCGAGCTTGGTTTTGATGGCGTGGATATCAATATGGGTTGCCCGGACCGTAAAGTGGTTAAACAAGGCGCTGGTATCGGGTTATGCAAGGATCCTCAACGCGCGAAGCAAATTATAGAGGCTACCAAAGAAGGCGCTGGCGATCTTCCCGTTTCAGTAAAGACAAGAATCGGGCTCACCAAGCCGGATTTAGAAGGTTGGATTCGAATGATCTTAGAAACAAAAATTACCGTTCTTACTATCCACGGGCGAACGATGGCGGAGATGTCTAAGGTTCCGGCGCACTGGGATCTAATCGGCGAAGCGGCCAAAATGGCGCACGAAGTTGGAACCCTTGCTGTTGGAAACGGTGATGTAATGTCTCTGTCCGAAGGCCGAGAGAAAGCTGAACAATATGGTGTGGACGGTGTCATGATTGGGCGGGGGATTTTTCATAATCCCTGGTTTTTTAACGAAAAGATTGATCATAAGGCAGTTCCTCCAAAAAAACGTTTAGAGTTGCTCTTAAAACATTCCCGACTCTTTGAAGAATTCTGGCAGGGAAACTTGCCTGCCGGCAGGCAAGGAAAGAGTTTTGATCTAATGAAGAAGTTTTTTAAAATCTATGTTTCAGAATGGGACGGCGCTAAGGATTTACGTGCTCAACTCATGGAAACAAAAACTCGGGAACAAGTTGAAGAAATTATCGCTGACTATTTAAAGTAAAAAAGAGCCCGGGGTGCATTACTTGCCACCCCGGACGTCGGTTGTCGCGGAACTACTCCATCATCTGCCACGCGGGGATGCCCCGCCATGGCGGAAAGTGATGGCTGGGAGACAGGATGCGGGGATTGCGTCCGCCGCCATGCTGCTCGCCAGGGTGAATCTCCGTGGGTTCGGGCTCCGGCTTGTCGGGTCTGCTGGTTTCGCTGACCCGGTTGCGCTCGTTCATGAGACCTCCTAATCTCTGAAGGACTTATATAATAGCACGTTTATTTAAATAGTGCAAGAGCATCCTTATCAACAATTGCGGGCAAATTAACGAATGCTATGATTGCCGTATGCATGTAGAACCTGGGGTACATGAAAGGGATAAAACTTTTGCAGTTGTTTTCGGCGGGATCAGTTCGCTGATCTTGTTGGTTGCTGTGGCAACAATTATTCATTTTGTGGGTATTGAAAGCCAGCCAGCCAGGCTAGCTCCGGAAACAGACCAACAATCCAAAGAGGTTGTCTTTGAAACTCCAAAAAAAATAAACTGGCCCGGGACAATAATAAGTATCACCGGAGGCGGCACCGGATATGCGGTGCAACTAATTGAGCCGGAAGACGGAAACTCTGATTTTTTAGCGATTTGGCCAAATGATTCAAATCTGATTCTTTCGGGCCGGGTTGTTGTTAGCGGATACTGGACTGGAATTACCTGCGCATATAGGTACACTCTCTTTAGTGGCCAATGCGTGCCGGAGATTGAGATAGAAACTATAGAATCTTTCTAAACGCCTCTTCGCGAGACCTTGAGCGGAATTCTGTCCCTCTCCGCCGAACTCCCGGAGGCGAATCAGATTGGTTCCGCTGGTATAATTATTAACC
>JBBTXT010000018.1:0-11722 GCA_038062135.1 Patescibacteria group bacterium | reverse complement strand
TGTACATCATGCAAAAGACGAACTCCAAAAGATTATAGATGAGCTCAATAAAAAGTTTGACGATCTTGTTAAAAGGAAAGAGAGCGAATTAATGAACTCATAACGCATGTTTACCGCGATTATATTTTTGATTGTTATTAGTATTCTGATTTTTGTCCACGAAGCTGGCCATTTTTTTGCGGCGCGAAAAGCGGGTATGAAAGTTGAGGAATTCGGTTTCGGCTTTCCGCCGCGCCTCTGGGGCTTCAAGCGTAAGGGTACAATTTACTCAATAAACTGGATTCCTTTCGGTGGCTTTGTCCGAATCAAGGGAGAAGACGGCGACGATCGGTCTGAACCTGACAGTTTTACCGCAAAGGGGTTTTGGTCCCGATTGGGAGTCATTCTGGCCGGTGTTTTGATGAATTTTATTCTTGCGGCGGTTCTGCTTATGCTTGGAAACGCCCTTGGATTGCGCATCGGGGTTTTTGATGAAGCGGTGGCTTCGCGTGCTCGCGATCTGAAAGTTCAAGTTCTTGAAGTTTCCGCCGATAGTCCGGCACAAACTGCCGGCCTTCAGGTTCTGGATGAAATCAAGGGACTTAAATCTAACGGCAAGTTGCAGTCGGTTCTAGCACCAAAAGACGTTCAAGATTTTGTGGGTGCTCACAAGGGCGAAGAAGTTTCAGTTGTTGTTAGGCGTGGAAACCAAGAAACTGAGCTACCAATAACATTGCGTAAAGATCCGCCGGCTGGGCAAGGGTCAATGGGTATTTCAATGGCCTTAACCGGCGTGGTATCGTATCCGTGGTATGAGTCGCTTTGGCGCGGAGTTGAAGATGCTTTTTCTTTAACAGTAGCCACCGTCAACGGGTACTGGATGTTAATTAAAACTCTTGTAACCGAGGGCCACCTTTTGGCGGAAGTTTCAGGGCCAATCGGTATTGCCCGCTTGACCGGACAAGCCGCCCAAGTCGGAATCCCGTATCTCATCCAATTTGTTGCCATGATTTCTGTAAATTTGGCGGTTTTAAATGCAGTTCCGTTCCCGGCGTTGGACGGCGGGCGCGCACTATTATTGATTATAGAAAAATTCCGCGGCGCACCGTTGAACCGGAAAGTAGAAGGAACCATTAATGCGGTTGGATTCTTAGCCCTGATCGCACTGATGGTATTTATCACAGCAAAAGACATCGGCAGGTTTTTCTAATATGAAAGAAAAAGAATTTATTAAAAAGGGTTTAACGAAGAAATCAGAAAACATCTCTGACTGGTATCACGATATAGTTTTACGCGCGGGGCTCGCTGATTATTCAGAAGTAAAGGGCTCCATGATTATTAAGCCTTACGGTTATGCGATTTGGGAGCATGTTCAGCAAACTCTTGATTCTTGGTTTAAGGAAGGGGGTGTGCAGAACGCCTATTTCCCGCTGTTCATTCCCTATTCATTATTGAAGAAAGAAAAGGAACACGTTGAGGGTTTCTCGCCGGAACTTGCAATTGTTACTCATGCCGGTGGAGAAGAGCTTGCTGAACCGCTTGTGGTACGTCCCACGTCAGAAACAATAATGTACGAAACGTTTTCAAAGTGGATTCAATCGTACCGCGACTTGCCACTCCTCATTAATCAATGGTGTAACGTGGTGCGATGGGAAAAACGCACGTATCCATTTCTGCGCACTACAGAATTTTTATGGCAAGAAGGCCACACGGTTCATACGAGCGAAGAAGGCGCGATGGAGATGGTTCTCAAGGCGCTTGGCTGGTACAAGAAGTTTTACAAGGAGCACTTCGCTATTTCACCGTATGTCGGCTTGAAAAGTGGCAGCGAACGTTTTGCTGGAGCAAAGGCTACTTATTCTGTGGAGTTGGTGATACCCGACGGCAAAGCGCTTCAAGCGGCTACCTCGCATAACTTGAGCGATCATTTTGCAAAAGTTTTTGATATTCAATTTTTGAATGAAAAAGGCGAAAAACAATATCCCCACCAGACCTCCTGGGGCCTTTCCACCCGCTCCATAGGTGGTTTGATATTAAGTCATGGGGATGATTCAGGTCTCGTTATGCCGCCTCGTGTTGCGCCACATCAAGTCGTTATCCTTGCGATAGGTTCAGCGGAAGATTCAGAACGGAGCAAAATAGAAAGTGTAATTCAAGATTACGCTACAGAGTTAAAAAAAGCGGGTATCCGAGTCGTTGTTGATCTGGATACCACGCACTCCATGGGCTATCGCATTAACGAGTGGGAGCTGAAGGGTGTTCCGCTTCGTCTTGAAATCGGCAAGCGGGAAATCGCCGACGGCAAAGCAACCGCGGTGCGCCGCGACACATTTGCTAAAAACCAACTTGATGTAAAAAATTTAGTTTCTGAAGTAAGTAGTCTTCTTGACAAAATCCAAGCAGATCTGCTTGCGCAATCAGAAAAAATAAAACGCGAGCTTACTGTTGATGTCGCCAGTTACGATGATTTTAAGAAGACTTTGATTGAGCACCGTTCATTTATCCGTGCGCCGTGGTGTGAGGATGCGGCATGCGAGGCAAATATAAAAGAAGAAACGAAAGCAACTTCTCGCATTCTTGAACTGGATCAAATAGATCAAAAAGAGTCTCTTTCATGTTTTGCATGCGGCAAGCCTGCCTTTCGCCGCTGGCTTTTTGCACAAGCCTACTGATTTGACATTTAGGGAAGATCAGAGCTAAATATACAGAACTCCAAAGGAGGAGAAATGAACGACCGAGCCAAGATGTACGCGGTCATAGAGTGGAGCGACACTCTTGGGCGGGAGCCGAACTGGAGAAGCATCGCCGACGTGACAGAACTTGCTCCATGGGCGATGCACGACCTGTTCAACTACAACCAGGAGGTGTTTGAGAAGCAGGCCCGTCAGCGGGTATCAACCCTGGTTTCTGGAGCAATCTTGAACGGCAACTGGGACGGGGCGTACTACATCGCCCACAAGAACAATATCCGAGATGCGATCCCGGCCACTCAAGACACCGGTGTCCGCAAGGTCGGACAGATGCTCTGTGAGCTGATGGGGGCGGTGGAGAACGCCTGGGGCGGAACGGCCCGCCTGATCGTTTTCTATGTGGAGGCGAAGCGCTAGTCACGGGGTGCGTTGTTGTCGGAAGTTCCGGCCGGCGCACCCCTGTTTTGTTTTGATTTTGTATAGACAAAATCAAAACAAGCAGAATCGCCGCCGACAGGCTTGAGCGGTTCTGACACTTCACGCAACTTTTGATTGTTAATGGCTATTCTGTTAAGGTGGGCATGTCATTAAACTCATATGTTAAATAAGTTTTTCGGAGTTTGGTCAAAAGATATCGGCATTGACCTGGGGACAGCCAATACCTTGGTCTATGTGCGCGGAAAAGGCATCGTGATAAACGAGCCGTCTATTGTTGCGATTAACCAAAAAACCGGAAAAATTTTAGCTATCGGCGGAGAAGCGCGTCGTATGGTTGGCCGCACGCCGGGCTATATTGCGGTCACTCGGCCGTTAGTCTCCGGCGTCGTCTCTGATTTTGAAGTGACCGAGCAGATGCTGAAGTATTTTATAGATAAGGTTCACAAAGAAGGTTTTTCACTTGTTCCGCGTCCGCGCGTAGTAATCGGCATCCCGTCCGGCGTAACCGAGGTTGAAAAACGCGCCGTGGAAGACGCAACCTACAACGCCGGCGCACGCGAGGTCTACTTGATTGAAGAACCGATGGCGGCCGCAATCGGCGCGCGCCTTCCAGTTCACGAAGCGATCCCGAATGTAATCGTTGATATGGGCGGCGGCACGACCGAAGTAGCCGTTATTTCAATGGGCGGACTGATAGCCTCTCGTTCTCTACGTGTGGCGGGAGATAAGTTGAACGAGGATATTATCCGCCACCTTCGGGAAGAAAGGAACTTACTGATAGGCGAAACAACCGCCGAAAATTTAAAAATTATGCTTGGTTCCGCGTTTCCGCTGGAAGAAGAAGTTGAAGGCGTTGTCCGCGGCCGGGATTTGGTTTCCGGTTTACCGAAGGAAATTGATATTAATTCCGAGGAAGTTCGGGAGGCAATGCACCGATCAATCCGGGGTATAATCATGGCAATTAAAAACACGATTGAGGAAATTCCGCCCGAACTGACTGCCGATCTGATTACACGGCCAATCTATCTTGCCGGCGGCGGAGCTCTTCTTCGCGGGTTAGATCAGACTATTGCTAGAGAAATAAAACTGACGGTGCAAATTGTGGATGATCCGTTGACGGCGGTTGCGCGGGGTTGCGGCATGATTTTGGAGAACATAGAACAGTTAAAAACGATGCTTGTGTCCACTCAAAAGGAAGGATATATTTAGCGCATGTCTCGCCGGAGATATCGGCCCATTATCATTACTATCGCCGTTATATTAACGGTGGTTTTGGTTAACTCGCTTGCCCTTAATGGACGTGCCACAGACCCATTAATAAAGATATTATCTCGTCCACTGGGTTATATTTGGAAGGAGCTTACGATTCTTCAAACATTTAGCCGTAATGTTGCTGAATGGAATCGGTTGTCTAAAGAAAACAGCCGCCTAAAGGATGAGAACGAGCTACTCACCAGCCGCCTGGCTCTCCAGGAGGAAGTTGAGCGTGAAAATTCTTACTTGCGGGATGCCTTAAATCTTCCCTCACAAATTAAAAGCGAACTTTCTGAAGCGGGGATATTTGGCGTTGTTTTTGGACCCGAAGGGTATAGAACACTTTTAAATAAAGGAGAATCCGATGGAGTAAAAATTGGCTCTATGGTCATAACCCCCCAGGGAGCAATCGTCGGATCCGTTGACGAGGTTGCGTCTAAAACAAGCAGGGTTAGGCTCCTGCAGGATCCGGCGTTTGAAATAACCGCATCCATCATCGGCAGATCTACGGTGGGTATAGTTAGGGGTCTAGGTGAAAACGGATTACGGTTTGAACTTGTTGCGCAGGGCGATGAAATAGCTGAAGGCGACACGGTTATTTCAAGCGGAGCTGACCAATACCCGGGTGGCCTTGTTTTGGGCACCGTAAGTCATGTCGTGAAAAATGAAACCAGCCTGTTTAAAGAAGTTCGCATTGCGCCGGCGTTCAAAAATCCGGCGCCGATGAAAGTTTTTTTCATCCGCTAATTTTATTATGTATTCACAGACCGTTTTAACTGCTGGGGCGGTATTTATTTTAGGCGCCATTCTGATGGTTCTGGTTCCGGGTGTGTTCGGTGTGTGGAGCATTGCCGCAGTCCCGATAACCACTGCATCTGCGTTAATTTTTTTCGGCCTTTCCGCAGAAAACATTGTCGGTATGATGCTTGCTTCGGTTTTTCTTGAAATGTTTGCCGGTCTGCCCCTCGGAACTTATCCGGCGTCCGTTGCGATAGCCGCGCTCGTTTTAATGCTCGCAGGAAATATTATCCGAACCGAATCCCTTAAATCCCTGTCCAAGTTAGAGCCTTCGCAAATCGCCGGCGCCTTGGCAGTAGCCTACGTTTTGACCGTTGTTATTTTGGTTGTTTCATATTTAATCATGGCGTTGGCCTACGGATACGGATGGTCTTGGTCGGCAATGACTCGCGAGTTGTTTAATATCGGGGTTTTTACTAAAACAATCCTGGGTATTTTGTTTTCCTGGGCTTGTTGGCGCGGAATCCAACACATGGTTAGTTTCCGCCGCGATAAGTGGTAACATAATCTCTATGTCTTTTTGGCACCGAACAAAAGAATACAGCGTTTCAGTCAATCATGACGACTGGGTAACGCCGGAAGAAACGCTTGTTGATGCGGGCAGTTCTTTCGCCAATATAGAACAGCCGATATCATCATCGGTATTCACGGTAACCGGGGTTTTGGCCGTCTTGTGTGGTCTGGTTATCCTGGGCGGAACGGCCTGGAGCGCCGTCATTAACTATGACGAATACGCCGATCTGGCTTTTCGCAACACTACCATTCAATTTTCCGTAGCTCCGCCAAGAGGGGTTATTCTTGATCGCGGGGGTAAGCCGCTTGTTAAGAATGTTCCCAGTTTTGATATTTTGGCCGTATCGCGCGAATTGCCGAGGGATTCTGCGGTTAGAGAATCTTTGATTCAGGAACTGTCAGACGTGCTCGGAATACAGGTGTCGGATATTCATCTGTCCATAGAACAAAACATACAGAAGAGTTCGGTATTTTTTATAGCTACTGATATAGAAAAAGACGCCGCCCTCGCATTAAAACGCCTAAACCCAAATGGCATTTACGTGATAACCAGTACTAAGCGCCAATATCTGGACGGTTCTCAATTTTCCAGCATTATTGGCTATACCGGCCGCGTTGGCAAAGCTGATTTATCGCGCGATCAATACTATCTGCCTTCAGACATAATCGGCCGGTCTGGTATTGAGTCGGCTTATGAAGAATATCTCAGAGGTTCTCATGGCCAAATCCTATTTTCTCGCGACGATTCGGGTCAGGATGTACAGGAGCCGTCGCAGGGAGATACGGTGGTTTTAAACATTGATGGCTATGCCCAGAAGTCTCTCTATAACGCCATGTTCAATGTCCTGCGCGAGTCGGGGCTTGGCAGTGCGGCAGGAGTAGTCCAGGACCCGCGTACCGGAGCCGTCTTGGCCATGGCAAGTTTCCCGGGATTTGATAATAATATTTTTTCCAGCGCCGTGTCGGAGGCGCAATTTAAAAAACTCTTTGAATCCAGATCGCGTCCGCTTTTCAACCGTGTAATCAGCGGCAATTACAACCCCGGCTCCACTATTAAACCATTTATTGGCATGACGGTTCTTCAGGAAAAAATTGCCACTCCCTCGGATGCTATTCAGGATTGTATCAGCATTAGTATTCCAAATCCGGCCAACCCGGAGGATCCGTATGTATTTAGAAATTGGCGAGCCGAAACCGGTCTTTTTAATCTACGCAAAGCGATCGCTAATTCATGTAACATATATTTCTTCACTTTTGCCGGCGGATACGGCCAGGTAAAAGGTCTGGGCGCTGAAAAACTTACGCGCTATCTCCAGAAGGGTTTAGCTGGTCAGATTTTAGGAATTGATTTGCCGGGAGAAGAATCCGGTTTTATTCCCACTCCGGATTGGAAGCTTGAGACCAAACACGAGCCCTGGTATCAAGGCGACACTTATAATATTTCTATCGGCCAAGGGGATCTTTCCGTAACCCCCCTTTGGATTAACAGTTATATCGGCGCGATAGCAAACGGGGGAACCATCTGGTCTCCGAGAGTGGCGCAAAGAATTTTAAATCCCGACGGAAGCATAAAGAATACGATTGAATCCGAATCCGCCAGACGGCTGCCTTTTGATGCATCGGTGATTTCTGAAATGCGCCGGGATATGCGAGAAACAGTTTTAACCGGTACTGCTAAAATACTGGCAAATCTTCCGGTTACTTCCGCCGCTAAAAGCGGAACCGCAGAGGCAAGCGGCCAGACGGTGAACTCTCTACTAACTGCATTTGCGCCCTACGAAAACGCAGAAGTGGCGATAACGGTTCTCGTAGAGGGTTCGGTTTCAAACCAGGGTTATGCCAGCCGCATCGTATACCAGTTTTTGAATGATTATTTTACAAAAACCCCTGCTCAATCTCCCCAACCGGCTCAATAGGGGTGCATAACCCGGTATGGACATTTTGTGCGGGTGGATGTAAACTGTCGAGCTAGAGTGTTGTATAAGAATCGTCCGCGAATATCGCGGGCGAATGTTGTAAAAACCACACAAACTATTATGGCGAGCCAATATTTCAGCCAGGAAGGCCTAGAAAAACTAAAATCTGAATACGAATATCGCCTCAACGTTTTGCGCGTTGAAATTGCTAAGCGCCTAAAAGAAGCAAAAGAGCAGGGCGACTTATCAGAGAACGCCGAGTACTCCGAAGCAAAAGAGGCACAAGCGCTCAACGAGGGTAGAATCGAAGAGATAAAGGGTATCCTTGAGAATGCGGTTATCATCAAAGAAAATCACAAGGGCGGGACCGTAACCGTCGGCTGCACGGTTGTTGTTGACTCAAAAAACGGCAAAAAGACCTACACCATTGTGGGCGCCGCCGAATCAAATCCGGTCGAAGGTAAAATCTCAAACGAATCTCCGATGGGCAGCGCATTTCTCGGTAAAAAGAAAGGCGATACCGTTCAAGTTAAAACTCCAAAGGGCGCGGTTGACTACAAGATCGTGGAAGTAAAGTAGTTTGATTGCAGGCAAGAATCATACCCTTTCGCCAGACCAGCTCTCATGCCGCTCCTGCGGCGGCCTGGGGCCTACACACTCGGCGGATTGCGGACTGGTTGTTTCGCCACAAACCATTATACCAGTCCGACCAAGCCAATCCGCCTCCGTGAGTTCGGCGAGAAGGGCATGACTCTTGCCCACTTAGCCCTCTTGACACCATATGCCGTTATGCTATAATGGTCCTAGTTTAGTTCTTTATACATTCGGGGCCCTTCCTCCTGGGACCCGAAAAAAGGCAGTAAATGACAGTATTCAGGGCACAAGAAGTTATATCTAGAGGCCCTTACAAGAATACGAGAGAATAATGATCAGATTCGGTTTGTTGCCTTTTTTCGGGGTCCAGTGCAGGTCCCTCGATTAGCCCTGGTTCGAGGGTTATAAGTTTGGGGCGCTACGCGCTCCCAGAGATCGGTTTCCCGTGCTCCTTTTTCGGCGGGTTACAAACTTCTCTACCTTGGCCTAGCACACCCCAAGGATCGAGCCCGGCTGGCCGCTGCTTCGCGAGGAGAGCTCGGAACGCGACGCCCAGTTCGCTATCATACATCTTCAGTTCGTGCCCTGTGTTCGTTTGTGTGGTTCCTCCTGAAGTGCGCGGCGCAATGCCGCGGAGCTCGTGCCGGCCTAGGCTCGGTGTCCTGACACCCTGCCTAGGCCGTTTTATTTTGTTTGAATTTTAATGCTGGTTGCGTATAATGGCTCTATTATGCCTTTGGATGATATTCGCGACGCACGACTAGAAAAACTCAAGACCCTCCGCAAGGCCGGCATAGATCCATATCCTGCCAAATCTTGGCGCACGCATTTGATTTCTGCGGTGCTTGCTGATTTTGATACCTTCGCCGCTGATCGTCGGACGTTTGTGCTCGCGGGACGGGTGATGGCAAAGCGGGAGCATGGCGGTTCCACCTTTATAAATATCCGTGACGGAAGCGGTTCCATCCAAGCGTATTTCAAGCAAGATACCCTTGGCGACCACGACTATAAGTTTTTTCTTGAGACTACCGACATCGGCGACTTTGTAGAAGTTTCCGGAACTCTTTTCAGAACCAAAAAAGAAGAGCCCACCCTTGAGGTAGAAAAGTATCGCATTCTCACCAAAACCCTTTTACCTTTGCCGGAAAAGTGGCACGGGCTTCAAGATGTTGAGGAACGGTTTCGAAAACGCTATCTAGACCTTCTTTTAAATGAAGAGGTACGCGAGCGTTTCCGTACTCGCGCCAAGGTTGTTAAAGAGCTAAGAAACTTTTTGGACGAGAACGGGTTTTTGGAAGTTTCTACACCTACGCTTCAGCCGCTCTATGGCGGAGCTTCAGCGCGTCCGTTCAAAACACACCTGAATGCTTTGGATATAGATTTGTTTATGCGTATTGCGCCGGAGCTCTACTTGAAACGTCTTTTGGTTGGTGGACTGGATAATGTCTACGAGTTCACTACTAACTTCAGGAATGAAGGCATGGATCGCGACCATAATCCAGAATTTTTTGCTTTAGAATTTTATGCGGCGTATAAAGATTTAGACTGGTGCATGAAATTTACGGAGGAAATGTTCCAGCGGGTGGTATCGGCGGCTATTGGTGGAACACTTGTAACCTATGAAGACAAAAATGTTCAATTTGGGAATAACTTTGACCGCCTGAAGTTTGCCGATCTTTTGAAAGAGTATACGGGTATTGATTACGACCATGCAACCGAGGATGAACTGGCCGCCAAAGCTAAGGCTCTTGGATTACAGATTGATAAAACAGTTACTAAGGCCGGGCTTGGCGATGAAATATTTAAAAAAGCGATTCGTCCAAAACTTGTTAATCCGACCTTTGTGACGGATTGGCCGGTTGAATTGCTTCCCCTGGCAAAAAAGACGGAAAACCCAGATTATGTCGGCGCATTCCAGTTTTTTGCCGGTGGGATGGAACTTATCAAAGCATTCTCGGAGTTGAACGACCCTATTGACCAGCACGAGCGATTTTCCGCCCAGGAGTCCAACCGCGCCAAAGGCGATGAAGAAGCACAACGCATGGACAATGATTATGTTGAAGCTTTAGAATACGGCATGCCGCCCGCCGCTGGCTGGGGGCTGGGCTTAGATCGCTTCATCATGCTTTTAACCAACACCCACTCAATCCGTGAGGTTATATTATTCCCCCTAATGAAGCCGAGAGACAACTAACATGCTAGACATTAAATTTATCAGAGAAAACGTAGCCGCGGTTAAGAAGGCAGTTAAACAAAAAGGGTTGAAATTTGATATTGACGAGCTTATTGTTTCCGATGAAAAGCGCCGCGAGTTGATCCAAAAAAGCGAATCTATCCGCGCCGAGCAGAAAAAAACCCAAGACCGCGAAAAAGCGACCGTTTTAAAGTCAGAGTTTAAAGAACTTGAAGCAGAGCTGGAATCAATTGAGAGGGATTTTATGAAACTGATGGTTCAAGTGCCGAATATTCCTTCAGAAGATACTCCAGTTGGTAAAGATGAGAAAGATAATGTTGAGGTGTTTCGTTTGGGCGAACTTCCCGAGTTTGATTTTGAACCCAAAGACCATGTTGAGTTAGCTCAAAATCTTGATTTAATAGATTTTGAGCGTGGAACAAAAGTCGCGGGTTATCGCGGATACTATTTAAAAAACGAAGGCGCGCAGTTGGCGTTGGCACTTATGATGTTCGCGCTCAATAAGATGATAGCCAAGGGTTATCATCCCATGATCCCGCCGACGCTGGTGAAAGGCAACGCGCTTTTCGGAAGCGGATATTTTAAGGGTCTTGAGTACGATCCAGAAGTAGACGAAATCTACGAGATTGCCTCTAAAGACCGTGAAGCAAGCGGCGAACAGAGTAAAGAAAAGAAATTTTTAGTTGGTACTGCCGAACCATCGCTTCTGGCTTATTATAGTAACGAGATACTGAAAGAAGAAGATCTACCCATTCGCGTGGCTGGATTCAGCCAATGCTACCGGAGCGAAATCGGTAGTTATGGAAAAGATACCCGCGGCCTATACCGTGTGCATGAATTCATGAAAGTGGAGCAAGTGGTTATTGCTCCTGCCGATGTTGCGGAAAGCGACAAGCTCCAACAGGAGATGACAGAAATTACCCGCGAGATTCACGCCAATCTGGGCTTGCCTTTCCGTCAGATACAGATATGTACCGGAGATATGGGTTTGGGTAAATATAAAATGTTTGATACCGAGGTCTGGCTTCCAGGTTCAAAGCGTTGGGCGGAAACCGGTTCGGCGAGCAATTTTTTAGATTGGCAGGCGCGCAGATTGAATATCAAATACACCACTAAAGACGGCGAAAAAAAGTTTGCGTATCTCTTAAATAACACCGCGCTTCCAACCCCGCGCCCGCTTATCGCCATCCTTGAGAATTACCAAACGAAAGAAGGCACCATCCGTATTCCCGAAGTTCTTATCCCGTACATGGGCGGCAAGATGGAAATTAGCAAAGCCACCTAATCCCCACTTCCCATTTATTTCACTCCGCAGGCAAATTATCTTCCTGCTCGTTATGCTCCCG
>JBBTXT010000017.1:0-8272 GCA_038062135.1 Patescibacteria group bacterium | reverse complement strand
TAATTCGGAAATGTGCGCGGATCGCTGGAACTTAATTGAGGAATAGGAGCTACGCTAAAGTTTAATCTTGGCGATTTAGCTCTTAAAAGAGAAATCTGGTGCGAATAGTTGAACATCATCGCGGTGGTGCCCTCGGCAAAGGCGTCAATTGAGTAGTGCTGTGCGTCGTTCCAAGAATAAGTGCGCTTCTCGGGTTTGGTAAAGTCGGTATAATATTGAAGCGCAATTTCTCCGATACGCTGATTGTCCACCGAGCGCGTAAAGGTGGCGCTGGTGTTTTCCGGATTGGTCATCTGGGTACCGCTCTGGATCATCAACGACATAAGAATATCGGTGGAACGGTTGATGTTCCGAGCCGTACCGATAGCCGCGCCGGACTGTACGATGTTGCCCGAAGAATCTAAGCGCGTCAGCTTTTCAACCGAAGTATTGAAGTCATCCCAAGTCACCGGCGGACGAGTCAGGCTAGCACCGTTTAAAAGATCTTTATTGTAATAAAGCGCCAATGTGTCCACATAAAGCGGGAGACTGTAAATACGGCCGTTAAAGACCAGATCCTGCGCGGCCACGTCTACAAACGTTGTCTTAAAGTCGCGTATCGTCATTAAGGGGTTATCATTGACGTCGCGCCATGATTCATCCAACGGCATAAGTTTGTCGCCGTGCTTGGGTAGCCAGGTGTTATGAATCATAAGAATATCCGGCCCCTGCCCTGCCGCAAGTTTGTCTATGAGCGTTCGTTCGTAGTCTTCGTAGTTCAGCTGGGTGTATTGAATTTTTACGTTCGGATACAGGCCCTGAAACTCACGAATCGTCCTCTCAAAAGATGCGCGCGTGTCAAAGACGCCCCAAAACTGCAAAGTTACCGGTTCACCGGAACCACCGAAACTTCGCAGAACCAAAATAATCGTCAAAAAAACCAGTATTGCAATCCCAGCTACCAATATATACACGAGGCGATTTGCGGAGGTTAAAAAGCTAAGATTCATGATTTAGTCTTTGGCGAATATTAAAATATGGTGATACTGCCCGACATCAATGTCTTTTCCATGCTCAAAGCCCTCTTGTGCAACAAGGGAGTTTATCGCTTCATCAGTCATTCGTAATTCGTCTGGCGGACCGAACCCGCCGGCCCCCTTTTTCCATTCAATAAGGACTAGCCTGCCGCCGGTTTTCAGTACGCGTTTTGCCTCGCGTATAATCGCATCCTTTTTTTGAGACTGAAATATTACGTTCGCCAGTAAAACTAGGTCTTGGGAACCGTCCGCAAGCTTAGTGGCACCCAAAACCTCAAGATCGGCGCGTACAGTTTCCACGTTTTGAAGCTTGAGATCTTTAACTTTTGCACGGACACTGTCCAGAGCAATATTCTGTACATCAATCGCCATTACCTTACCCTCTTCGCCGATAAGTTTGGCAACAAGCACGGTAAAGTGACCGGAGCCGCAACCAAAGTCGGCTACCCGCATTCCGGGGCGCAATTCAAGACGCCCGATGATTGACGCCGGATCCATCATCCCCTTCCCGGGGAAGTTCTGTTGAGCACTCTCCATGCTTTTATTTTACCACACCGAAGATTTTCTGGATAAAAGAGTTATCAACGGAGACAGCACTATACCAGCACCACACTTGCCACGGCATCGCCGGGAGCCATCTTCATAACGCGCACACCTTGAGTGGCGCGGCCGAGAACTGAAACACTGGTGACTGAAGTGCGAATTATTTGACCCTTCTTTGAAATCGCTATGAGTTCTTTGTTGTCCTCGGAGGTTATATGGGCAGATACAAGATCACCGGTCTTGGCGGTAATTTTGGCAGTCATGATTCCCTTGCCGCCACGTTTTTGATTTTTGTACTGTGAGAGCGCAGTGCGTTTTCCGTAACCCTTTTCCATAACAGCCATTAAATAGAGGCCTTTGTCTGCGCCGGCTGGAACAGCATCTGCGCCGATCATCTTTTCACCCTTTTCAAGACGGATACCAATAACTCCCGCCGCCACGCGACCCATCGGACGCACATCACTTTCTCCGAAGCGAATCGCACTCCCACCGGAAGTAGTGAGAATAATCTGGTCTTTGCCGGAAGTCTGCATTACCCAACGGAGTTCGTCATCCCCTTTTAATCCGATGGCAATCATGCCGCTTCGGCGCACCTGCGCAAATGAATCAATCGCAACTTTTTTAATGACTCCGTTTACGGTTGCCATAAACAGGAATGTTCCCTTTTTATCTTTAGGAATCGGGACCACGGCGGTAATGCGATCCGTTGGCAAGACTTGGAGGAAGTTTACAATCGCCCGACCTTTGGACTGGCGAGAAGCTTCCGGAACATCGTAGCCTTTGGTCTGGTAAACTTTACCGGAGTTTGTGAAGAAAAATAGATTATCGTGCGTATTGGCCAGGAAAAAGTTGGTAACTACATCTTCTTCTTTAGTAGCCATACCCATTAAACCTTTTCCACCGCGCTTCTGCGCCTTAAGATCTTCCGGCGGGAGACGTTTAATGTATCCGCCTTGAGTCATCATAAAGAGCGCGTTTTCTTCCGGCACCAGTTCGTCTTCCCCGATTTCGCGCAGAGCGGTTTTTACTACCCTCGTTCGGCGCGGGTCGGCGTACTTTTCGCGGATTTCTTTAAATTCATCTTTTACCACCGCCAGAATTTTCTTTGGATGAGCCAGTAAGTCTTCTAAAAATGCGATAAGTTCTTTCTTCTCTTTCAACTCGTCGGCAATTTTCTTTCGCTCCAATCCGGCTAATGCCTGGAGGCGCATATCTAAGATCGCATTTGCTTGGAGATCGGAAAACTTAAACTTCTTGATTAAATTATGGAATGCGTCATCACGAGATTCGGACTTTTTAATTATCGCAATTATTTCATCTATGTGATCCAACGCCTTTTTGAGGCCTTCCAATATATGTGCGCGAGCTTTGGCTTTTGCCAAATCAAACGCCGCGCGGCGAGCAACAACCTCTTTGCGGTGATCTATAAAGCGCTCCAACATCTGCTTCAATCCCAGTATTTGAGGCTGTATGCCATCCACCAGGGCCAGCATGTTGAAATGAAAAGTTTTTTGAAGTTCAGTGTATTTGAATATCTGATTTAAAACTTTCTTCGGGAATGAGTCTTGCTTTAATTCAATAATGACGCGGATTTCTTTGGTTGATTCATCGCGGATGTCTTTGATGCCGTCAATTTTCTTATCTTTTACCAGTTCGGCGATTTTTTGGATAAGCTCGGCCTTGTTTACCTGATAAGGCACCTCGGTAATAACAATCTGAAAACCGCGCTTGCCTTCCTCTATATCTGCTTTACCGCGGGTTATTACGGGGCCCCGACCAGTGGCATAGGCGGTCGCAATATCCTTCTCGTTATAAATAACTCCCCCGGTCGGGAAATCCGGACCTTGAATAAACTGCATCAGCTCTTTTACGTCGGCGTCGGGGTTATCAATGATATGAGCCAGAGCGTCCAGCACCTCGCCCAAATTATGGGGCGGTATATTGGTCGCCATACCCACGGCAATACCCATAGAGCCGTTAATTAGGAGGTTTGGGATCTTGGTCGGCAAAACCGAGGGTTCCCTACGCGAACCGTCGTAGTTTGGACGAAAATTGACGGTGTTTTTTTCTATATCACCAAGCATCTCGTCGCTGATGCGAGCCAATCTGGCTTCGGTGTAACGCATCGCGGCCGGACTGTCGCCGTCCATGGAACCAAAGTTGCCCTGGCCCTGCACTAACGGATAGCGCAAAGAAAAGTCCTGCGCCATGCGCACCAAAGAATCGTAAATTGCCGAGTCGCCGTGAGGATGGTATCGGCCCATAACTTCACCGACGGTGTTTGCCGACTTTCTAAGCTTAGCGCCGGCAACATTGCCGCTTTCCCACATGCCCCAAAGAATGCGGCGATGAACCGGCTTTAGGCCGTCGCGCACATCCGGAAGAGCGCGCGATACGATAACCGACATGGCATACTCAAGATACGAGCGTTGAACCTCGTGAGTGATTTCGCGCTGAAGCGCGGGTTTTATTGTCAGCGGAATAGCCGGTGCTGATTTTGCCATACAGAATTTTACAGATTACCTGGGTGCGGATATGGGTAGCGCTACCGGCGGACGGCTTGCCTCCGGTGTTACGGTCGGCAAGGTGCTATTAGAATTAAATATATCCGCGATGCTTGCGCGCAAACTTTTAAACGCATCGCCGATCAGCGCAAAGGGTGACGCGGAGGCTTTCTTTCCCTCGGCCAAAGAAGACCCGTCTTCAACTGTTTCGGCCGGAGGGTTCAAGAGAGCATACATATTTTTTTGGAAAGAGTTAAGCCAAATTACTCCGACGCCGGATATTAACACCACGAGAGACAAAGTAAACATTGTTCTGCGAATGTGGTGGGGCTGGTTGTGAATATCGTGAATAAGCGACATGGCGATTTTTAAACTTGGAATACTACCAGTTTCATTTCATCAATCGGCAGTGTTTTCCTGGCAATCTTTAAAGAATCAACTTTTTCCGGGGACAAGCCGATTTCCTTAATGAACTTTTCGGGACCGTCCAGTTCGCTAATGGCTAATCCTGGAATTTTATAGTGCATAGGCACTACAACTTTGGGCTCAATCTGGCTGATGACTTCCATCGCCTCTTTAGTTCCAATCGTGAAGTGTCCGCCCACCGGGACAAATAAAACATCCACGTCTCCAATGTGTTCCACCTGTTCGTCGGTCAGGCGAGCCTGGCCTAGATCTCCAAGGTGGCACAAGACTACATCTTCGGCGGTTATCCGATAAATAGTATTAAAGCCACGCTCGCTTCCCTGCATATTGTCATGGTACGACGAAATCCCTTGTACGGCCATGCCCTTTCGTTCGTATTCTCCGGGTCCGTTAACAACCAATTCCTCACCAGTTACGCCCTCAAGATTGTTGTGGTCGTAATGCTCATGAGTTACCAGCACCACGTCGTCTTTTATCTTGGGCGCCTTCAGGCCGATTTTCTTATCAAAAGGGTCAATTAGAATAGAGCCTTCTTTGGCTTCAATTCTGAAACAGCTGTGCCCAAACCAGGAGATTGTCATACTCACATCTTAGCAAAAAACAAAGCATTTCGCAACCGTCTTTTAACGCCTCCGGGGTTGCATTTTTTATCAAAATTCTGTAAAGTATTGCGGTACCAATTAACTGTACCTTCATTCATTTACATGACTACAGTATCAGCAAAATCAATGAAAGAGCTCCTTTTAAAAGAGGAGTTCTCACTTCCAAAAGTAGGACAGATCGTAGCGGGCGTAGTAATCAGTATTTCAAAGGCCAACGTTCTAGTTGACCTCGGGTCGGCCGGTATCGGCATCGTATACCCGGGTGAGTTCTATGACAGCCCGGATCGTATGCGCGCTCTTAAGCTCGGCGACAGCGTAACCACGATGCTGCTGGATCTTGAGAATTCGGACGGATACCGCGAGCTTTCTCTCAAGGCCGCCCAGCTCACCACCGCCTGGCAGCGCATCAAGGAAATAAAGGACGGCGACCAGGTTATCACCACAACCATCCTTAATATAAACAAGGGCGGTCTTATTGTTGAAGTTGAGGGTGTGCAAGGGTTCTTACCCCTCTCCCAGTTGTCGGCCGAGCACTATCCCCGCGTGGAAGGCGGCGACACCACGAAAATCGTGCAGGTACTTCAAAAATTTAAGGGCCAACAGTTCCGGGTAAAAATTCTGGATTTTTCCGAAGAACAGGTTAAGCTCATCGTCTCCGAACGCGCAATCCAAGAGGAAGCCGCGCGGGAAGAAATCTCAAAGCTCGCCGTGGGTCAAGTTGTCACCGGAACGATCACGGAAGTCACGGACTTCGGCGCATTCGTTAAAATATCCGATTCCCTGGACGGCTTAATTCACTCCTCTGAGATTGCCTGGCGCTATATTGAGAATCCTCGCGAAGTGTTGCATCAGGGCGATTCCGTACAGGCAAAAATAATAAGCTTAGATGGAAGCCGCGTATCACTTTCCATTAAGGCGCTGTCTCCCGACCCATGGCTCACAGTTGAACAGACTTATGTCGTTGGCCAGAAAACATCCGGCAAGGTTCTGAAAATCCGTCCGAACGGAGTTTTCGTCCAGCTCTCCGATGAAATCGTCGGTATCATCCCCACGACCGACTTCGGAGATAAAAATCCAAACGAAGTTGCCCCGGTAGACTCAACTTGCAGTGTGTCTATCGTCAGTATAGATGCGAAGGATCACAAGCTTGTTCTGAAATTGGAGGCTTAAACTTAGGGTATGCTAGAATAAAGATTAAGGTGTCAAAAACATAAAGTGCTTATGAAGGTTCTATTTCGCTCAATCGGAATTGTATTCCTCGCTCTCCTCGGCTTATCGCTTGTTATATCTCTAGTAAGCGGAGGTTTTAGCGAACCCGAACGCGCTCCCCTCTCAACCATCGTTGAGAAGTTGAATGCGGGACAAATTAAAGAAATTACGGTTGAAGAGGAGCAGCTTAAAATTGTTACGGACGAAAAGAAGGAGCTTATTTCTCGGAAAGAACCTGGGGTTTCAGTTTTTGAAACCCTGATTAGCGCCGGGGCGAACAAAGACAAACTCGCCGCCGTTAAAATTGATATCCGCGAACCAAGTGGTTGGCACGTGTTCCTAACCACCGTGCTCCCGAATATTCTGCCGTTTATTTTCGTAGGCGCAATCTTCTGGTTCTTTTTCCGGCAGGCGCAGAAAGGCTCCATGCAGGCCATGAACTTCGGACGCACAAAAGCCAAACTGGTTAACGGCGGACCGGAAGGCAAGAAGCGCACCATGTTCCGTGACGTTGCCGGTCTTATTGAGGCAAAAGAGGAAGTTAAAGAAATTGTAGAATTCCTCCGCGAACCAAAAAAGTTCCACAAACTTGGCGCCCGCATCCCGCGAGGCGTGCTCCTGGTGGGCGGTCCCGGAACCGGCAAGACGCTTCTGGCCAAAGCCGTAGCGAATGAAGCCGGCGTTCCATTCTTCTACGTTTCCGGTTCCGAATTCGTAGAAATGTTCGTAGGCGTCGGCGCCAACCGCGTGCGCGACACATTTGAACAGGCAAAGGCCGCCGCGCCGGCGATTATATTCGTGGATGAAATAGACGCCGTCGGCCGCCATCGCGGAGCCGGCTTTGGCGGCGGACATGACGAACGAGAACAAACTTTAAACCAAATTCTGGTTGAAATGGACGGCTTTGAAACCAACAATGCCGTCATTGTAATGGCCGCTACAAACCGACCGGATATTTTAGACCCGGCACTTCTGCGCCCGGGACGCTTTGACCGACGCATCATATTAGATGAGCCGTCGCTAAACGACCGTGAAGCAATTCTCAAAATCCATGCGGAAGATAAGCCGCTTTCAGACAAGGTCAACCTGCGCGTGGTTGCCGAGCGAACGCCTGGGTTTTCCGGTGCCGACCTGGCAAACCTTATAAACGAGTCGGCGATTCTGGCCGCGCGCAAGGGACGCACAGAAATAATCCAAGAGGATTTGTTCCAGTCTATTGAAAAAGTAATGCTCGGCCCCGAACGCCGATCTCATGTTCTAAGCGTTAAGGAAAAGAAAATCACGGCTTATCATGAAGCTGGCCATGCTATTATCGCCGCCACCATCCCACACGCTGACCCTGTACACAAAGTCTCAATCGTCTCGCGCGGACGAGCCGGGGGCTACACACTCAAACTTCCAAGCGAGGACAAGCACATGCGCTCCCGTTCGGAATTTGAATCCGAACTGGCGGTGCTCCTGGGCGGATATACCGCCGAAAAAATAATCTTTAAAGAGATGACGACCGGCGCCTCCAACGATCTTAAGGTTGCTTCCGACATCGCGCGCAAAATGGTCACCCAGTACGGCATGTCCGAGAAGATCGGACCAATCGCTTTTAACGACCGGGAAGAAATGGTATTTCTTGGAAAAGAAATTGCTGGCGATAAAAACCATTCCGAAACAACGGCCCTCCTGATTGATACCGAAATAAGCAAACTCATAACGGACGCTTTTAAGAGCGCGAAAACAATTCTTACTGAAAGAAGTGATGATCTCGAACGAGTAGCCCAGGCCCTCCTTGAAAAGGAAGTGCTGGAACAAAAAGAGTTTTACGCGCTCATACGACAGAACGCCTAAAACTTCACGCGCTTGTAGCTCAATGGTAGAGCAGGTGTCTTATACACACCCGGTTCCAGGTTCGAGTCCTGGCAAGCGCACCAAATTAAAACCGCCACGATAACGTCGTAGCGGTTTTAATTACTTTCCGTTT
>JBBTXT010000016.1:0-26191 GCA_038062135.1 Patescibacteria group bacterium | reverse complement strand
GGTAAAAGCTTCATGGCCGGGGGTATCAAGGAAGGTGATTGTTTTGGCGCCTGCCCCGCCGGTGGCGGGGTGAACTTGCGCCTGATAAGCGCCGATGTGCTGGGTAATGCCGCCGGATTCGCCGGAAGCAACTTTTGTTTTTCGGATTACATCTAGGAGAGTAGTCTTGCCATGGTCTACGTGACCCAAAACAACCACTACTGGTGGTCTTGTTTTTTCTCCAGCGCTGTTTTGGCTAGTATTTTCAGGCATAAGCGAAGCAACTTTACCATATCAAAAACATTCTGGCAATGTTGCGTAAAATAAAAACCGCTACCCGGATGAATCGGAAGCGGCGGTTTTTATCGTTTGGACTGGTTACCTAGTCAGACTTTTTCTATACGAGATCAGTGAAAAGAGAATAATAAGCAAAACCGTCAAAGACATGAGAGGAATGGTGATGTAGCCGAACTCATGAATAAATCTCTGGGTGCAGGAAACCGCTCCTGTGCTGACACCGCATGTTCCCAGAGCCTTGCCGCCCAGGTCTATCCAGTTATGGTAAAGTGCGATGATGATTCCTGGAATCGCGACACTAATTCCATATAGGGAACCGTTGGCATCGCGCCGCCACAGGGCGATTCCAAGAATGATAACTTCGGGATAAATGAAGATTCTCTGCCACCAACAAAGCGTGCAAGGCGGGTAACCGATAATGTTTGAGTAGATCAAACTACCGGCTGTTGATCCTAGTGCGGCAAGGAACGCAATTTTAAGGCCATTGCGTCCGAGCCAACGTCCAATCGTTCCTTGCATCTTGCTTGGCACAAACAACTCCAACAACAAAACCACAATCAAAACTTGTCCAACAATAACTCCGATCCCCACAAGTTGGTTAAATAGGGGAATCCAAACCATGTTTATTGAGGAAGCGCGCAGCCAGTTTTTTCAGCCAGGTTCTCAAGAGGGATCTCTCCGCTCAAACGGCTGGCATCGGCAAATTCCCAGGTCGGGTAGCCGGTTATATTTTTGTCTTTGCATACCTGGAGTTGTCCACGCCCGTCCGCGGTAGAACATTCAACATAGTTCAGAAGCTTTTCCGACTTGCCGAACATTTTCTTTTGGTTCTGGCAGTGCGGACACCAAAAAGCGCCGTAGAATACTGCACCCTTGTCTTTCAAACACTGCGCGAATGCATCGTATTTGCCCGGCTGGCCGTTATTGCGCACGTTGAGCCACACGATTCCGCCGATAACCACCACCGCTATCAAAATCCAAAGTGTTGTTTTATTCATAGTTATTTTTTGAGAGTCGTGTCTATGTTGAGCTTGGCTTCTTCCAGTTCGGTTTCCATCTGTCCGATGCTCTGTTCCAATCCACTTACGGTTACCTTTAAATCTTCCAGTTCACGCGTTCTGCGGGTAGCTTCCTCTTCAGCCCGTCGCACTTCATTTTCTTTATCGCGCAGTTTATCTTTAGCACGTTCCAACTCCCGCTGGCTTTGGCGGAGCTTTTCCTGAAGCCGAAGTACGGAGCCTTTTAGATCGGTTGTCATATTAAGATAGTATACAAAAATTGGGTTGGTTTACAAATCTACTTTTTTCTGTGGCGGAGTATAGAACTTACAAACAAGGTTGCCAAGACGGCCACACTGGTGAGGATCATAACTGAAAACAAGGTTGAGTTGTATTGCTGGAGCCGCGTCCCTACGGGTGCAACTCCGTGTCGGATTATCCAATATTCATCCAAAATAAATCCCGATCCTATGGCGATGAGGAATATGTATAAATCGCGGAGTTTTTTGGGACCAAAGAGGGCGAGCTGGGAGCTGATTAAAAGAATAAGAATGCCGTAATCAAAATGATGCAGTTCCAAGCCAAAGAGAATTGGGTTGGGGTCATGAATAAGAACCGCCAGCCGCGTAATAAGAATGCTAAGAATTAAAACAATGGAAAACGCGGCGATGCGATGATGCGTTTCCCAACGTGTTGCTTTCGTGATGATACCGTCTTTTGCCATGCAGACAGTATACCATCACTTAGTTCGAAGACGGGAGGATTCTGCTTCGCCTCTTAAGTCCAACCCTAAACGAGGTGTTTGTTTATAAACGTCCGGCCAGAACCGGACTTTAAATATTTCTCAAATTCAAAGGCTTTGTATTTGTTGTTGAATACAATGTGAGTAACTAGGGCGACGGGTTGGCGATCTTTTGTTGCGGGTACATACCCGTTGATATGCCTTTCCAATCTTTCTTTCAAGTTTTCTGTACAGCCGGTGTACGGCTTCCCATCAGCACATTTAAGAATGTAAACGTAAAACATTGCGGCGAAACTCTCCTTCGCGACCTATTTGGCGGACTTTGTCCGCCGTAGGTCGCTACGGCGAGCAAATGTCTCCTTTGCAACCCAACTGGCGGACTTTGTCCGCCGTAGGTCGCTACGGCGACCGAAGGCGGAGACGGGAGGATTCGAACCTCCGGAGGGAGTTTAATCCCTCACCTCTTTAGCAAAGAGGCTCATTAGACCACTCTGACACGTCTCCAAAAACGACTTATATTAGCATTTCAGCGACCCTTTTTCAACCGTTATCCGCGCGCAACAACGAGGGCGATTACTTGTTTAGCGCCGGATGATTTTAAAACCTGGGCGCAGGCGTTCAGGGTTGATCCGCTTGTGCAGACATCATCAACGAGAATAATGTTCCGGTCGGCAATAGCGGAAGAGTCGGGGCAGGAAAAAGCGTTGACGATATTTTGTGCGCGTTCGGCAGGGTCATCTATGTTTGCCTGCGGGTCAGTTCGGCGGTTTCGCGAGAGCGCGTTCATGGCACGCACCTGGTAAGTGTTTGCGATTCTGTGTGCAATGAGCTCGGCCTGATTGAATCCGCGCCAGTTTTGGCGGTACGGGTGAAGCGGAACAGGAACGATAATGGGATTGTTTTCAAAAATGTTTACGCCCTTGCTTCGGTGCATATCGCGCAGGTGGCGGTGTATAAGATAGAAACACTGTTCCGCCAAGGCGGGCACAAAGCGATATTTCATAGAGGTAATCAGACTGCGTAGCAGGGGATCGGCGTAGTTTCCGGCGGCGAGCATCCTATCTATATGTATGTCGCGGGAGCATTGCCGGCAGGTTTCGCCCCGCGGCGCTGATTGACCGCACCCGATGCAAGCGCTGGTTGCGGCGATTTTGATTTTGGAACGGCAAGAGTTACAAAGCCATTTTGGATTTTGATCATCGCTAAACCTGTCGCACCCGATGCACCTGACGGGAAATACTAGGTCCGAAATCCAATTGAGGGCGTTCTTTAAATAATCCACAATAATTGGCGGGGTTGCATGCTTGGAAAAACGGGCTGTGGTATACTAACGCAAGGTATAGAGTGATTCTCTTGTATGATTTTCAATCTTTTTAAGTCCAAAAGCAAACTCGGCATTGATATTGGAACTTCGGCGATCAAGCTTATTGAATTGTCAAAGCGCGGCGGGCGCTTTCATCTGGATAATTACGGAATGTTTGAATTAAAGCGCCAGACCGGCGGCGTGCCTGAGACCCAGAATATAATGAAGCTCCCTGATGACGAGATCGTTTGGGGTATAAAAGAGGTTATTAAGCAGACCGGCATGAAGGCCAGGAATGTTGTGGCTTCAATTCCGTCGTTTTCAACTTTTGCCACCGTGATTGAGATGCCATTCCTTTCAGAAGAAGACTTGGTGCAGGCGATTCCGTTTGAGGCGCGCAAGTATGTGCCGATTCCTTTGGACGAGGTCGTACTAGACTGGTCCATTATCGGAGTTTTGGATGGGGCATCCGGTCAGGCCGGAGCCCCGGTGGTAAAAACTTCCACCACCAAGGTTGAGGTGTTCCTGGCGGCGGTGCCTAAAGATGAAACGGCACGCTACCAGAAGATAATGAAAGAAGCCGGATTGAACCTGGTGGCTTTGGAACTTGAGAATGCCGGACTCATTCGCGCGCTTTTGGGAAATGATCTTAGCCCGACGGCAATCGTGAACATCGGCGGCCGGAGCACTTCTATTGTTATTGTGAACAAGGGATACGAGCGCGTAGGCCATAATTATGAGATCGGGGGTTTTGAAATAACCAAAGCGATTTCTCGCGCCCTGGGCGTATCTTTGGAAAAAGCCGAAGAGTTGAAGCGAAGGCTGGGACTGACCCAGTCTAACGAAAACACCATCCGCGAGGCGATGATCTCGCTCGTAGACATGATGATTTTTGAAACGAAGAAGACGATCAGCTCTTACGAAGAATCAAAAGGCCAAACGGTTGTAAGGGTTGTGTTGGTAGGAGGCATCGTAAACATGCCGAATTTCGTAGATTACTTTAGGCAACGTCTTGGACGCGATGTGTTTGTCGGAAATGTATTAGCGCGAGTTGTTTACCCATCCGAACTCACGCCCGCTGTCCAAGAAATTTCAAATAACTTTGCCGTGGCGACAGGATTGGCGATGCGCGAGGACTGATGTCAACAGGCATGTGCCACCGATAGGGTATACTTATATATGTAACTATGGCTGATCGCGGAGGCATACAACTATTATCCGACGCCCGAAAGCGCATTGACATAAATGTGCCTGGAGAAAATCGCCTGATCTACTGGGGAGTGTTATGCCTGGTGGTTGTTGGAGCGATATTTGCCGGGCTGACCGTGTATGTCCAGCGCCTGGAAGCCGACATAACCGACTTAGACGGCCGGCTTGCTTCTCAAAACCAGGAACGTCAGCAGTTTGAAAGCGCCTCAGCTAACATGGCCGCCTTCAGCAAGCAGTCATCTTTGGCGGGCAGTCTAATCTCCGGCCACCTGTTCTGGTCAAAGGCGTTTTCAAAACTTCAGTCTATTTCTCAACCACAATTACAAATGAGCGCATTCTCCGCGTCGGCACCCAAAAAAGAGATGATAATCTCAGCTCGTGCGCCTAACTATACAACCATCGCTCGCCAGATAGCGGCGTTCGTATCCGATGATTCAATAAAAGATGTAACTCTTACGAATGCCAAAGCATCTAATCTGGGCGGTCTGGAATTCGGAATCAAGATAGAATTTGACGAGGCCAAATTATTAAAAGCAGCCCCGCCACGCAAAAGCGGAACAACACCATGAGCTGGAAATCCAAACAATATTTAGGAATGGGCCTGATCGCCATTTCATTGTTTTTGGTTTGGACGCTTGATGCCGCCACCTACAACAAAATATCGGTTATGCGCGAGGCGATTTCTGAACGCAATGCGGTGATTGAAGAACGCCAGAAAGTTCTGACCTCAATTAAAAACTTCCAGAAGGAATATGATTCTCGTAGCGCGGATATTCAACGCTTCGCCGCCCTCCTGCCCCCCAAAAAATCAACAGCCGAATTAGTCTCGTCGCTGGAAGCCATGGCGGTCCAATCCGGTTTAACGATTACGAACTTGTCTACGAGTGATCCCACCGTGACCGACGCGCCGTATCAGGAGTTGGGCATAATAATAGATGCACAGGGAAGTTACTCGGCTTTGACCGGATTTCTGCAATCCGCGGAAAAAAATCTTCGCATTATGGACATGCAGACAATTGAAGCTGCGGCCGATGCACGCCTAACATCGGTACTTAACGTGAAACTTCTGATTAAAACTTATTTTTTGAAATAACATGCCTCAAGTCACCCAACGCTCCAATATAATGATTCTCACCCTGGTTGCCGTACTTGGTCTGGCGGCCGGATTTTTCGTGTACCGGAGCATGGGTGTTTATACTGTTACCCCGGCGCCGGCTGCCGGTGCGGAAGCGTTTGCCCAATTAAAAGGACTCACAACGGATTTCTCCGTACTTCAAGATGAGCGTTTCCGCTCTCTTCAGATTTTCGGCGAGTTGCCAGTTAATCCCGGCATAGGGGGCAAAAATGATCTGTTTGCTCCGTTCTAACCGAACCATTTTGTTTTTGAATGTCAGCAAAACTATCCCAACTGCTCGTTAACGAGCTATTAAAGCTCCGTACTATATCGCCCGAACAGTTAGGCGATCTTCAGCTTGCTGCCGAACGCGAAGGCAAAGATCTCGGTGAAATCATCGTTGAAAAGGGTTTAATGGCTGACAAAGATCTTGCCTCTATAAAATCCGAGCTCTATCAATTGCCGATTGTTGACAGCGTCTCGGTTGAAGCCGGCCGGTCGGCAATAATCGAGATTTCAGAAGATGTTGCTAAGTTTTATCGGGTTGTTCCGTTCAGCAACGACGGCAAAGTTCTCAAAATCGGATTAACCAACCCGGAAGATATTGATGCGTTGGAAGCATTGAAGTTTATCGCCGCCGATAAGGGCCTCGGTTTGGAAAAATACATCATTACCTATAAAGACTTTGAAAAAGTAGTCGGGACTTATCAAACTCTGGGCGGGGAAGTCAGCAAGGCGCTTGAATCTCTTGGCGAAGAACCGACCGAAGAAGCCAAAGATGTTGTGAAATTTGAAGAGATTACCGCAGAGTCGCCGGTTACAACGATAGTGAGCTCTATTTTAAAGCATGCGGTTGAATCCAGAGCTTCCGATATTCACATTGAACCGTTTGATGACCGGGTCCGAATACGCTTTCGCGTAGACGGTGCGCTTGTTACCATGCTTACCTTGCCCAAGCCGCTCCACTCGGCTGTGGTAACGCGCATAAAAATCCTTTCCGATCTGAAAATTGACGAAACCCGCCTGGCGCAAGACGGCCGTTTTTCAATAAAAATGAGCAAGTCGCAGAAAGTTGACTATCGTGTTTCCACCTTCCCGACAAAAAATGGAGAAAAGGTGGTCATGCGTATTTTAGACCCTCTTTCGCAAAGCATTGATCTGCCGAGTCTCGGTTTTCAAGGGCGCTCGTTTGAACTTTTAGAGAAAGCAATCGCCCGACCTTACGGCATCATTCTTATTACCGGCCCGACCGGATCCGGAAAGTCAACGACTCTGGCCGGAATCTTAAAGCGTATTAACCGCGAGGAAGTAAACATAGTTACCCTGGAGGATCCAATTGAATATTACATAGACGGTGTTAACCAGTCGCAGGTACACGAAGAAATTGGCTACACTTTTGCCAGCGGTTTACGGCATATTCTTCGCCAGGACCCGGATGTAATCATGGTCGGCGAAATCCGCGACTCTGAAACCGCCTCGCTGGCCATTCAAGCCGCCCTGACCGGGCACATAGTTCTATCAACTCTTCACACAAATGACGCTTTGGGCATTATTCCACGCTTAGTTGATATGGGCGTTGAGCGCTACTTATTGCCGCCGACGATTGCAGTTGCTGGTGCCCAGCGTCTGTTGCGCCGACTGTGCCAGACTTGCAAAGTTGAAGTGTCGGCAAATGCCGCCGAAGAAAAAATAATCAGCGACGGATTAGTGTCCATGCCAACTGCTTACCGTAAAGATCTGCCGACGGGAAACTATAAGATTTTCAAACCCAATCCGGAGCCATGCAAAGAATGTGGCGGCAAGGCGTACAAAGGGCGCATGGCGATTGTTGAGATGATGGAGATGACGCCCAAGCTTGAAGAAATAATTTTGGGTAATTTATCCGAAGCCGGGATGAGAGAAGAGGCCAAACGCCAGGGCATGATAACCATGTTCCAGGACGGGCTTGTTAAAGTCCTTCAGGGAATAGTATCGCTGGAAGAGTTGCTGGAAGTGGCTCAATCCGGCGAAGATACGGCATAACCAATGGGCGACGACAAACAAAACTTAATTGAAATGCTTCTGGGTGCCGCCCAACAGGGTGCGTCGGATATACATTTATCACCCGGGCACTATCCTACTGTCAGGGTAGACAGGAGGCTAGTGCCGCTTTCAGGCCAAAAGGTTCTGGATAAAGAGGGTCTGGATGCATACGCCCAAGTTGTGCTGGGAGACAAGCAAGAGTTATTTTCCAAGCAAGGCAGTTTAACCTTTGCATTTGATATTGAACAACGCGCCAGATTTCGTGTGAGTATTTATAAAACCATTGGTGGCCCATCCATTTCCCTCCGCTTCATACCCGGAGAAATACCCTCCATTGAACAACTCAATCTGCCGGCGGTGGTAAGCATATTTACCAAACTTTCCCAGGGGCTTGTGATTAGCGCTTCCCCGAGCGGCCACGGCGCGACCACAACGATGGCCGCGCTTGTAAATGTCATTAACCGTGAGCGGGCAGAGAAAATCATTACTATTGAAAATCCGGTGGAGCATATATTTTCCGCAGATAAAAGCATTGTTGACCAGCGCGAGGTCGGAAGAGATGCAGTAAATTTTTCAGAAGCGATCAAGAGCGCATTGCGCCAGGATGCCAATGTCATTGCAGTTGGTGATCTGGACACGGTTGAAGACATAGATTCGGCGTTATTGGCCAGCGAAGCTGGAAGACTGGTATACGCCGTTGCCAGGACCGGTTCGGCGGTGGAAACTCTGGAACGTATGATTTCAAGATTCCCTGTTGAACGCCAAGACGAAGTCCGCAACAGATTTGCCGGCGCCATTGCCGGAACAATCGCTCAACGTCTGGTTTCGCATTTAAAAGGCGGATTGATACCGGTGGTTGAAATAATGGTCGCCACAACTGCCGTTCGCACGCATATTCGGGATAATCGCTTGCGCCAGATAGATCAAGCCATAGAAACAGGGTATGATATGGGTATGATGTCACTGGATCGTTCTTTGGCGGATAGGGTTCGTCGCAAAGAAATAAGTCTTGAAAACGCAGAGGCGTACTCTAATAATCCAAACAGTCTTAAAACCTTGATTGCTTAGGCATAATTATCGGATATGGAATTTATTTATAGAGTTCAAAATCAATCCGGAGAATCCTTAGATGGAAACATAGAGGCTCCGAGCCAAGATAAGGCTATAGAGTTGTTGCATGACAGAGGATTTGTTGTTCTATCGCTTCACCCGGCCGCCAAAGGCCTCTTTTCCGTTGATATAAACGATATTTTTGCCAGACCGAAGACAAAAGACACGGTTATATTCACTCGCCAGCTTGCTACTCTCATTGAAGCCGATATGCCGCTTGCGGAAGGCCTGCGCACTTTAGCCAAACAGGTAGACAAGCCGGCGCTCAGAAAAATAATCGGCAGTATTTCAGACGCGGTTGAGGGCGGCTCGTCCCTCTCTGCGGCGTTGGCGGAGTATCCCAAGCTTTTCTCGCCGTTTTATTTAAAACTTATCCGTTCGGGAGAGTTGTCAGGCAAGCTTCATGACTCACTTTCATATTTAGCCGATTATCTTGAGCGCACGCAGGCGATTACAAGCAAGATCCGTGGCGCGTTGGCGTATCCAACCTTTGTAATCGTGGCCATGATTATCGTGGTGGTCATTATGGTGGTTTATGTTTTGCCGCAACTGCTTGTTATTCTCAAAGAAGCAGGCATTGAAAACCTTCCCATATCAACAAGAATTCTTTTATTCGTTACGGAGGTTGTAAATACTTATTTATACGCCTTTGCAATCGCGATTGTTGCGGCCGGCATTGCCATCTGGCGCTACCTTAAAACAGAGCACGGGCAAGAATGGCTGGATAAAATCAAAATTAAGCTTCCGGTGTTCGGTAAAATTCTTTCTTCTTTATACCTCGCTCGTATTGCGGAAAGTCTCGCCACGCTTATTAAGTCCGGGATATCTATTCTAGATGCCATCAAAATTACCGCCGAACTCGTTGACAACCGAACTTATCAGGCCATTTTGTTAGATGCGGAGGAGGCTGTTCGCGGCGGCGGATCTATGTCTGACACCCTCTCTCATTACACAGAAATGCCGGCTCTGATGACCTCTATGATGGCAATCGGGGAGCGCACGGGTAAAATGGACTCCATGCTTGGCCATGTTTCAAAGTTCTATCGTGACGAGTCAGAGACGGCGATCCAGAGTCTTTCCCAGCTTATAGAACCAATACTAATGCTTGTTTTGGGTGTTGGTGTCGCGATCTTGGTGGCGAGCATTTTGCTCCCGATTTACAGCTTGGTTGGCGCATCCTAATCCTTTAGGGGGGATTGTTGATAGTGCTCCTTGTATCCACCTGACGGCTAAGAGTATACTTAGTTTATGAAAAAACTACGCACTCTCCTAAAAAACCAGAAGGGCTTCACCCTTATTGAGTTGTTGGTCGTTATCGCCATTATTGGTATCCTAGCAACATTGGTCTTGCTCCAGCTTGGTACTGCCCGTTCCCGTGCCCGCGACGCAAAGCGCATTGCGGATGTCTCACAACTTCGGGCAGCAATTGAACTTTATTACGAAGACAACAATGGTGCTTACCCGGCTGATATTACGACCGCGAACTTATCTAAGTATTTAACTAATGTTCCAGTTGATCCTCTAAATTCCGCACTCACATACGGCTATAAAACAAAAGACGCGAATAAGTACTCCTATCAAATCTGGACCGAGCTTGAACAAAAAGCCGGTGGCGCGCTCGGCGGCGACGGAGATATCGCTGCTTCGGCTTGGACCGGACCCGGAAATACTCGTGGAGGAACGACGGGTGCCACCGAAACCTGCCCCGACTCCGACCTCACCAACGCAAACTGCGTCTACGACCTGGGAACGGTTGCCAACTAGTTACGCATAAGTTTTTATGAAAAAACTGCGCGCATTATTTAAGAGCCAAACAGGCTTTACCCTTATTGAGTTGTTGGTCGTTATCGCCATTATTGGTATCCTAGCAACATTGGTCTTGCTCCAGCTTGGTACTGCCCGTTCCCGTGCCCGCGACGCAAAGCGCATTGCGGATGTCTCACAACTTCGGGCAGCAATTGAACTTTATTACGAAGACTACGGAGGAGTGTACCCGGGAGACTTCTATACTTCAAAGCTCCTTGCCAAGTATTTAACCAATATCCCGGTTGATCCTTTAAATTCGTCATTGGGCTATGGGTATAAGACCAAGGATGCCAGCGGATATTCCTATCAAATCTGGACCGAGCTTGAACAAAGGGCAGGCGGGGCGCTCGGCGGCGACGGAGATATAGACGCCTCGGCTTGGACGGGAGCCGGTACCCCCAGGGGAGGAGTTAATGGTGCCACCGAAACCTGCCCCGACTCCGACCTCACCAACGCAAACTGCGTCTACGACCTGGGAACTATAAACAATTAAACGACCTTGATTTTTAACAGAGCGTCCGTTGGGGCGCTTTGTTTTTGGCATGATATAATCAGCATTATGTTGTGGGTACTCATTATCGTTATCGGACTTTCAATCGGGAGTTTTGTTAATGTTCTGATTGCTCGCACTCCATCGGGAAAAAAAATTAGCGGCAGGTCAAAATGCCCGGAATGCGGCGTGGCTATAAGGTGGTATGACCTGGTTCCGATATTAAGTTTTGTAGTTCTTTATGGCCGATGCCGCGCTTGCGGCCGGAGGATCTCCTGGCGCTATCCATTGGTTGAACTGATAACTGTTGCAGTTTTTGGAGTTTTATTTTTGATGGCGGGCGGTGCGTTTACCTTTCAACTTTTTTTCTTGTGGGTGATATCCGCCGGTCTCATTGCTTTGGCCGGGTGCGATCTGGAGAAGTTTATATTGCCTGACAGTTTGATAGCAGGTCTTTCCGCCTTTGTTTTAGTGTTTAAGGCGGTCACTAGTCCTTCGGAATTGATATCCATGTGCGTAACCGGATTTTTATTAGCTCTCGGCTTTGGTATACTGTTCTTAGTATCACGAGGATTATGGCTGGGTCTGGGCGACGTAAAACTTGCCTTTTTGGTGGGTCTGATCCTTAACTACCCGCTTGCGATTGTTGTCGTGCTCGGCGCAATATGGAGCGCGGCTATTGTGGGCGTTATTCTGGTGGCGGTTCGTCGCGCTTCATTCAAGAGTGCGCTCCCGTTCGGTACATTCTTGGCTGGCGCGTCTGTCGTCGCTATAATTTTTAATAATGAAATCATCAAATTTTCAGAACAACTCTTCCAGTGAGCGTTCGCCACGAAGACCACAGGCCGGTCCCATTCACTCACTCGCAAGCCTTGCGATAGCCGTTATTGTCGTTGCCGGGTTGATGGTTGTATTATTCCCGTCGCAGAGCGATGCGCACCTGGTCATTGATTTTGGCAGTAGCCGAAGAGTTTTTGAAGGCCAGGTTATTTCCGGCATGACCGTGCTGGATGCCCTAAACGCATCCGTGGTTGCCGGAGATATTCCTTTACAGTTTACAATTCAAGACGGCCAGGCGCGTATTATTGAGATAGACGGCTATCGCAAGAGCCAGCCCGTAGAGGTTTTTCTAAACGGCCAGCAGATTGATCCGTCCAGCATCCACTCCTTGCCTATCAGGGCGCAGGACGAGGTTGTCATCAAGCTGATCCAAGATATTGAATGATTCGCAGGCACGAATCAGAATTTGCCGGCCGAAATTTAGCCCGCCGAAATCAGGGCGGGTTTACGCTTATTGAAATGCTTGTGGTTATAAGCATAACGGCGCTTATGACAGGATTTCTTATTGCTCAATTTTCCCACTCTCAAACCGGGGTCAGTCAGATCACGGCTGTTATTGAGTCAGAGTTGCGTGATACTCAAACCAGAGCGATTGCCGGAGTAAAGTTTCAGTCCAAACACCGATGCGGATACGGGGTAAAACAAATTGACGGCCACTCCTTCAGCGTGTATACGACCGCGGATGCCTCCGATACTTCAAAACCGGACTGCTCGGTGCAGAACAGGAACTATGAAGGAACCGATGTAATTGTCAGGACGGTAAGTCTGCCCGACCCCAAAATAGAGATAAAAGATCTGGGCCAGCCGTATATTTTCAGAGATATATTTTTTGAACCGCCTTTGGGCAAAACATACATAAACAATGACGGCAGTGCCAGCGCTGTCGCGGGCAGGATAACGATCGGAGCGCAAAACGTGGTTTGTTTGTCTAATCCCGGCTCATGCAAATCAATTTGCATCTATTCATCCGGCAAGATGGAAACAGTTGTTGGAGTTTCATGCCCATAAAAAATGCGCAACCAAACCGTAAAAAAATCTAACAGCGGATTTACTCTGGTAGAGGCTCTGGTTTCTCTTACCGTGTTAACGGTGGGTCTTGTTGCGGGTTACGCCGCCGCCGTTTCATCCGCCAGCCTTGCGTCCTCCATCAGAAACAACGTCGTAGCAACAAACTTAGCCCAAGAGGGCGTAGAGGTTATTCGCGCGATTCGTGACAATAACTGGTTTTCTGGCGTTGAGTTTGATATTGGGCTTGCACCCGGGGAATACGAAGTTACCTACAGAAGTTTGCCGGCCCTGAGTTCTTATAAGGATAGATATATGTACATTAAAGATGGGGGAGTCTATCAATATAATCTTGTCGGTGTGGAGGACGGCCAGAAGACGCCATTTAAGCGGAGGATAACAATTTCCAAACCGTCACCCGTAGAGTTAAAAGTTGTTAGCGAGGTAACCTGGAGTTATCGCGGCCGAGATCGTAGTGTATCACTAGAATCTCATTTATTTGATTGGGCACTACCATGATTTCATACTTAACCCACAATCTTAAAAAGCGGCGCAAGATGCTCGGCTTTACAGTTGTTGAGTTTCTGGTAACTGCAGCCGTGTTTTCCGTGATAGTTGTTGGTGCTGGCGGAATCTTCATTGAGGTGCTTAAAATACAGCGCCGTGGCATTGAAGCTCAGAAAATCCAGGAAAATATACAGTTTGTCTTGGATACGATTTCAAAGGAAATCAGGGTCAGCCAGGTTGTCGGCGGTCAGGACACCGACTGCATTACCACTTTTGCGAGTTCGCTTGACATAATTCACCCTGAAAGCGGTTCTATCACGTATGGTATGACCGGCGGCGTAGTTCAAAGAACTGGCGGAGGGGCAACCACAAACCTTACCGGGTCGGATGTTGAGTTTTCTAGATTCGCGTTTTGCATTCAGTATTCCGATATAGACGACAAACAAGCACGCGTTACCATCCTTGGCCAGGCCAGACCGCTTTTTGGAATTTCAGATCCTGCCCTGATTTTTGATATTCAGACGACGCTTTCTTCCAGAGATCTGACCGTTGAGCTTCAAAACTGACTATGAAAAAACAACGCGGTTCAATAATCATATTTTCAGTCATCATATTAACGGTTGTTACTGCTGCAACAATGACGCTTACGGCTATTTTTGTTCCTAAAATAAGAACCGTGGGTGAAACTATTAATTCAGCGGTTGCTATTTATTCGGCTGATTCTGCTGCCGAAATGTGTCTCTATGAAGCCCGTCAGCAGCCACCGACCCTAATTACCCGCCCGCTTATGACAAACGGAGCCACTTTTACCATTGCCAGCATTTCGGCCAGCCCGCTTGATATAACCCCCGACTGTACTATTCTTGGTTCTGGATCCTTTGAATTTCGGGCCGTCGGGACATACAATGGCGTTTCCCGGGCCCTTGAGCTAACTCAGTAACATCGCACGGTGAATATTTCTGAAGCAAAACAACGGATCGCAAAGCTCCGAGAGGTGATTAATTATCACCGCTATTTGTATCATGTTGAAAACTGCCAAGAGATGTCAGACGACGCGCTGGACTCACTAAAAAAAGAGCTGTTTGATTTGGAACAGAAATTTCCGAGCTTGATAACTCCCGATTCTCCAACCCAAAGAGTTGCTGGTAGGCCGTCCAAAGGGTTTGTAAAAGTTGAACATCCTGGGCGCATGATATCTTTAAACGACGTCTTTTCAGAACAGGATTTTAAGGATTGGCTCAATCGCTTGGAAAATTTTCTCGGTAAACCATATTCCGGCGATTTTTACTGTGATCTTAAAATGGATGGACTGGCGATAGAACTCGTTTATGAAGACGGAATCTTGACGCAAGCCTCTACGCGGGGCGACGGCCTTATAGGCGAAGACGTTACCCAGAATATTAGGACCGTTGAAGCGGTTCCGCTCCGGTTGTCTCCTCACGGTAGATCTCCCGTAGGGAGACGGGATGACAAGCTTAAAATTCCAAAAAAGCTTATTGTTCGGGGAGAAGTATTTCTGACGAAGAAAGAACTGGCGCGTATTAATCGGGAACAGAAAGCCAAAGGAGGAAAGTTGTACGCTAATCCGCGCAATTTGGCCGCCGGAACTATTCGCCAATTAGATGCCAAGATTACCGCCGGCCGCAAGCTTTCTTTTTATGCGTACAGTATTGTTGGAAATGACGGTTCCTATGGTGATGGTTTTAAATCCCATGATGCAGAATATAAGGCGCTTCGTGAGTGGGGAATTGGTGTAAATCCTCATGGACGTGTATTAGATACTCTGGATGGAGTTTTTAAATTTTACAGCGAATGGCAGGCTAAGCGTGATGCTTTAGATTACGAATTTGATGGCACGGTCATCTCTATAAATGACAACACTCTATATAGGAAGAGTGGAATTATCGGAAAGTCTCCTCGTGGAGCCATCGCTTTTAAATTCGCCGCCCGCGAAGCTGAGACAATTATTGAAGATATCATTATACAGGTTGGACGTACCGGAGTTTTAACGCCGGTAGCTGTTTTGCGCCCGGTTCACATCGGCGGGACGACCGTTTCTCGTGCCACGCTTCATAATCTGGATGAAATAAATCGTCTCGGAGTCAAAATCGGCGACACGGTTATTGTTGGGCGTGCAGGGGATGTTATACCGGATGTTAAAAGAGTTTTGGTTGAGCTCCGCACAGGCAAACCCCGACGCTTCGGTCGGGGCCCCGACACTTTGTCGTCGGGGGAAAAAGAGTTCAGGATGCCTAAAAAGTGTCCGATCTGCGGCCAGCCGGTTACGCAAATTGAGGGTCAGGTTGCTTTTCGGTGCGAAAATACCGATTGCCCCGCTCGCCAACGCGAAGCGGTCTACCATGCTATCGGCCGCAAAGCGTTTGATATGGATGGCGTCGGCCCCAAGGTTATTGACCAGCTTATGGATGCGGGGCTTATTGTTAATGTGGCGGATTTGTTTACGCTGAACAAAGAAGACTTTTTGAATCTTGAGCGCTTTGCCGATGTCTCGGCGCAGAATGCGGTTGATGCGATCGCCGCTCGGCGCGAAATATCTTTTGCGCGGTTTATCATCGCCCTCGGCATTCCGAATGTGGGCGAAGAAACGGCCATTGTTTTGGCCCGTCAGTTTCGCACGCTGGACAAACTGGTTACGGTTACGATCGAGGATCTGCAAAAGATATCGGATATTGGTCCGATTGTGGCTCAAAGTATTAGCGACTGGTTTAAGAAGCCGTATAATAAAAAATTCCTGGATAAATTTAAAAAAGCGGGAGTGAAGATCTCGCCGGAAAAAGGCCCCACGCCGGGCACCGGCAAGCTGGCCGGGAAAACATTTGTGGTAACAGGTACGCTTGAAACAATGTCCCGTGACCAAGCGCAGGATAAAATCCGTGCGCTTGGCGGCGACACCTCCTCATCTGTTTCAAAAGAAACCGACTACGTCGTTGCCGGCGAGAACCCGGGATCAAAGTATGATAAAGCCCAAAAGCTTGGTGTTAAAACACTTGAAGAAAAAGATTTTATTAAATTAATATCATAATCATGGCTTCAAAGAGACCATTTACACCAGAACAGTTTAAGGAGATTTATTCTAAGGTCCCCAGGCTAACCGTTGATTTGGTTATCAAAGAAGATAGAGGGATAGTTCTGGCGCTTCGCAATTTGCCCTCATGGAATAACCAATGGCATTTTCCTGGCGGCACCGTGTTTTATAAAGAAACAATAGATCAGGTGTGTAAAAGGGTGGCTGAAGATGAGTTGGGGGTCAGTGTTGAGCTACTGGATACCCTGGGATATATAGAATATCCAAGCGAAGAAAAAGAGCGTGGATTCGGTTGGACGGTATCTTTAGCCGTACTATGCAAAATTACGGAAGGAGAAATAAGGCCAAGCGAGGAGGCATCCAAAGTCGGCTATTTTAAAGAACTACCCGAAGGTATAAATAAAGAACAGGCAGATTTCTTAAAGAAAGTCGGGCTCGTGTAACCCATGAGTAACTTAGAAAAAATAAAAGACTTATCTTGGCAGGATATTTTTGATATTTGGCGCAAAAGTGAAGAGCCTTTGGAACACTGGCAGAAGCTTTGGAAAGAAAAAGGATTTACGTCCTGGGAAGCGTGGCGCAAAGCGACGCACGCCAATTTGCGCGGTCAAGAACTTTCTTGGGCGCTCTGTAAAGTTAAAAATCCGGTTGAAGAAATTCCGAACTGGCGAGGGGGAATGTTTCACGCATGGGCGAAGTGGTTTTATCCGGTTTTGCCTGAACAGCCTCCGCGGTTGAAGGATCTCGTGGCGCATCCGGGGGTTAGTAATCACTGGTACGTGCGTGAAATTTTAAATAACTTTCCCGGGCAGACAACTATAATTGCGGTTCGTTTAAAGAACGGAGATATTGTAGTGGTTGAGGGAATGCACCGTTGCTGTTCCATAGCGCTAGCCGCACATAATCAAACCCCGCTTAAGTCAAACATTACTGTTGCTGTTGCCGATTGGCCTTTTGATGACCCGCCGCGGCTTGGTTTGGGTTGGAGTAATAAATAATAGAGGCTACCTCTCGGAGCGCTTTTTTATTGGTAAAATCTGTGCTAGTTTGGATTATTATGTTGACCGATAAGGAAGCGAAGCCACGTATTGAAAGCCACGGACTTTCTAGTACCGTGGTACAACACATCGCAAAGCTTGCCCGCATAGAGCTGACGCCGGATGAAGAAGACCGCATGAAACGCGATCTCTCTTCAATTTTAGGCTACATTGATCAGTTAAATAAAGTAGATACCGATGCGGTGGAGCCTCTCTACCAGACAACGGGCCTGGTGAACGCGATGCGGGCGGATGAACACTTAAACTCTTTCCCTATGGATGAACGGCTCAATGAACGCCTTGTCGGTCAGGCTCCGCACAAAAGTGGGCGGTATATAAAGGTAAAGGAGGTTTTGAAAGCAAAATGAAGCGGAATCTTGGACACACAATCCGTTCAGCGCACGAGGGTATGACAAAGGGCGACTTTACCGCCAAGGATTTGCGCGCCGATTATTTAACCAAGATAAAGAATCGCAACCCGGAACTGAACGCCTATCTTTCGGTTTTTGATGAAAATACACTAACCACTAAACCCTCTACTCTAAACCCTGATGCCATGCTTACGGGGATTTCGTGCGCGATCAAAGACAACATGCTTATTGAGGGCACCATAACTACCGCCGGCTCAAAGATTCTCGAAAACTATACCGCGGCATACGATGCGACTGTTATTTCAAAATTAAAGAATGCTGGTGTGACATTTTTGGGAAAAACAAACCTGGACGAGTTTGCGATGGGTTCGTCCACGGAAAACTCTGCCTACGGACCCACAAAAAACCCGCTTGATCCCACCAGGGTTCCCGGCGGATCTTCGGGCGGTTCGGCGGCTGCGGTTGCGGGCGACCTTGCGGTGTTTGCGCTCGGTTCTGATACCGGCGGTTCCATTCGCCAGCCTGCGGCGCTTTGCGGCGTAGTTGGATTGAAGCCAAGCTACGGCCGAGTATCGCGCCATGGATTAATTGCAATGGCTTCTTCTTTGGATCAGATCGGCCCGCTTACTAAAAATGTTGAAGACGCCGCAATTGTCCTTAATGCGATTGCTGGGCATGACAAATTTGATTCCACGACCGTTCCCCATGAAGTGCCCGACTTTACTGCTGGCCTGGACGGTGACATCAAGGGCCTGCGTGTCGGCGTACCGAAGGAATATTTCGGAGAAGGTCTATCCGCGGAGGTTAGAGAAAAGGTGTTGGAGGGTATTGAGGCCCTTAAAAACAGGGGAGCCGAAATTATTGATATTTCTCTTCCGTATTCCGAATATGCCCTGGCGGCCTACTATATTGTAATGCCCTGCGAGGTATCCGCGAATCTTGCCCGTCTTGATGGAATTCGGTACGGCCACTCTACAAAGAACGCAGAAAATCTTTTGGAAGTGTACACCAAATCTCGCGCCGAAGGATTTGGGTCGGAACCGCGCCGAAGAATCATGCTTGGCGCGTACGCGTTATCGTCCGGCTACTACGATGCGTATTATCTGCGTGCCCAAAAGGTTCGCGCACTCATCCGCCGTGATTTTGAAGAGGCATTTAAAAACGTGGATGTGATTGTGGGGCCGACATCCCCGACGACAGCCTTTAAGATAGGAGATAAATCTTCCGACCCACTTTCAATGTACCTCGCGGATATTTATACCGTTGCAATAAACCTGGCCGGTGTGCCGGCGATTTCGGTTCCGTGCGGCCTCGGAAAAGAAAGCAATCTGCCGGTTGGATTCCAGATCATCGGCAAAATGTTTGATGAAGCAACAATTCTCCGCGCCGCCTACGTCTTAGAACAAGAAATTAATGATTGAATACGGCCCAATTCTTGAGCGTCTCACTTCTGATTTGTACAACGTCGCATCCGTTGGTGTTGGCGAGTATCAACTTGGGCGAATAAGCGATTTTATTCCGTCGGAAACCATTAATAGCATAGTTCCGGTCATTAAAACCATTTCTTTTATCGCAACGATTATTATGGCCTTGGCCATTATAATCATAAAAAAGAAGGGGATGACTCCCGCCAAGCCAAAAGAGGCTGCGGTCAACCTGATTATTGAAGAAACTTCCAGCCTTCCTATTACCCAGAAAGCTTCTCCAGGCGCAATGACTGCTCGCTGGGAAGAAATCCTGCGCCACCTTACCACAAACGTGGAGGCTCAATGGCGATTTGCCCTGATAGAGGCCGACAAACTAGTGGAAGATATCCTTCGTCGGGCCGGTTTTCCAGGTGATACTATGGGCGAGCGGCTTATGAATATCCAATCGGGACAACTCCAGACGATAGATGGGTTGTGGGAAGCCCACAAGCTTCGCAACAGGATTGCCCATGACCTAAATTACTTTCTACGATATACTGAAGCGAAGCGCGCAATCGGACAATTTGAGGCAACCCTGCGTGAGCTGAGCGCGCTATGATTATGAAACTTCCTTGGTATAAAAACCGATTTCTTGGCATCGGTCTTGGCGCGCTTCTATTTGTTGTGATTGTAACTGCCGGCTACCACATAGCTTATGCAGGGAGAATATGGCCCGGAGTAAGGCTGGGGGATTTGTCAGTAGGGGGCATGACCCGCCAATCTCTGCAGGCGATTATCTTTGATAGGGTGGAGAGCCTGCAAAATAATGGTCTTCCGATACAAGCGGAAGACAGGGTTGCGACAATTTCATTGGATAATATAGAAGCCGATGTTATTCCGGAGCGATTGGTTGATCAGGCGTGGAGTTATGGAAGAAGCGGTTCCTGGTTGCGCCAGCTTAGCCAAAGAATTGCTTCGCCTTTTACAAAACCGGTTTTGGAAGCAAGTATTTCATTTGATTCGCTTGCTCTTCGCGACCAAATAGATGTTGTCGCCGAACAGCTTGATATAGCGCGCAAAGACGTGCGCCTGGCCGTTAGCGGAACCCAGGTTAAAATTTTGTATGATACTCAACCTGGCAAGGTTATTGATCGTGAGTCTGCGGAGGCGACACTTGTGGGTGCGCTTTTAAACTTAAGAACCCAGGCAACGGCGCTGGCGGTTCAAGATGACATTCCTTTTGTAAACGCGGAAACTGCTCCCGAGGCGCGCAAGACAGCGGAAAGAATGATTTCTGCTCCACTAATCCTGGCGTGGGATGACGGAGGCGTCACCATATCTCGCCAGGAAATAGGCAAATGGATAATCTCGGGCGCTGAGGGGGATAAGCTTATAGCTTTGCCCGACAAGCGTGAAATAAGCGCATATGTCACCACGGTTGCCGCCCGCGCAAACATCGCCTTTCAGAAGCCTAAGCTGGTAATTGGCGATGACGGCAAGGTTATTGAATTTATACCGCCCCGTTCAGGCCGGGTTCTGGATGAAGATAAAACCATTAGTGAAATAATATCCGAACTTGAGCGCCGCGCCGGAGGCAAATCTCCGCTGGCTTCAATTTCTCTAACATTTGAATCCGGCCAAACCGACGCAAATCAAATTGACCCCACGTTTGGCATCACGGAACTTATTGGAAAAGCGACGACAACATTTGACGGCAGTCCGAACAATCGCATCAGCAACATTAAAAACGGAGTTCGTTTCCTAAGCGGGTCCATAATCAAGCCTGGCGAAGAGTTCTCAACCGTCAAAACATTGGGAGTTATAGACAACACCACCGGTTATTTGCCGGAGCTGGTTATTAAGGGGGATCAGACGATACCGGAATTTGGGGGCGGACTTTGCCAAGTTTCAACAACCCTGTTTCGCGCTCTGCTTAACGCGGGCTTGCCCATAACGGCCCGTCGCAGCCATTCTTATCGCGTCAGTTATTATGAGAAAGACGGCGCCGGGCGGTGGATCGGTCCTGGCCTTGACGCTACGGTTTATGAGCCTAATCCTGATTTAAAGTTTAGAAATGACACCGGCCACCCGGTTCTTATCTACGGTTATGTCCAAGGGACGCGCGTGACATTTGAACTTTACGGAACCAAAGACGGCCGTACTTCGCAGGTTATCGGTCCGAAGATAATTGCCGAATTTCCGGCTGGCGAACCGGTATACGTAGACACGGATACATTACCAAAAGGAACGGTCAAACAGATTGAAAAACCTCATCCCGGAGGCATAACCACCGCAACATATAAAATCACCTATGCGGACGGGAGTGAAAACGTCCAGGAATTCAAAAGCTCCTATCGCCGATGGCCGGCCAAGTTTCTGGTGGGTACCGGGGTGGGGACATCTGGCTCTAGCCAATAATTTCCTTGTGGTATAATTAGAAGGTAATATTACGCGTGCATTTTGTACGCGACTCTAAACAATATAGATTCCCGCCATTGCCATCGCGTCTCCTATAAATAACTAATTAGGGTAATACATTATTTATAGGAACCCTCGCGCCCGCCTGCCGGCAGGCAGGGGCAACCAGGCGTGAACCTTTTCCGAGAATGAATCAAAAATATTTGTGGTACGTGGTGGGGATAGTGGTGATCGTCTTAGTAATTGTTGGTATTCGTCGCCAGGGAGCAAGTGGTCCGTCGGCCTCTGGCTCACCAAGCCCGTCGTCAGTGGCTAGCGGTTCCCCAACGGCCAAACCGGTCATAAAGCGGACCCCAACGCCGGCTCCGGCTGGTAGCAGTATGCCCCAAAGTTATTCCGACGCCGTTAAGGCACACGAGGGCAGACGTCTTCAGTTTGATGCCCGCTGTCAGGTAAGCATTACTAAAATTGTCGTCAAAAACGGACAAACCGTCATGTTGGACAACCGCTCTGGCGATCCGCGCACCGTAGTTGTTGGATCAACCCAGTATCAGCTTGCCGGATATGGCTGGAGAATTGTCACCATGAGTTCTAAAACCCTCCCGGCAACCGTAGTTGTTGATTGCGGTGCGGCTCAAAATGTTGCCCAGATCGTTATAGAAAAATAAATTTCTTATGTCAGCAGTTTCCTCCATTTTTGCGCGGGAGATATTAGACTCTCGCGGTAATCCTACTGTTGAAGTTGAGCTTAAGCTGGAGGACGGTTCCCTTGGCCGCTCATCGGTACCGTCCGGGGCCTCTACTGGCAGTCATGAAACACTGGAATTGCGCGATAACGACCCGTTGCGTTATAACGGCCAAGGTGTTTTAAAAGCGGCTGCCTTTGTAAATGGAGAGATACGTTCGGCTGTCGTCGGTAAAGAATTAGATCAAAGATCGTTGGATAGAGTCCTCATTAAACTTGACGGCACTCCGAATAAATCCAGACTCGGGGCCAATGCCATCCTTGGGGTTTCTTTGGCTTTTGCGCACGCAAGCGCCGCAAGCGCCGGAGAACCGCTGTATAAGTATTTTCATCGAGTGAGCAGGACCAGCCAAGAGGTGGTTCTCCCGACACCTATGATGAACGTTTTAAATGGCGGCAAGCATGCGGATGGATCAACCGATTTTCAGGAGTTCATGATTGTTCCGCGCGGAGCGCCGTCATTTAAAGAAAAATTGCGTTGGGGCGCGGAAACTTTCCATGCTCTTAAAAAGATATTGAAGGATCGTGGCCTGGTCACTACTGTGGGGGACGAGGGCGGCTTCGCTCCGCATTTGGATTCAAATGAATCGGCCGTGGCTCTAATTGTTGAGGCAATTCAAAAAGCCGGATACCGGCCGGGTAAAGACATCGCGATCGCACTAGATGTCGCAGCCTCGGAGTTTTATAAAGACGGTAAATACGAATTAACGTCGGAAAACCAATCATTGTCCGCCGATGATCTGATTGCATTGTATCAGGACTGGATTATTAGGTACCCGATTATTTCTATTGAGGATGGCCTGGCGGAGGACGATTGGGACAACTGGCAAAAACTTACCAACGATCTTGAGCCCAAGATTCAACTTGTCGGCGATGATTTATTTGTCACGGATATAAAGCGCCTTAAAGACGGCATCTCTCGCGGCATCGCAAATTCAATTTTGATAAAACCAAACCAGATCGGTACGCTTACCGAAACAATTGATGTTGTTCTATCGGCTCAAGAAGCCGACTATACCACGATCATCTCCCATCGCTCCGGCGAAACCGAAGACACGACCATTGCCGATCTCGCCGTCGGTCTCGGTGCGGGTCAAATTAAAACCGGTTCTCTCTCTCGCAGTGAGCGCGTTGCCAAATATAATAGACTCCTAAGGATAGAAGAAGTGTTAAGATCAGAATCTGACCTAAACTAAATATCTTTATCAAAAAGTATAAGGGCTCTCAATCACGCCTCCACGTGTCGAGAGCCCTCAATGCTGTCGTTTGTTGAACGTCTTCCAGAGCCTTCGGTACTCCTGCCAAAGAAACGCCACATCTTCTTCTTGACGGGTTAGCTTCTGTCCAGCGGCAAGGCCGGATCGGAATACGCCATTCATGCCACCCAGTTTCTGGATGCTGAAATCGCCTTCCAGTTGCACCTCGCGGATCGCTGTGCGCAGTCGGTTACGGAACAGTTGCAGGTAGTGTCGGGGGATGAAGATGCGGCCGGGCCAGGCCAGACGGAGTCCGGTGATCAAGATGGGACCACGGCGCAAGTCCAATGACGGTGAAACCTTCCGTCGGTGGAGAGGCAACCCCGCCGCTGCAACGATTCGTTTTACGTTTCGCCTGACGGAAGCTCCCCAAGGGCGCTGTTGCGCCGAAAGCGTCAGGTCGTCAATGTAGCGGCTGTATCGGATCTCGTCGCCAGTCTTACTGGCGTATGCTCGGAGAAACTGCCACAGGGGCTCGTCTACCAGCTTGCCTACGTAGATATTGAACAGGTCCGGTGAAGCGCAGGCTCCGGTAGCAAGTCCGCCCTCGTTTGAGAAGCAGTATTTTTCCAGGAACTCTCGAACTGCGGCTTCTTGGCCGATGACGAAGGGGTCAAAGTGGGCGAGAACCTCCACCAGCCGGTCAAGGTCAACTCGCTCGTAAGCGTGTTGGATGTCCAGCAGCCAGAAGAATCTCGCACGCCGATGGCGCTGAAGGTTTTTGAGCGGTGACAGCGAAAAAGGCGCCGTATATTCCGAGATGTGTCCGCGTCGCAACTCGCGGATATAGTTGATGAGGCGCCAGTGCACCCTCTTCATTGCTTCGTTTGGTTTGTAGAGGATGCGTACCTTGGTCTGCCCGCTTAGGGGATTCCGGTCAAGGTGGGATTTTCGATGTGCCGCAGCGCCAGTTCGCGCAGCTTGTTCCAGCAAATTTTCAAAGAGCATGGTTTTCTCACCTCCTTTCGTTTGCTCGTGTCGATTACGGTAACAGGAAAACGCGTTTGTGACAAGAGAAAGGCGCCGGGGGCGTGAGGCCCTGCGGCGCCAGTTAAGGTTGGATGAGTGAGCGGACCTGGGAGCTACTGAAGCAGGTTGTTCGCTGAGGTTCGGGGGACGCGCGTGATCGTATCAGGGCGCAGACCGGACCGGCGGCTCGGGTCGAAAGAGCAAGGTGGAACCGAAACGAAATTCCGTTGAAGCGAGCCCGGACCTGAAACCCGAACACAAACACCAGAACCCGTGAAAATCGACGTGAAGATCCGAAGGAACGTGGGTGGGCGGGAACCCTGGTCGCGGGTGCAGATCAAGAAGGGGGGAAGACGGACCCCGAACATCGTGGGCCGTCCTGGTGGACGGCGCATTTTACCACCCGGGGGTGGAATCTTTACGGCTCCTCATTCGAGCCTGCTACCGACCCTCCCAGGTCAGTCCAGCCGCCTCCTATGAAGAACATCACGCCGAGACGGGGGACACTTGTTTTTATATACCACTTACCGTAATGTATTGTCAATCGCTTCAGGAGGAAGGAGGAAGAATGTGGAGCTGATTAAGCCGGTGAATAGAAAGCAGCTGATAGGTATTAGGTTTGATCCCAAGTTGGCGTTGAGAAATGCTGTAACCCTGGGTGCGCCGGCGACGAAGTCAAACAGTCCCGTGTTTGGCCTCGTTCTGCCCAAGCTTACCCAACCCGAGCGGGGCTTCTTTGACGGCACGGTCGTCAACTTTGGAGAGGATGTCCAAAGTTCTGACGTTCGGCGTTATGCTCGATCTCAACGCCAGCGCGTTGCCCATCCCCTGGAAGTGCTGGCCGTAGGAAGCGGGGCGAGGTTTCTGGCGAGCGAACTGGACATTATTTCCCTTGCTCTCATCGGGTTGGCAAGGTGTCAGGATCCAGAGAGCGCCTACGAGTACGATCGGGATGACGATTCCGATGAGAGCAAAGTCTGTCTCGGTATTCGCTATGTCCGACCACAGACTTCTCGTGAAGGAAACTGCCGGATCGCCCACGGCTACTACTACAGCTTTTGGCCGGCAAAGTACTGGTTCCTTCTCGTTGATCGTCGTGTCAATGAAAGGAACTAACCCCGCCTGATGGAACTCTGTTGGGCGGGGGCTTTAATTATCAAAATGCATACCCTTCGAATCCTGACCGAATATTAGAAACACAAAACCGCCCACAAGGGGCGGCCTACATTTCTGTGTTGCGGGGGCGGGATTCGAACCCGCGACCTTCAGGTTATGAGCCTGACGAGCTACCACTGCTCCACCCCGCGATCTTTGATAATTGTTCAATAAGAATACAGGAAAAAACGACAAGGCGCAAGTATAAGAATTGAAAAGAAGCTTATTTTAGGGTATGATATGCCTCGTGTCAGTATTCGCCGTCGTACTTTATACGTCGGCTTCATTACTTGCCGGCGTAGCTCAGGGGTTAGAGCGAAGCACTCATAACGCTTAGGTCGCAGGTTCGATTCCTGCCGCCGGCAC
>JBBTXT010000015.1:0-12657 GCA_038062135.1 Patescibacteria group bacterium | reverse complement strand
CGAGACTGTGGCCGGTGGTGGCAGTGCCGAATCTTGAGTAGGAGACGGATGCTCCACCTGCGACTTGCAAGCCACCTGTAGTGAGAAGGTGCGACGCCGATGCGGTGCCTTGCACTTCAAGCTTGGTGAGAGGACTCGTGGTTCCGATGCCAACATTGCCAGTACCTCCACCCCCTAACACACCTGGCATTAAAACGATATGTCCACCAGCACCAGTGCTATAAGTTGAAAGTCTTAAATAAGTATTAGTCCCATCGGTTCCTATAGTCCTTATATCGGCATATCCACCACTCAAATTTAATATTCCAGCACTTGCTCCGGTATTTGCTCCCAAGTTAATTGCTCCATTTGATGAAGTGTTTATAATAGTTTTGCCGTTTCCAAAACTAACTTGACTATACTGAACCTCAAACATTTTGGTTCCATCATTGCTGTCTACTAATATTGCACTCCCGGTACCCCCTCCAGTAGTTCCTGCCCGAATATATAAACCAGCAGTAGTATCCGTATCGCTTGTGGCAATCAAGCTAAGCATGTGTCTGTTGGTAATGGTTGCATTCGTTCCGGCAATAGGAGCACCGACAATACCGAGAGTTGAAGCTCTGGTCAGGGTGCTTGCGCCTGCAAAAGCATAAGTCGGGGCTGTAACTTGTATGGCTCTTTGGGTAGCTAAGGCACCAGTTGCAAATTGAACCGTTCGAGCGAGATTAAAATTAATATCCGAAGCTTCCGTGGATGCCGCTAAGGTTGTGTGGGCTCCTCCCGTAAACCTTAACCCTGTTGGACTGCCTATAGTCGAAACTGGCTGAGCAATATCTAAAAGTGCACCAGGATTGGTAGTGCCGATGCCAAAGAATCCGTTGGGTAGTATCCGGCCTCCAGCAAAGGAGACTTGGGTATCCAAGAAATCCCAGGTGTAGTTGTTGGAGGTGGAAGCGATGGAGAAATTCGCATCCAACGTCGCTGAGTTAACGATTTCGTCAAAGTCTAGGGAGTTGGAGGTAACACTTCCGTCGGTGCCGCAGGTAAATTTCCTAGTCGTTGCATCCCAATTTAAAGTATCAGTTGCCGCATCGCAGTCCGCCAGTGTGCCGCCGGATGTTGAGGGAAGGACAAAGGCAGATGCGGAAGCATAACCAACCGCTTCAAAATTACTTGCAACACTGGCAGTTCCGTCAAGGAATGTGCTCCCGTCTACCTCCAGGTCTCCCGAGATAAGAAGGTCATTAGCAGAGGAAAGGATGGATGAGTAGCTTGTGGTGTTGGTGCCAAAGCGGGAGTAGGAGGTGGAAGTCGGAGCGCCTGCAGAACCAAATTGCACTGCGCCTGAAGCAAGAATGGCACCGGAAGACTCAAATAATATCCTATCAGTTCCCGCGGTTGTAAATTTAGCAAAATTACCAGTGAAGAATTCTTGGGAGGTGGAGGCGGCAAGATCAATTTGGAGAGCATCGCCGGTTAAGCGACCCTTGGAATGGGTAACAGTAAAGAGGTCGCTCGCAGACAAGGATGCAATATTGGCGGAAAAAGACGCATTCAAGGCTATCGGTCCATTAACCAGGAGACCGCCGTTACCAACGGCTAATCCATTACGAACAAACAAATCGTTGCCAACATCTATATTCTCATAGACAGTAATGTCACTAGTACTAATATTACCAGCATAAAGGGCGTGAGTTTCCAGTCCGCCTATATCTATAATCTGTAGACCATCAGCAACGTCCGCCACATACGCGTATTTGCCGGAAACATAAACAGCTCTAGCCGAACCGGTCGTATTGTAATTCCCAACTCGAACTGGACTTCCCGGATTGGAAACATCTATTATTTCGAGACCGAAATCGGCATCGGCGATATACACATATTTTCCGGACACATAGAGCCCGTTGGCCGTGACGGTTGTATTATATAATCCGGTAAGTGTCGGGCTGGCTGGGTTAGAAACGTCGATTATATAAAGGCCAGCTACTTCATCTGCCAGAAACGCGTATTTGCCAGAAACGTGGATACCTCTAGCTAGAACCGTATCATATCGTGCAACACGATTTGGTTTTGAAGGATTTGATATATCTATAATTTGGAGGCCGAGGCTATCGTCGGCGACATAGGCGTATTTGCCGGAAACGTAGACCTCAAAAGCGCCAGCAGTGTCATAGTTTCCGACAAGGGTTGGACTTGAAGGGTTTGATATGTCAATAATCTGGAGACCGGCAGTATAGTCTGCTACATAAACGTATTTGCCGGAGACGTAAATACCAAGAGCTAGGCCGTCTGTATTATAATTTCCAACCAATATGGGGTTGGATGGATTAGATACATCGATGATCTGAAGACCAAAAGAATAATCTGTTATGTAGGCGTATCTGCCGGAAACATGAACATCTATGACGCGCCCCGGGGTGTCGGCGGTCCCGACAAGAACCGGACTTGATGGGTCAGATACATCCAGAATCTGCAACCCAGCGGTGTCGTCGGCGACATAGGCGTATTTGCCGGAAACGTAGACACCCTCAGCAAGACCGGCAGTATTATATGTTCCTGCGAGTGATGGCGAAGCTGGTTTGCCCAGAGTCCAGCCCAGGGAATTTGAGGCAACAGAAGCAATTACGTAACGGCTGGAAAAGGCAGAGGAGGTGCTCGGGGCACGTACCAAAAAGTCGCCGTCGCGTACTACAAGGCCGAAGGTTTTAGTATTTGTTGCAGAGTCTGTAAGCCGGAGCTGGTCTCCAGAAGTTCCGAGTTTGCTGACCTCAAGGGTCCCTGACACCGAAGCGCCATTACTAAAATTCCAAATACCAGAAATGGTTTCATTGGCCGCCCGAGAAGCCGGCCCATTTGTCCAATCCAATTTAACAACGGCTTCAGTAGAACCGGAGGCGGAAACATTGAAGTTTCCCGCTTCAAACGAAATCGTCGCGGTTGGGTTTAGAACACTAGTTAGGCCTTCCTTAATTTGAAGAGCAGATCCGCTTCCGCCGCTTGATGATGTTCCGCACGAGAATGTTCCCGTGGTTGCATCCCACATTAATTTAGAGCTTCCGGCGACATCGCAATCGGTGAGACCGGCTCCAAAAATCTTTGATGCGGAAGCAAAACCGGATATTTCTACATCTGACGAGAACGATGCCTTTCCGCCAAAACTGGAAGTTCCGCTTACTACCACATCACCATTTTCATTTAACCGGAACTTTTTAGACTGAACCGTAAATAGAGAATCCTGCGGATCTTCGGAATTACCGATTGAAGTATCCCCGCTGACTCCAAGGCTTGAAAAGGATCCATTACCTCCGTAAAGACCTCCGAAGAAAAATGCAAGATTGTCAGTTTCGTTTCCGTTTTCAACAACATCATCAAGTGTTAAAGAAGCGTTGGTTACCACACCGCCAGTATTAGTAACGTTTGTAACATTATTAATAGTCACTCCTGATCCACTGGCGATTGTTGCAACTAAATCATTTGGCCTTAACCCTTGCCATAATTCGGCATTAAGATTTTTAACCATCTTAGTGCTGGCAACTTCCAGGGTGCCGTTCTCAATCGCAACATTACCGCTCGTGACTTTTAGTCCCTGGTTAAAGATTACTTTACCGATTACGCCCAGCTTACCTTGTACCGCCAATGAAGATCTAAGTTTGGTCGCACCATTTACCGTGAGCGTCTTACCCACGACAACATCTCCCTGAAGCTGAACGTTGTCATAAGTAATGTTCCCGTTTTTTGTAACAAAAGCGAGGGTAAAATCTTGGGAAGTGAGGTTATTTAATTTTTCAGCGTTGGTGATTGAACGGATGACAATCGGCACATTACGCGGCGGAAGAGATGAACCGGAAGGCGAAGACGATGGGGTTGGGATTGAGCCTACGATCGTGAATCCTGTCCCTGGTTCAGTTATAACAACGTCGCCTAAATATTCGTCCGTTTTCTGGTCCCGATGCATGAAGCGCTCGTAGAGAGACAAAATTGGATTATTTGAAGTTCCAAAATCTTGGGTGACATCCACAAGTCCAAAGATGATGAGAATCGTTGCGATTGCAGATACAACAGCGCGCCTAATGTTGTGTTCCGATTTCCAGTGCGATACCGGTTCGTAAACTTCTGTCGGCACCGGTTCAGAAATAGGAGCAAGAATCGGCGCAGAAGCAAGAATTATTTGCGGCAGAGCGGGCGGCGTGTTTACGTTTATCGGTTCGTTGAAATCACCCTGAGTTAACCCTTTTTTTAAAAGATTAACTGCTCCGTATTTTTGGACGTATTCCCGGATTGCCTCTTTGGTTGTAAACCAATTGCGGCTAACTTTCTGGCCAAAAACTTTTCCTCTTCGGACAAGGAGACTTATGTATTCTTGGGAGTATGGGGAAAACTTGGACGCTTCCGCTAGAGAAATTAAACTGTCTTTTTTCTTAATTAAACTAGAACCGGCATATTTACGCACATACTCTTCAACGGCCTCGGTTGTTGTAAACCAATTTCGTCCGATCTTCTGGCCAAATATCTTACCCCGACGCACGAGGAGACTTATATATTCTTGGGAGTACGGAGCAAGCTTAGATGCCTCAAAAAGAGATACAAGATTATCTTTTTTAGTTACCGATCCTAGTTCGTTAACGATGTCTTTTTTATCTAGCATAACAAGGGTTTTTTCGTATCGGATATCGTATCGGATAATCTATGTCGCAGGTTTATCAGAATGCCTTTTAGATTTTTCCTCGCGTGTGACTCTATATACGCGCGCGAACTTATGTTGCAAGTCTACCATGGCAGTCACGCAAAATGTTGATAAAACAGGCCTTATTTTAAAGGTTTTTTATTTGTTTACCGATCTAAAGAAAAAATGCTGAAAATTTTTATAACTTAGCGCTAAAACTTATGCACATTGACCGCACTAACCAAGAGTATAGAATTAACTATAAAGGTTCATAAACATTGTAGACAAAAGATTACTATAAAGATAAACATTTTAATTGTAGGGTTTACCATTAAGTTCAGTAACCTTTCACAAGGTAGCCCATAAATTAAGTTTTAAAATTCTATGCCCAAAAAATTTCTCAATGTTAAAGAGGTTGCCAACTTACTCGGCGTAACGCCCTTGACGATTCGTAACTGGGATCAAAGAGGCAAGCTAATTGCCTATCGGAACCCGGTTAATAATTACCGGTTGTATAAAATAGAAGATGTAGAAATTCTTCTTCGCCAGATAGACCAGAGCCGAGAAAAAACCCGAAGACTAAAAATAGACATCGGGTAGAGCAAACTAAAACCACCTCATGCGAGGTGGTTTTAGTTTTGTTTAAAATAAATTTATCTACTCCTTAAACCACGCTTCCCAATAACTCTTTTATTAAATTCATCCACAACCATAAGAGTACGAAAATTATTCATCCTTTCCACGTAAACATTTCCGTTTAGATGATCAATCTCGTGTTGAAAAACTCTAGCGTGAAGGCCAGAAAATGTTTTGGATTGTTGTACACTATTCTCGTCTACATATTCAACTTGTATAGATTCGGATCGAGGCACAAGGCCACGAACTCCATTAAGGCTTAGGCATCCTTCCCAATCATCTATCAAAACTTTTGAGCGTCCTGTAATTTTGGGGTTGATAATAACCGTTGGAGACAGCGGTTTAGCATCGGGACGGGTTTTACTTGGTTTAACTTCAATAACGGCGAGCATTATTGATTCGCCAATCTGGGGTGCGGCAAGACCTACGCCTTCAACCTTGCGCATTGTATAGAACATCTGCTTAACAAGATTATGAAACGCCGTAGAACGAATGGTCTTTAAGGTAATGTTCTTCCCCTTCTTTTGTAAGACTGGATTCCCGAAATTAGTTAGTTTGAGAAATTTCATATTTATGAATGTCGCCTTTGCAACCTTTACGGGCTTTGCCCGCCGAAGGTCGCTTCTGCGGACATGTGCCAAAACTTTGTTTCTTGCACCAGAAAATTACGCATCTCCCTGCAAGATATCAACAGGCAAGCGTATTTATTTGACGAATGCGTAGACCAGCCCGAACACAAACGCGGTCAGGGCAACAATGTGCCAAAAACGAATATTATGCATATCTATATGATACCAGATATTGCAAAGAATCAACAGCACTCTTGGCGGGGGCGCCAGGATTCGAACCTGGATACCTGGTTTTGGAGACCAGAGTCTTACCGTTGGACGACACCCCCATTCAATCCCCTGCACTATATCAAAAATTAATATGGGAGTCTATTTGAACTTTACACCAACTCTCGTAACCCCACAGCGAGGACTCGCCGGAACAATAATTGTTAGCAAACAAATATTGTGAGGCGGAGGGAAGTTTTTAAAGCGACGGATTTAAAAACTATCCCGTATCCGAGTCTTGGGGCTGTGGAGTTGGTGTAAGGGTTCCCAAAAAATAAAACCTCCGGAATGGAGGTTTTATTTTTAGCCGGTCATTTTTGCTTCCTTGTGCGGAGTTGTTTTCCTGCACCGGGAACAAAACTTTTTATATTCCAGCTTTCGTTCAACTTTCTTTTTGTTTTTAGACGTAAAGTAGTTCGCTTCTTTACAGACGGAACACTTTAAGCGCAGAAGGTTATCTTGAGACATGTTGTTATATATTCTATCAGACTTTCTTAAAAAATCAATCCTGGAGCCGTTGGTCGGATTTGAACCGACGACCTACTCCTTCACTGGTACCCCTGTTTCCACTACACATAATATCAGGGGGTTAGACTGTATCTTGAGCATACCTATGAAGTAGGGTTAGCTCCCCTTGTCAGTCGTTCGGGCGTACAGAACGCCACGGTCTTGGCCGTATGCCGGCTATTGACCGTTATTCGGGATTCATCGGATAGTTTCCACACCGACGGGCAATATGTTCACCATGGAGTTGCTCTACCAACTGAGCTACAACGGCATATAAGGAACGTAACTCGCGTATTGTATCTTAAACCTTGTATTCTGCCAACATATTGTCAATGAGGTTTTTAAGTCGCACATTTGAACAATAAACAGTAAGCACCCCGTGCTGACTCTTTTCGCGATAGGTACCTAGGGATCTTGCGGGCGTAACAACGACTTTTTGAAATTGTTGCTCATTGATGCCAAGGCTACGCAGTTGTGATATCCAAAAAGATAGGACATTCCTTGGCGGCATATCGCTAAATATCTGTAAGCCAAAACGTAATTTGGATGGTTTTACTTTAAATATTTTTAGTAAGAATCGAACAAAGGCTTTAATGAGTTTCGGGTCAGTATTTCCTAGGCGAACACTCGTTGGATTACGTTTATTCCCTTCACCCCAATATAGACCTAGTCCAAGACCAGCGATAAAATGTATAGACTTATAGTTAAGATTACTAGGCGCTACGAAAGGATCCCCGTCTGGATTATGCATCCGATATACTGCTTCGGAAATAGATCTTTTCTGTATATTATACCGGCTCAACCAGTAGTTAACCTTACCCTCTGAAAAATTCAGGTGCTTAGCAATTTTTGAGACAGAAAAACCACGCTCTTGATACAAATTTTTTAGAAGGTTACGCGAGTGTGGTATCTTCACACCCTCATGATAACACCAACTAATCTGTACCGTAAATCAAATCCTGTTGATAATACTACTCTACTAACTCGCATAGAATACTTTGGTGGGGGCGGTAGGATTTGCACCTACGTAGGCCGGACGGCCGACAGATTTACAGTCTGTTGTGATTGACTACTCCACCACGCCCCCTATCGGCGATCATTGGAATCGCTGTCTTACAGAGCCGGCGGTCGGGATTGAACCGACGACCTACTGTTTACAAAACAGTTGCTCTGCCACTGAGCTACGCCGGCACTCCTAAGCTCTGTCGTACGACAGAGCTTCGAAGCGCGAGCAAGCGAAGTAAGAACGCTACTCGCCCTTCCGAAGCTCTTCCACAGGATGAGCGAAGGAGGGAGCTATGGCGGCAAGAACATTTACACTAGCTGGAACCGCACTAGTATAGCGTATTTTACTGTATCTGGAAAGGGTCACGGAACACTAACACTCGCCCCAATTCTACTTAGTCTTAACTGCTTCCACCTGAGAAAGTTTGTTCTTGAGGCCTTGGTCTTCGGGGTTCAGAGAGATTGCGGCTTTGAAAGATTCTATTGCATCGTTAAAATTCCCCATCTGTACGTAGACATCCCCTAAGGTCTCATATAGCAGCCCGTCTTTTGGATTCTGGGCTATTTCTACTATTAAGCGCTGTTCCTCTTCTTTCAGCTTTTGAGGATCCAGTTTAGATTTTTTACTTACTATGCGCACACTTGGTTCAACTGCCGGCACAGATGTCACCTCATCTGCCAACGGCGTTTGGACATCTTCGGGCATGCTATCTTCACGGGCGGTGCGGACACGATTTATAATGCCCGCCCACCAGCGATCTAGTTTTGAAAACCAAACTCTGGTCTGGCGCAATGCCTTTTCCAGCTCAGTAAGCCAATTAGACCAGTGTTCCCTCACTTGTATCTTATTCGCGGTGTTAATTGCTTCAGGAAACATGTCATGCCACAAGCTGACGCCAACCTCATGCGATTCAGGGTTAAGCTTGCGCAGATAAGTGAGTTTTTTGCCCACGATGATACCAGCTCCAATGAGCGCAACAACGGCAACAGCTATTGGTATGAGAATAAACAAGGATATTAACAAACAGCGTTATTGGCGCCGTTAGAGTTGAAAAACTGAAAACTTACCGAGTTGAATATTTTCGCCAAGCTTGGCGATCATTCCGGAGATAACATCCTTTATAGTCCTTTCGGGGTCTTTTATAAACGGTTGTTCTAAGCATTCCTCGGCGTCGGCCGGTTTCATGGCGGTAATATGCATCGCGAGATCTCGGCCGAGTCCCTGGAATTCTTCGTTGCGGGCAACAAAGTCCGTTTCGCACAAAAGTTCCACCATCGCGCCAACCTTTTTAGTGGAGTGGATGTATGAGCTTACAATTCCTTCTTTAACATCGCGGAAAGCACGCTTTTCGGCCATATACGCACCAAGAGACTTAAGAGCTTCAATAGCCTTGGATTCATCGCCTCCCGCAGCATCTAGTGCTTTTTTGATTTCGTTTAATGAGAGGCCGGTCGCTTCGCGAAGGGCCTTAATTTTTTCCATATCAGCCATAGTTTTTTGAAACTCGGCGAACCGGGGTAATTAGTGTACGAGCTCGTTGCTTAGCGACTGAATAATAAGATCAACTGCCATTTTTGAGCGATCATTGCCAGGAATGGCAAAATTTACAAGCTTAGGATCAGCATCGGTGTTTGCGATAGCAATAGTCTTTACACCCATCTTGTTTGATTCTGAAACAGGTAGCGCCCCATCTTTAATAGAAGCTACAAAAACGATGTCCGGGATGCGGGTCAACCTCTTTAGGCCGTCAAAGTTTTTGCGCATCTTTGTGAGTTCGCGCTCAAGCATAAGGCGCTCTTTTTTGGTGTACTTCTCCCAAACTCCGGTCGCCTGCTCTTGTTCCATGGATTCAAGCTTGCGGACGCGGGCGTTTATGATTTTAAAGTTGCTAAGAGTTCCGCCAAGCCAGCGATCCACAACGTAAGGCATGCCTAGCTTTTCGGCGAGTGCCTTTACTGACTCGCGAGATTGCTTGGTTGGTGCAACGAACAGTATGATGCCTCCTGCGGCAATGACCTCTTTCAACGCCGCAACGGCTTTTTCTAATTGTTCTTGTGTTTTTAGGAGGTCAATAATACAGATCCCATCCCGAACCGTGAAAACATACTGTCCCATGGCTGGATGAAAAACGGTCTTTCGGCGCCCAAAATGCATGCCGGCCTTGAGCATGTCTTCGTAAGGGATTTGTGTGAATTGTTCGGTAGTCATTCTTATAAAAGGCATCGTGCTTTAGGCACGAAACGCCTCCCCATAGTATCGTAGGGGTCTTAAAAAGTCAATAATATCTTAGCTCCTTGTTCTATTGAGTTTTGATGCTAGAGAAACAGCTATCGTCGTAAAGCTGGATACTTCTTATGTCCAAGAAACCGCCTGCATAGGAGCTTATCCAGCCTGCGGCAAAGCCTTTAAATTGAAACAATGACGGGTCGGGGTTTGCCGGTTTGAATGGAATACGAACCCACGGCCGGCCTTCAACCTGGGCATAAAGCTCGTGCGCTTGCGTATATTGCCACTGGATCTTGATAAACTTGTCCGGCCAGCCACCAGACGTACCCTGCGGTCGCATTTCTTCAATGAAATTACCTGGCCCCGCGGCATTGTGATAGTAGGCGGCCATTCCGATTCCATACGTGAATTTGGCGTTGGGGTCGTAGGGCTCAACAATAGGGCCGAATGCGGCCGTTGCTCCAAAATCCCGCCACCAAGTGCCGGATCCGGATTGAGGCCAAAGAGGATCTGTATATCCGCCGGCAAAAACGGTTAACTTTTCAGCCTGACCTTCTCCGTAAGCAAGATTCTTGAAGTTGGCATATATTACGCCTCCCCAAATTTCTTTAGGTGTCGTGAATTGCTTTATAATTGCGCGTTCGTAGGTGTGCGTACCTAGCGGCCCTCCAGTAAAACGCACGGAAGCCATCTTACTGGCCCTTGAATACAGAGGAACAACGTTTATGTATTCTGGGTTTTTAACCTCAAAAGTGCCCCTGGCATCCGGTCCATCCCCTCTCTGCCACCGAGCATCAACAAACGGTTTGCATGAAAAAATGCTTTTACATTCACCGCCGTAGCACATTTGACCCCCACCGCATTGGCTGTCGGTAGAACAAGTAACAACGTTGTCTTTCGCTTCGGCTTTTATCCTTCTAATCGAAAGGTTCGGACTTACATCACCAGCAAGAGATTGACTCACCCAACTAACCGAAAGTGTATCCAGAACCGCGGACCCGACAACAGCTAAGCACAAAACCATTCCTGCTCCAATCAGCGACGCTTTAGCAACACGCGGAACGGATTTCCAGAAGCGATCAACAATGTAAGGTAATTTCATAATTTTTTATTCGCTTTGAGGTTTAATTGAAAAACAACTTGCATCGTGAAGTTTTACACTCCTTATATCCAAACTACCGGCACTGCGAGCACTCACCCAGCCTGCGGCAAAGCCTTTGAACTTATAGTACTCCGGGGAAGCCGGATTTGGATTTGAATTTGCCTCTGTCCATTGCTTTCCATCAACTCTCATAAAAAACTTGTGTTGCTGAGTAAGGTACCACTCTACCTTTATGTACCGATCCTGCCAGCCATTTACGGCATCAAGTATCCAGAATGGCGCGTATATAACATTTGGTCCGCTTGCATCATGCCAGAAGGCATTACTGCTAACACCGGCTTTTCTGCCCGGTTTTGAGCTTGGAACATAACCGTTATTCGTAAAATCTATCGTCATGTCCCGCCACCAAGTGCCGGATCCGGATTGAGGCCAAAGTGTGTCGGTATAGCCACCCAGAAACACAACCGGTTCTGCATTCGGATAGTGTTGTAGGTTTTTTGGATTTACCTCAACAACACCTCCCCAAATTTCTTTAGGCTGATCAAACTTCTTGAAAATAACTCTTTCAAATGTGTGGGTTCCCAGAGGACCGCCGGAAAATCTGACAGCCCGCGAATCGGACCTTGAAGCATTTAAACTGGTTGCTGGAACTACGCTTACGTACTCCGGGTTTTTAACCTCAAATACTTCTTTTGCGCTTGGGTCATCATTGGCCTGCCATTTTGCATCAACAAACGGTTTGCATTCAAAGATGCTTTTACACTGGCCGCTGTAACACATCTGTCCGCCTGGGCACTGGCTGTCGGTGGTACATCCTATTTCTGGGCGTCTCTTGATTGCCACCTTGTCACTATCCACGCTTTGTCCTGAAACCTTGGGACTTAATTCTCCTGCTAAAGAGCGGCTGATGCCGCTTGAAGAAATAGTATCTGTTGCAACTGTACCAACAACAATCAGGCCGAATAATACTCCCGCACCCATTAGTGAACGCCCGGCAATATGCGGCATAGCTTCCCAGAAACGACTAAAGATGTGGGGCAATTTCATATTGATACATTATATAGCCTTGCAATACCGCCAACAAGCGCACCTGTGTATTTCCTAGCCAGACGGATTAAGGAATCTAGACAACAGAACCCTAATCTGCTATTATTATCTAGCGATAATCGTCATTTTATGAAACAAGACATCCACCCGACATATTACCCGGAAGCTAAGATTTCTTGCGCTTGCGGAAAAAGCTGGAAAAGCGGCTCAACCAAGTCTGATTTAGATGTGGCCATCTGCTCAAATTGCCACCCGTTTTATACCGGCCGCGAGAACCTTGTAGATGCTCGCGGACGTGTTGAACGCTTCGCAAAGCGTATGGAAAAGAGTGCGCAAAAGGCCACCTCTCGCATCTCAAAGGCTCCCCGAGCAAAGAAGAACGCTAAGAAGTCCAAGTAGATACTTCCGAGCTAATGGTTTACGACTGGCGCCAGCATCAGCAGCAGTACCCAAAACCGTCCGCGCCCAGCGCACCGGATAATGAAGCTATCGTTGAAATCCGGGCCGGAGCCGGAGGCCAGGAAGCGGCGCTCTTCGCCGCCGAGCTTTTTGATATGTACAAGCGGTATGCCCAGCTTAAAAACTGGAACTTTTCCGTTATTGATACGAGTAACACCGATATTGGAGGCTTGAAATCTGTAGTCTTTGAAGT
>JBBTXT010000014.1:0-1754 GCA_038062135.1 Patescibacteria group bacterium | reverse complement strand
ATTCTTCCTCCACCTACCCGCTTCCCTGACAAATTATCCTCCCGCTCGTCAGCACTCCGACAAAAATTGGTGCCCCGTAATAAAATAGACCTACAAGTCTGTTTTATTACATCCCAATTCTTTGTTACAGGAACTGCTTTTCTCTCAGTTCGGTAATTTGTATCAGTGTCGCGGGACGGTGTGCGGAGAATAAGGTTCGCTGTTGGATAGCTAATGAATATATGGAAGTAGTTGTTTTAACTGATCTTGAGAAAGCTGTCTCGCGGAGTTAATGGCGTTGGCTATATCCGAAAGTTTGAAAGAAATAGTGTCGCCGGGCTGTAGTTCAGGATCACCTGTTAAGGAAGCGAGTTCCATTTCGGCGTACACTCTTTGTTCATCAGAGAGCTGGATAGAGCGGTCTTTTAAAAACGTTTCTAATGCTTGGCGGGCAAGATGTATGGCGCCTTGGCCCCTTATTGCTGTTTCGGAAATTGCATTGCCGGTTTTTACTTCTTGCAACTCAGAAGATTTTGCGAGCGGTTTTGTTTCCAGGTTCAAATCTTTTACCGCCAGGTGGACTATCGCCAAAACTCCGACCAGTCCCAGGATTCCAATGGTTGGTGCGGGTTCAAAAGTGGTTTTAATCCAGTTTTTTAATTGTCCGCCCCAGCCCGGCCGAGGTTTAAAGACCGGTCCGGCGAGATTAAAAGGCGTGTGTTGTTCCTGCTCATTCATGGGTAAATTATATCACCGTTTTGTGACCCAAACCACATTTCCAGACAGGCCGCCTCTCGCGCTTCCAGTCCTTCGGCTTCGCTCAGGATCCTCGACCTTCGGTCGGGACGAGCGCTCGGGCTAACCCTCGGTCGGCATCTGAACCCAGCATGCCGACTACGCCCGTCTGCCCAGGTGGCATACGGGCCTGCGGAATGCCTGCGTAGGGAATATGGTTTGGGTCACGCTCAAGCTTTGTTGAATTCTTATCCCAGTCGCACCATCGCTTTCCGACGCAGTTACAAATTACTGAACTGCGAGGAGATGCTTCCCGGTAACAAAGAATTGGATCGTACCGAAGGGTACGAGGAACCAATTTTTGTCGGGAGCATAACGAGCAGGAAGATAATTTGCCTGCGGAGTGAAATAAATGGGAAGACGGGGTGAGAATTCACCTTATGTCTGACTGCTTAAAGCTTCAAAGACCGGGTCTAGATTTCCGGCGAGGATTTTTTCCATGTTGCCCCAGCTCTTTTTGATGCGATGGTCGGTAATACGATCCTGGGGGAAGTTGTAAGTGCGGATTTTTTCGCTGCGGTCGCCGGTGCCGACTTGTTTTCGGCGCTCTTCGCTAACATTGCCGGTTTCTTCAAGCCGCTTGAGCTCTAATAATTTAGCGCGGAGGAACTCCATGGCCTTTTCGCGGTTAGCAGATTGACTTCGTTCTTGGCGAACCGAGATTACAATTCCTGTCGGTTTATGCAAAAGACGAACGGCGGTCTCAACTTTGTTGACGTTTTGTCCGCCAGGGCCGCCTGCGCGCGAAAAAGATACTTCCAGTTCGTCGGGTCGGATTACTAAATCTGTTTCTTTTGCCTTGGCGAGAACGGCGACGGTAACCGTAGAAGTGTGGACGCGGCCGCTCTTTTCGGTTTTCGGCACGCGCTGAACGCGGTGGACGCCGGATTCGTGGCGCATCTTTGAAAAAGACTTATCGCCTCGCACTTCAAAGACTACAGATTTCAAGCCTCCAATATCGGTGTTACTCGTATCAATAA
>JBBTXT010000013.1:0-16447 GCA_038062135.1 Patescibacteria group bacterium | reverse complement strand
ATGTTTTCTTACGAAACAAATAAAGCGATTCTTAATATTTACGCCGGAGCGGGCGGGGTGGATGCGCAAGACTGGGCGAATATGCTCCTGCGCATGTACCAGCGTTACGCCCAGCGCCAAAACTGGCGCTTTTCGGTTTTAAACGACTCGTACGGCGAACAAGGGGGGTTGAAAAGTGCCTCCTGTGAAATTGTCGGCTCCGATGCATATGCTATACTAAAAGGAGAGTCAGGCGTGCACCGCCTAGTGCGTATTTCGCCGTTTTCGGCGAAAAAACTGCGGCACACGTCTTTTGCGCTGGTAGAAATTATGCCCGCAATCGTTCCCCAGGCGCTTCAACTGAATCCTGGTGAATTGCGGGTGGACACCTATCGTTCGTCCGGAAAAGGCGGACAAAACGTAAATAAGGTGGAAACCGCAGTCCGGGTAACGCACATTCCAACCGGCATTGCCGTCGCAGTTCAATCCGAACGTTCCCAAGCGCAAAACAAAGACAAGGCTCTCCAAATGCTCGCCTCGCGCCTGGCACAAAAAATGGAACGCGAACAGGCGCAGACCCTGAAAGATTTAAAACCGGAAATGAAAGCGGGCTCCATTGAATGGGGAAGCCAGATTCGTTCGTATGTGTTGCACCCATATCAGATGGTAAAAGACCATCGCACGGGAACCAAGTCGTCCCAGCCGGATAAAGTGCTTGATGGCGACCTGGATGATTTTATTTCCACCGAACGCACGATCGCATAGCCCTATGATTCATTACAAAGATATTTCTACCATCTACGCAGGGGATTTCATGGCCCTGGATGGAATAAATCTTGATATCAAAGACGGGGAATTCGTATCTATTGTTGGACCGGCCGGTGCGGGCAAATCAACGCTCTTGCGGCTTTTGACGCGCGAATTAACGCCTAGTTCCGGGCAAATTATTGTGGACGGTGTGGACCTTGCCGCCGTTGAATCTGACTCTATCCCTCTTCTACGCCGTAAAATCGGCACCGTGTTCCAAGATTTTAAACTACTTGCCACTAAGAATGCTTTTGAAAATGTTTCCTTCGCGCTTGAAGTTTGCGGAGCAAGCGATGATGAGATTCAAAACGATGTGCCGAAAGTGCTTGGCATCGTCGGCCTCGGAGATAAAACCCAGAACTTTCCGCACCAGATGTCCGGTGGAGAAAAACAGCGCCTCGCAATTGCCAGGGCGCTTATTCATCGTCCGCGCATTATTCTTGCTGACGAACCTACGGGCAACCTGGACCTGGTGAACAGCTACGATGTGCTAAAATTACTTATGAAGATTAATGAGCTTGGTACAACGGTTATAATGGTTACGCACAACCGCGATTTGGTAAATGCTGTCGGGCGCCGTGTTGTTACGATGGAACGAGGTAAAATCGTGCGCGATCAGGTGGAGCAGGGGAAATATATTATTTGAGTAAATACATAAGCGCAGGTGAGTGAAACGAGCCGAGCATAGTCGTAATTACTCACCCGCCCAAGTTTTGTAAAGCAAAATTTAGGCGGGTGCGGAATTTAGTAAAGGTTCGTCTGCTAACGCATTTCCTCACCTAACAAAATTCGCATGTTCAAACAGAAACTTTCTAGAGTATTTTGGGCCGGCTGGACAAACTTCAAGCGTAACAGCTACGTCAGCTTCGGCACGACCGGTGTCATGGTACTCGTGCTTCTTTTATTCTTGAGCATCATCGCCTTGAGTTTTCTTTCAAGCACCGTCGTGACATCGCTCCAGGATAAAGTAGACGTTTCCGCATATTTCAAACAACAGGCGAGCGAAGAAGAAATAAACCAAGTCAAAGGCGATTTGGAATCCCTGGCCGTCGTCCAGTACGTTGAATACATTTCGCGCGATAAAGCGTTGGAAGATTTCAAACAGCGCCACGCGGGCGACGCGCTTATCCAAGAGTCGCTTGCGCAGTTAGACGAAAACCCGCTCCAGGCATCTTTAAATATCAAAGCTAAAGAATCTTCACAGTACGCCGCGATTGCGAGCTTTCTTGAAGGCAACCGCTTCCGCACCTTGATAGATAAAATTAACTTCTATGAGAACGAGCAGGTCATCAGCAGAGTAGAGGGAATCACCACCGGCCTTCGCAATGGTGGGCTTGCCGCCACCCTTGTATTAGCCGTTATAGCCGCTTTGGTGACCTTTAATACCATCCGCCTTACCATTTACAGCCAAAAGCAGGAAATTGAGATTATGCGCCTTGTAGGAGGCTCAAATCTCTACATAAAAGCCCCATATCTAATAGAAGGCGCCTTTTACGGCATATTCGCCGCCGTGCTTGCCCTGCTCGTCTTTTACCCAGTTGCATTTGCCGTTTCGCCTAAGGTTGCCATGGTAATGCCGGACGTAAATCTTTTCGGCTATTTCACCGGTTCTATAATTCAGATTATTCTTTTGATAATGGCCGCCGGTGTCGGTCTCGGCGTTATCTCCAGCTTCATCGCCATCCGCCGCTTCCTCAAGATCTAAAAGAATATAAAAATGTCCAAACCGAAACTCCTAATTATCGGTGTGTTGTTAGTTCTCTGTGTGGGTGCGGTTATTTTACTTTTTAAAACTCCTGAAGTTTCAGATGGTTTCATAAATCATACTGTTCCAAACGGAGAATTTAAGTTCGCTTATCCAAGCCCATTCTATTTATTAGCCGATTACATAACCTCGTATCCAGAAAAGCCTGTGATTACAAACGAGCTTGAACGCAGAGAACTTTATGTGCAGATTATTAAATACGATAAATTACTAGCGACAAAAGAAGATGCTTGTCGTGAATTTATAAGACTAAACCCAGGAGAAAAGTGTGGAGTTTCTGTCCCACTGACACAGGAAGATTTACAACGGGAGAAAATTAAAATAGATACATCAAGCACAGATACAAAAATTGAATCTAGTTCAAAATTTATTGGGGGTACAATCACTATTTTAGATGGAAGAAGTTCGCTCTACTCACTTTATTACTCTGATCAGGCTGGAATTTATTACGTGCGCCTATCAGTATTTACGGATAAGGGAGATCTTATTTGGCTCGAAGTTCCTTTGTGGGGGATAGCTTCCTTGGATGCTGCTAAAAAAGACGCTCGAGTTGTTGAGTTTTGGGAAATTATTTCTACGCTAAGATTTTCTCGTTAGTTCTACGGGTTTCGTTTCGTATATAAGCTGAATATGTTATAATTTCTTCCGGACGTTTTGTGTTTGTGTCGTTCAGGCCGTTTCACATCTGACAAAACAAGGGAGGTAGCATGCGAAGACTGTTTGCGTTGTTGATCCTGTGCCTCGTCGTGCTCGGGCTGTTCGCCCAGAAGAGCGAGGCCCGGCTGTCCAACAACAACCGGCGCGCTGTCGTGCTGGAGGCGTTCTACGCCTTGCATCCGGGTCACGGCGGCTGGAGCGACAAGTGGATCGGTCCCAACTGCGCCAGTAACTGGAACTACCTTGCCAACGACTCCAACGCCTACGGTGTCGTTAAGAACTGGTCTGGTTACGGTTGCTCCTTCGCGTCGGTCTGGAAGGTGTCCGGCGATGGCTGTAGTAGCAGTGGTTGGCCGGCGAGCTTCTTCAATAACATGGTTTCCTATGGCTACGGCTCGTTCAGTGGTTGGTACGGTTCCGTGGGGAGAGGTGGCCAGTGCAAGTACTTCGCAAACCTCATTCTCTACCGTTCGGAGTCCCACCAGGCCATGTTTCCCAGCTACGCCACCATGTGGAGTAACACCGAGACCAACCTGGCTCTCGCCAAAGAGGGCGATGTTATCCTGACTGTTGATCAGGGTATCACGAACCACGTTGCCATTGTGGTTGAGGTCAAGAAATCAGGGAGTACGGTGACCGGTCTAGATGTGATTGATGCCAACTGGGTTACCGACAACGGCACTACCAACCGAGAGGTGATCGCACGACACCTGTTCTCGCTGGCATCTATCCAGGGGGTCTACCGGATCTGGAAGGGAACGGCGTACTACAACGAGCAATACGTTCCCTAAGGAGGAAGGGAACAACGTCCAGAGGAGCGCTTCGGCGCTCCTCCTTTTTTATTTCTACCGAGGAAATTTCTCGGGATCAAAGCGGAAAGAGTGAACGATCGTCTCTGTTTCGGGGTGAGGTGGGTAACTATTGCCCTCATTGGCGTACTCAAGACCGATATTGATTCCTTCGTGATTCATTAGCACTTTGTACCCGGTAGGTTCCTGTCCTCTACTATGAATAACCGGGCCTCCATAGGCGGACACACCATCAAGTTTGAAGTACTTAAGTTGCGGGTTGATCGTGACATCAACAGAATTTGAGAAGAGGCGAGCCAAGTCAGGATCCTCAAGTTCTCCAGTAGTTGCGGCCATTGAAGCATCGACGCCGACGGTGATGTCGCCGTCGGCAACAGTGTTTCCTTGGCTCGTCATGCATTCGTTTTGCTGACTGATAATGAGCTGAAGAGAATGGACCTTTTCAGAAATGAGTTGGGACATGTCATCGCACACCTGCCATGTTGGCGGATATCGGAATTTAATCCCAAACTTTTCGTTTGTATACGTCTTCCAATCGGCTGGCACTGGATATTGGTCGCGAACAAAAAGAAAAATTGCCATCACCGCAACAATGCCGACTGCCAGAGACTTAATAATAAGTTTATTTTTCATAGTCTTAACCTGCTAGTGATTTTATCGTAAACTCTGCATGTGTCAATTTAATTTTCTACTACTTCTGTAAACCATTGAAAAAGCTCTGATTTTAATGTAGAGTATGTATGTTTTACGAAAGATATTGCGGGATAGTGTAATGGTAGCACGCCACACTCTGGATGTGGAAATCTAGGTCCGAATCCTAGTCCCGCAGCAAAATAAGCATGACTTCAAAAAATATAAATATGCCGAAGGCGGGTGTGTCGGACGTTCTTCGGGCGATTTGGCGCGGCATCTACCCTCGGCGGTGGCTATTTTTGTTTGTTCTTGTGGTGTTTGTTGGCGGCAGTATCGTTCAGTTATTAATTCCGCTTCTGTATAAGCAATTCTTTGATCTGCTGACGAGCGGTGGTGACAAAATATTGGCGGCAAAAGGCCTTGTTCACGCCATTGTACTAATTTTAGGACTCAACCTAACCGGCTGGCTTTTACAGCGAACCGGCATGCTGGCAATCAATGACTTTGAATCCAAGACGATTGTCAGGTTAAAACAGTTGTCTTTTGAGTATCTGATTAATCATTCGTATTCTTTTTTCTCAAACAACTTCACGGGTTCGCTGGTTCAACGAATTAACCGCTTCAGCCGCTCCTTTGAAGTCCTTACCGACCACCTGGTTTTTAACTTCGTACCCCTCCTGATTAATGTTTTCGGAGTGATCTTGGTTCTGTGGCTTCAACAGCCAAATATCGCCTATATCATTATGGGGTGGGTAGTTTGTACGGTTACCTTTAATTTTCTGTTTTCAAGGTGGAAGGTTAAATACGACATTAAATCCGCGGCGGCGGATTCAACCACGACCGCAGTATTGTCGGACGATATTACAAACCAGAACACCATCTTGTCGTTTACCGGATCAAAACACGAAGTTGAGTCGTTCCGAAAAGTTTCCAATGATCAGGCGCAGGCGATGCGTTTGACCTGGGATTTGGGTGTGGTTGCCGATGCCGTTCAAGGGGCCTTCATTATCGCGATGGAGTTTTTGATTTTCTACTACACCATCCGCTTTTGGCAGAGGGATGCGATTACTGTGGGTACATTTGTCTTGATTCAGGCGTACATTCTCGGCCTGGGCCAGCGTCTTTGGAATTTAAGCTCTATTGTTCGCAATGTCTATCAGGGATACGCCGACTCTAAAGAAATGGTAGAAATTATGATGTTGCCGCACGAGGTGCAAGATATACCATCTGCCAAACTGCTCGTTGTCAGGCGCGGGGAAGTGCAGTTAAAAGATCTTACTTTTAATTTTAACGATACCCGCTCGGTTTTGAGCGGAATTAACTTGTCCATCGCCGGCGGCGAAAAAATCGCTCTTATCGGGCCGTCCGGTGCCGGTAAATCCACGTTAGTAAAACTGCTCTTAAGAATGTATAACCTGACATCGGGCACCATTCTGATAGACGGCCAGGATGTTCAAAGAGTCACACAAGTTAGTTTGCGCGAGAATATCAGTTTGGTACCACAGGACCCGATCCTGTTTCACCGATCGCTCATGGAGAATATCCGCTACGGGCGAAGAGACGCAACTGACCAAGAAGTTTTTGAAGCGGCCAAGCTTGCGCATTGCGACGAATTTATTGAACCGCTCCCGCTTAAATATGAAACATTTGTCGGCGAGCGAGGCATTAAGTTGTCCGGCGGCGAACGTCAGCGCGTGGCAATCGCTCGCGCCATTCTTAAAAATGCTCCAATTCTTGTTTTAGACGAAGCGACTTCCAGCTTGGACTCTCACTCCGAATCTTTAATTCGCGACGCTCTGGATAAGCTTATGGAAGGCAAGACCACAATTGTCATTGCCCACCGCCTGTCCACGATAAGAAAAATGGATCGTATCGTGGTTGTTGATGGGGGCAAGATAACCGAAGAGGGAACCCACGAAAGCCTGCTCGCCAAGGAGGGGAGTTTGTATAAGCATCTCTGGGATCTCCAAGCCGGCGGTTTTATAACGGAGTAGGTGTAGGCGACCAATACCGCCCCTTGAGGGCGGTATTGATTAGGTGTATTGTTGGGCTGATTGAGATGCCTGGACCAATCAAGGCCATGAAACGACAAATCATCATTATTAATGGTGGCAGTACATATGATTCCTATGCGGAATATCTGAAGCACCTCAAGGGTGTGAAGCTTGATTTTGATCGCCTTATGAGAGTTGGGTGGAAAGATTCGTTTGCGCGAAAGTTGGGCGAGGGTTTTCAGGTGATTCAGCCTAAAATGCCCAACCCCAATAATGCAAAGTATGTCGAATGGGTCATTTGGTTTCGCAAAATCACCCCGTTTATCAAAAGCGGAGCAGTCTTGGTGGGGCATTCATTGGGCGGAATCTTTCTTACGAAATACCTATCCACTCATTCGTTCCCAAAAAAGATAAGAGCAACTATACTAATCGCGTCCCCATTCCATAAAAATGGAATGGAAGAGTCACTTGGAGATTTTAAACTGTCCACATCACTTCGGAAGTTTACAAAACAGGGTGGGAAAATATTTATCTATCACAGCACTGATGACCCAGTTGTACCAGTAGAACATGCCGAAGAGTATCACAAAATGCTTCCGAGCGCTGTGCTACGAATATTCAAAAATAAAGCCCATTTCAACCAATCTTCTTTTCCAGAGTTGGTAAAAGAAATCCGATCTTTGTAATCAAACCGTCCCTTGAGAGCCTTTAATTGGGTGTTTAGTTTACCACTCCTCTTTTTCGTGGTATACTCTTGTGCTCTAGAAATATATGGCACAAGGAGAATCCGTCATCAGATTTGAGAAGGTGTCCTTTGAATTCGGACACAACAAGCCCATCTTGGAAGAGGTGGATTTTTCCGTGCGCCGAGGCACGAAAATGACGATTATGGGTCAGAATGGGGCGGGGAAGAGCACGATCTTTCAGCTCGTTACGGGAGCCCTACAACCTGAATCCGGGAACATTCATATTGCTTCGGGCCTCACGATTGCCTTGGCTCGCCAGACCATCGCCCGCGATCAGCTTGATCTGACGATCCGCGAGTTCTTTGAAAAGTGTTTTGACGGAGCCTCCTTCGCCAACCTGCCTGCCGGCAAGGCAGGGGCTTCGGCGGGCCGAAGAAAGATATACGACATTGATCCCAAAATTGATGCGGTGTTGGAGATCGTCAACCTGCATGCGCCCCATGACCGCATTGTCCGCTCGTTTTCGGGTGGCCAGCAGGCGAGGCTTTTGCTGGCTTCGGCGCTGATTCAGGATTCAGATGTGCTGTTGCTGGACGAGCCGACGAATAATTTAGATAAAGAAGGTATTGCGCACCTGCGCCAGTTTCTCATAGACTGCAAAAAGACCTGCTTGGTTATTTCGCACGATGCGGACTTTTTGAACGCGTTTACGGAAGGCGTGTTGTATCTGGATGTGTACACAAGAAAGATTGAACAATACCAGGGAAACTATTTTAACGTAGTGGAGCAGATTTCCGCCCGGATTGAAAAAGAAAACAGTAAAAACGCGCGCCTGGCGAAAGACGCGATTGAGAAAAAAGAAAAAGCAAACTTTTTTGCCATGAAAGGCGGACGCCTGCGTTTATTGGCAAAGCGCATGCGCGAAGATGCCGCCGAAATGGAAGAAGCACAGGTAGATGTGCGAAAAGAAGACAAAACCATCCGCCCGTTTACCATCCCGGCGCAAACCGGACTCATGGGGGATATTGTGACCATCAGCTCGGTGTCGGTTATTAAAAAACATAAGGCCACGCAAAAGAAAGTAGAAATCGCTTTAAAGAAAAATAAACACCTGTTGCTCGCCGGGCCGAACGGTATCGGCAAGAGCACGCTTTTGGAAGCGTTGGCATCGGGCAAGGCCAAAGGGTCCGTGATTGCACCGGGGGTAACCGTCGGCTACTACCGCCAGGACTTTTCTACTTTAAATTTTGAAGACACCGTATACGAATCGCTTCAGGCAATGGGCAAGGGCTTGGACAACCAAGAAATCCGTTCTATCGCGGCAAGCTTTTTAATTACAGGCGATGTAATCGGTACCAAGATTGGAAATCTCTCGGAGGGACAGAAAGGATTAGTCGCATTTGCACGATTGGTCATCCAAAAGCCTGGATTATTGATTTTAGACGAGCCGACAAACCATATAAACTTCCGCCATATTCCTGTAATCGCGCAGGCACTGGATAAATACGAAGGCGCGATGATTCTCGTGAGCCACGTTCCGGATTTTGTGAGCCAAATCAGGATTGATGAAACGCTGGACTTGGGGGAGTAAACATGTTATTATTGAGGCAACGAGATGATAAAAGGAACTTCGTCGAACCCCTTTTTCAGTACTCCAGGTAAGTAACAAAAACATAACTCTAAAATATGAACACAGGAATTATTAAGAGCAAACCAGTAGGCAAGGACTTTGCGTTTATCAAGATTGAAGGAAAAGATGGAGATCTCTTCTTTCACAAAAGCGAAGTAACCGACCCGGCTGGCTTTGAAGGCTTGAACGAAGGCGACGCAGTCACCTTTGAAACAAAGCAGGACAACCAGGGCCGCACGAACGCGGTCAATGTAATGAAGTCTGCCTAAGACAATTTACGCAGGCATCTAAAGATAAGAGGCGGTGTAAACCGCCTCTTATCGCGTAAAGCTTCACTTTTAATGCGGAAGTATTAATATATAGATATGAATAAAAATTGTTCAGGGGCGGTCTACGGGCTCGGCTTGATCGGCGCAGGGGTATTCTTCGTCCAGCAGGCGACAACCTTCTGGGGCGGGGTCATAGGCATACTAAAAGCCATTATCTGGCCCGCATTGATGGTGTATAAGCTCCTCGGCTTCCTAGGTTAGTTCCACAGCATCTCAATATGCCAACCTTCGCTGACAAGTCTTTAAGTTTCTATAAAAACCTCAAGGCGCCGGCTGGACTGCCAAAGGGTGTCTCGGCGATGAATCCGTACGAGGATGATTCGGTCTGTCAAAACCTGGAGAAGTTTCTTAAAAAGTTTTTTAACGACGATAAACAAAGGATTTATGTTTTCGGAATCAACCCCGGCCGTTTCGGCGCGGGGCTGACCGGCGTGACGTTTACCGATCCGGTGTGCCTGGAAGAATACTGCGGAATTAAAAACGATCTGGACAAGCGCAAAGAAATCTCGGCCGAGTTCGTGTATAAGTTCATAAATCACTATGGAGGCGCATCCAAGTTCTATAATAAATTCTTTCTTACCGCCGTTTCACCCATTGGCTTTGTACGGAACGGCATAAACTATAACTACTACGACGATAAAGAGCTCTTGGAGGCCTCGCGCCCATTTGTGGTTAAAACCATGCACGACCAGCTCAAAATGGGCGCCAATCGCAACGTGGCAATTGTTTTAGGGACCGGCAAGAACCAAAATGCCTTTAATTCGTTGAATGAAGAGTTCAATTTATTTAAAACCGTTTACTTCCTTGATCACCCAAGATTTATAATGCAGTATCGCCGCAAACGCCTGACGGAGTACTTAGACAAATATAAACAAGTCTTTTCTCAGGCTCTTCATGATATATAAAACCACCTCTTGACGAGTATGTTATACTGGTAGTAGGTAGAAAAACGCCCATTCCGGGCGTTTAACCGCCAAGGAGGAAGCATGCGACGAAAGCGCTGGATGTTGCGCGCCGTGGCTCACTGCGAATCGGGCTGCAGACGCGTGGCCAGGGAACCTTCGGGTTCCCTGGCCGTTTTAATTTGTCCGAATAAAAAATCCATGATAATATATTTTCTCATGTTTTTACATCACACACTAAGACAGAAAAATGTAAAAACCTTTGACCAAGCCATGCGTTTTGCCGCTCAAATTACTTCGAAAAATATCGTAACTGACCTTCAAAAAGGGGAAATATACATCGTTTCTGCGGGTGTTCCGTTCGGAAAATCGGGCTCAACGAACCTCCTCCTCGCACAACGGGTCTAAATAGGTAAAAAAGGAGGGTTTAGAAAGTTTAAAAACAGACTTTTTGGCGGTTAGTCATAAAAACCCTTGTGGATAAGTAGTTATTTAACATAAGGCGAAACCCTGATACTATTTAAGTAGTAAATGGGTTACCTGGTTCAATATCGTAAGAACAACCTCAAAAACAGCGCATTAGAGATGCGTAAGCGGGGTTTGTCGTACAATGAGATCAAAAATTTGATCTCCATTTCAAAGGGTACTCTCTCCCGGTGGTTTAGGGGGGTTGAATTGACCGAAGTTCAGAAAAAAAAGTTGGAAGATCGTCGCCGGTCGGCAGGCATCCGAGGATCAAAAACCAGAAAACTGAAAACTCAAGAGGCGATTGAAAAAATAAAACGCTCTTCCGCGAACAACATTAAAAAAATTTCTCCTCGCGAGCTCTGGCTGATGGGTATCATGCTCTATTGGCGGGAAAGATTTTTGCACGGCAGGGAACATAACACAAAAGAGGGCGTAAACTTTTCCAGCTCTAATCCAAATTTAATAAAATTATTTTTAAAATGGCTTCGCGATGTGGGCGGACTTAAAAATGATGAAATAAACTTTGCAATCTTCATTGGCAAGAGTAAAAAAGACTCTATTCACAAAGCAGTCGGTTATTGGTCACGAATTACTTTATTTCCCAGAGAAAGTTTTTCAAGATTTTACCTTCAACCAGAGAACCAAAAAGCTCCGAATAAAAAAAGACGAAAACCTGTCAAGAGGGGTAAATACGGCTTTCTTCAAATTAAGGTTAGGGCTAGTTCTATGCTTGCTAGACAAATCTCCGGCTGGATAAATGGAATTCAGCAACTTTTATCAAACTCTTAATAAACATTATAAAAAACGTATTAACGTTTATTAAGAAACATCAATACATACCAAACTAGTTTTAGGACTATTTTTTAGATTTTTTAGTAAATAAAGAGCCCTCTGTGCCCGGACAATAACAATTGTCGCGAACACAGAGGGTGTGTGCTTGGTTCTCAAGCTGCATATGGGCGATACGCTCCACGGTGCTGGTCACGCAGCTCGTTGACGAGGCGGTGCGTCGTGCGAGCTCTCTCGGCGATCCTGTTACTCTCGATGCCGACGACCCTGGAGAAGTTCTTCAACGCGACCTGTGCCTCGTTGGCGATTTCCTGAAAGAGATCCAGGATTCGTTCGTCTGGCGCGTATCCAGCACCAAGAATGTCTATCGCGTGTTGGATGGCTCCTTCTCTGAATGCCAAGTGCCAGCGTTCGCTGTCGGCTCGTGCCATTGTCCGAACACCGATCTTCTGTTGGATCATGCGCCAGAACTGCCAGGGCTTGATGCTGGCGGATGCCGATGCGAGCCTCCTGTTCGCATCGTACCAGTTCTCTTGTTGCCTCTGCTTGCTAAGTCCTACGAGATGGAGCTCGTCTCCCAAGAACCCCAGCGCTTCTTTGCGAACCTCTTCCTGATTCATTATTCGTCCTCCCCGAGTTGTTGCCATTATATTCTGATTGGGTAGGATGGCAACATGGCTTCTCAACCTTCCCTTTTAGACGCAACCAATACGCCAACGCTTTCGGTCAGCCAGTTTTTGGATTTTATAAATGAAACAATAAGCGAGGTTGGATTTTCAGTTCAAGGAGAAATAACCGGATGGAAAGTTCATCCTTCCGGAGTTTACTTTTCACTCAAGGATAAAGAAGACAACAGTCTCATGGATTGCTATCTAAGTCCGTACGCGTTTCGTGGCATGGGAATTACTGTTGAAGATGGACTGGAAGTAAAAGTAAACGGTGCCCCGAGTATTTATAAACCCAAAGGCAGATTTAGTTTCAGAGTGGAAACGATGGAATTGGTCGGCGAAGGCTCGCTTAAAAAATCGTACGACCTGTTAAAGAAGAAACTTGAGGAAGAGGGGCTCTTTGACAGAAAACGAGAATTGCCGGAGTTCATCACCCGCATCGGCGTTATTACTTCGCGCACCGGAGCGGTGATAGATGACTTTAAAAAGAATCTCTCCAAACTCGGGCTACATATATATCTGTACGATGTACGCGTGGAGGGTGCCAGGGCGGCGGACCAGATTACCAAAGCCATTGGTTGGTTTAATAAAAACATGCCGGATCTGGATGCGCTCGCGTTAATGCGCGGTGGCGGTTCACTGGAAGATCTTCAGCCGTTCAACAACGAAATCGTGGTGCGCGCTTTGTTTGCATCTAAGATTCCGACGATTGGCGCTATTGGCCACGACCGCGATGTTCCGATTGCCGCGCTGGTTGCGGATTCAATGACATCTACGCCGACGGCTGCCGCAATGTTGATTAATCATTCCTGGGATCGGCTTACGACCGCACTTCCGCAACACGAAAGAGATTTAATCTATAACTTTGATAATTTGTTATCTCAAGCGAAGGGTTTGGTTGATGTAGGGGATATGACTCATCTTTTCCGAAGATTATTGGATGAAATAACAGCCAAAGCCAGATCGTTTGAAACGTATCTCCAGGGTGTTGATCCGGCAAGGAATCTCAAACTGGGTTACAGTATTATTATGGATATCCGGGGAAAGGTTCTGAAAGACACTAAAAACCTTACTCGTGGTAAAGAAATTTCTGCCCGACTGGCAAAGGGATCATTTACGGCAAAAGTAGAGGATGTTGGTGAAAACTAAATTCATTTACCAGGTTTTAGAATTATTGACGTGGTTGCTTATAAATACTATCCTCTGTCCTTATGAAAGAAGTTCTAAACAGTATTAAGGATGGAGATTTTTCCATCCTTGATTCAAAAGTTTATTCCGAAGATCAATTACGCAAGTTAGCCGAGCAAATTAAGGGTCATTCAGCATGGTTTGCTATGGTTAAAGAGGTTATTTTGAATATTCCTAATTTTGGTAGGAATTTTGACTGGAATACTGGTAGTATACTTCAGCACTTGGGTGCTGATGTTGTTGTTGATGTTCTTCGGACAAATAGTGAGATCCTTCTCAACTCGGTCGGGTTGGCGTGGGTACTTGGTGAATTTCGAAATACTAATAGGATTATTACCGATTTTTTATATTTTGTTGTTAAAAATGGAGTAAATAGTGATGCGTGGTGGCGTGCTGCATTTTCTCTAGAGAAACTTGGGGTTGAAGAGGCTGTCAATCTTCTTAAGATGTCTCTAAAAAAAGATTTAATCAAAGATTTAGATTTCTATCTAAATAAAATTAATAATAAAAGATCACTCGTTGCCATTTTGATACTTAGCAATGTGGAGAATATAGAACAGGTTATATATCCAAGCATTAAAAAAACATTTCTGGAAGCCAATGACGATGCAACAATTATAAATTGTTGTTGGCTAGTTGGTAGGTTAAAACTTATTGATACAGAAATTTACGAAAAATTACTTAAATTGATAGTCCACTCTAATTATGAGCTTAAATATTACACATTCTTTGCGCTTCAATACAATGCAACTGAAAGATTGCGGCCAATTCTCGAAAAAGCGCTAAATGATACCGACCCACTTATTCGTAAAATGGCCGCTCGAGGGTTAATGAATATTGGTAATGAGCAATCGTTGAAAGCTTTAAATGATACGCTGTACAAGGAAGGAGAGGAGTCTGTGGTTTCGGAAGTTAGCAGAGCTATTTATAACCTCAAAAATCCGGCTGATAGAACTAGATTATTGTTAGAGATTAAATCGTATCGTAACGAGAATGGAATGATTTCTGACGAAAGCGATAAGTGGTATCGAGATCCAGGCGTATACCACACATTTTCAGAAGCAGAGGATCCAGAGAATATTTGTTTTTCTCTCATTCAAAAACGCATTGGTGATACACAGATCAAAAATCCAATTGATCTAGCAACTGGAACAGGAAGAATGATATGGCAAATTTTAGAAAAGATGCCCTTTGTTGGGACGTTGTTTGCCGTTGATGCAAGTGAACAGATGTGTGACTTTGTCACGAAAATAATAAAGCGAGAACGAAAGTTCACCAATAATATTAAAGTTATTAACTCGGATATTCTGGACACAAAAAAATATCTGAAACAATCATCTACATTTATAATTAGCTCCTTCGGCTTTCCTAGCAGGATCTCTGATGTTAATTTGTGCATCGATGAGTTGAGGGCGGTAGAAACTCTATTGGATCCCAACGGATTATTTTTTACAATCGGATGGGATGAAACATTTAATGATGATCTAAATAAAATGTGGTTTAAATTTATCCCTGATAAAATTCCAGCTAACAATTTTGAAGAATGGAGACAAAATCGGGCTACAGCTATTACGAGTCCAAGAAACACAAATCTAAGTTGGCTTAAAAAGGGAATAGCGGTTCCGCTGCAGTTCGCCTCCCTAAAAGAATCCGCATTTGTTATGGGATATCTATTTGGGCGTGATGCGGCTCAGTACGTCGTAAATAGTGGTAAGACAGAGTGGAGTATGTCACTGGGTATAACATGCAACACAAAAGAGGAATTGAGAAATATTATACAATCACATGAAAGAAATTGAAATTTTATTCGAAATTAAAAATCAGAAAGAAGGAGTATTAAAATCACTTGGCCGGTTTACTGCACATGGTATAAAGAGGACCCTGGATATCTACTTCGCAGATCCGTTGCGAAAAGATCTCCAGCGTGACGCAGATGGCCGCCTACGTGCTTCTTTCAGATTGCGCCAAAAAGATGACAAGTGTTCGATTGCTTATAAAAATGATCATTTTAATAATGACGAGTGGATTTATTCAGATGAACACGAAACTTCGGTAGGAGATTTTGATATTGCGATTCGCATTATAGAACACTTAGGCCTTAAGGAATTGGTCAGAATTGATAACGAGAAGTATACCTTTACTACACCTGAATATGAGATTGTTTTTGAAGATGTAAAAAATTTAGGCTATTTTCTGGAAGTTGAAAAATTGCATGAGGTTCCAGATGAGATGGTAGTATCTGCTAAGCAAGAAATTAGAGATTTTGCCTCTAATCTTGGTCTGAACCTCGGCAGTGAACTCAATGCGGGCAAGCCAGAACTTATGCTTGCTAAAATCCAAAACTGATCTGTTTATAAATTTATAATCATGCGAGCGACATTCAAACAATCCAGCTCCTTGTTAACGAAGTTATACATAGCTGGCCTTTCGAGTCGCCATAAATGCTTTGCTCCGATACCGCCAGGAGAGGCAAAGAGACTTTCACATTTTATTGATAGGAAAGTTAATATTCCTAATTTTACCCGCTATTCTAAATGTATTTCATTTAAGCGAGATTTTATTTTCGGAGAAATACCTATTGGATTGAAAGCGCAACTTAAGAATATTAATCTTCGTGGGGTTAAATATGCACGAGCAATAAAAAATACCCGCGATCTATCTATACTTTGGATAAAAAACCGCCGATCAATAACAAACTACCTGAAGTCGATTAAAGCAGATTCAATAAAAAGTTTTAGTGTTATAAATGTGCCTGGAATCGGGGAGATATCAGAGACACTCGGAGACATACTTATCTTGGGGGCTGATATTCCTGTTAAAATCGGGTTTGCGATTTTTCTTGAAGAGTTTCTTCACTCCGTTGTAAATGTGCCGACAGAATTTAAAGACAGCAATTTAAATGAAGAAGCATATATTGGTTTGCATCTTTATTATCTATTAAATAAACTCAGATATAGTTCTTCAGTCGTAGATTCGGTTGTTTTTGGGTGGCAGAATGGGCGTCGAAAAAAGTTAGTTAAGAAACTGATTGAAAGTTATTCTAAATAATTATCTAAAATCATTTAAACCACCATGCCAACCGACAAAACAAAAATTTCCGATTTAATTTCAAAACTAGAGAAGATCGTTCAGTGGTTTGACGC
>JBBTXT010000012.1:0-38812 GCA_038062135.1 Patescibacteria group bacterium | reverse complement strand
AGGGCAGTTTAAAAACCATGGGTTTTAGAGATAGCGACCTTGAGATGCTCGTCACGGAGTACGCTCAAAAAAACTATGATGTAGTGGTGATACCGGAGCAAACCAAGGTTGACCTAAAAAACCCTAAATTTAACGATAGTCGTGGGGTTTTAGAGGTTACGGTCTCAATCGTCGGCCCTGGGTATATGTCTATAGATTCTAAGGAAATAGCTGAAAATTTGGGCGGAAAGCCTGAACCCGAAATCCGCGCCTACCTTCAAAAGGTACCTGGCGTAGATTCGGCCAAGGTTATTCTGTCGCCATTCTGGATAAGAAAAGTACCCACTGATCCAAGCCGTATAAGGGTAGAGCTGGAGTACAAAACCAATTAGGCGGTCCAGCCTCCTAATCAGTTATAAAAAGCGTTGACAGATAGGTCACGTTTTGCTATCATGGTTCGGTTGAACAACTGAATTGTCGTTCGCTTATTTTTTATTAGCTCGTTCAGCGTGATCAACCAAATTAAAGAAAAAGTAACCGGAACAGTCATTGAGGCCTTGCCAGATGCCAACTTCAAAGTTGAATTGGAAAATGGCAAACGGGTGCTTGCGTACCTGGCGGGTAAAATGCGCAAGGTTCACTATATTAAGGTAATCATCGGCGACAGAGTCGCTCTGGAATTAAGTCCCGACGGCGCCCGCGGCCGCATTACGTACCGGTACTAAGATTTTACCTGGGCGCAGGTTAGCATCGCTAACCGAGCACAGGGGTATCCTTAAAATGCTTACCCGCCCAAGTTTTGTAAGGCAAAATTTAGGCGGGTGTGGATTTTAGTAAGGGTTCGCCTGCCTGCGGCAGGCAGGTCTGCTTCGCATCTCCTCACCCAACAAAAATCGCATGAAAGTACGCGCTTCGGTAAAAAAGATGTGTATAAACTGCAAGCTTGTCAGGCGCAAGAAGCGCTTGTATTGTCTTTGCACTAATCCGAAGCATAAACAACGCCAAGGTTAATTAATTTTTAAAATGCCACGTATTTTCGGTGTTACAATTCCTGACGACAAAACGATTTTATACTCGCTACCTTATCTTTTCGGCATTGGCCTGACAACGAGCAAGGTGATTCTTTCAGAAACCGGAATTAATCCGAGCAAAAAAGCCAAGGAATTAAGCGGCGATGAAATCAATAAGATCCAGAAAATAATTGAACAGCGTTATCGGGTAGAGGGAGACCTTCGCAAAGAAATCGGCCAGAACATAAAGCGGCATAAAGAAATCGGAACTTGGCGCGGATCACGCTTAGCCCGCCGCCTGCCGATTAAAGGCCGCTCTAAGACTAATTCACGAACCACCCGCGGCAATGTCCGAAAGACGATGGGTTCCGGCCGTATTAAGTCAGACGCCAAGACATAATCCACAACATTCCGAAAAACATGGGCAAGAAAAAAGTTATTACAAAGACTGACACCGAGACAACAGCCGTCACAGAAGGCGCTCCTTCGGTTGCAGCCTCAAAAAAGTCCGTTAAAAAACAAGTCATCAACGGCGTTGCGCACGTTAATGTTTCATACAACAACACGAATATCTGCGTGACCGATCCCAAGGGCAACGTGGTTGCTTGGTCATCCGCCGGACTTCTTGGCTTCAAGGGTACCAAGAAATCAACCCCGTATGCCGCCAACCTAGTTGCTAAAGATTGCATTGAAAAAGCTAAGAAGTTCAACCTTACCAACGTTAAGATTATGGTGCGGGGAATCGGTCCGGCCAGAGAATCTTCAATCCGCGGCATTGCGGGAACGGGCTTAAATATCACTTCCATCATGGACGTGACGCCGGTTGCGCATAATGGCGTTAAAGCTAAGAAGCCGCGTCGCTTATAATCTTTTAATAATATGGCACGATATAGAGGACCACGCGAAAGAATTGAACGCCGTCTGGGCGAAAAACTAAACCTGAAAGGCGAACGTTCGCGTTCTCCGAAGTCGGCGATGACCAAGCGTCCGTATCCTCCTGGCGTTCACGGCCAAAACTTCCGCCGCAAAGTCTCTGAATTCGGCCAACAGCTCCAGTCAAAGCAGAAAGTCCGCAATATCTATCGTTTGATGGAAAAACAGTTTAAGTCGTACATCAAAAAGGCTGTCGCCTCCCACCACAATCCTTACGAAGAAATTATTCGCTCTCTTGAACAGCGCCTGGACAACGTCGTTTTCCGAATGGGTTTTGCGCAGTCCCGCGATCAGGCGCGCCAGCTAGTCGGCCACGGCCACATTACGGTCAACGGTAAAAAAGTAAGCATTCCTTCTTATTCCGTTAAGGCGGGGGATGTAATTTCAATCCGCGAAGCCAGCCGTGCAAATGTGTTCATGGGCAACTTGATGCCGGTATGGCTTAAGAATTACGATGCGCCGGTCTGGATCAGCTTGGACAAAGAAGCATATACGGGCAAGATTCAGGGCCAGCCGGCGGTTGAGGAAAGCGGAGTCCGTCCAGAAGATATCCAGGCAATCATTGAGTATTATTCACGATAATTAACATTTCGCTGGCCGGTTAGGCGGTTCGCTCACCGACATGTAACCTCCTTAAAGCGGCTCACCAAACTACCAACGAAATAAAGATATGATTCAGCTTCCAGAACAAGTCAAAGTGGTATCAAAAGAAGATAACAAGACGGTTTTTGAGATTGGCCCACTTATGCCGGGCTACGGAGCAACGCTTGCCAACCCGCTCCGCCGCGTGTTATTGTCTTCCCTCGAAGGCGCCGCAGTAACGTCCGTTAAGATCAAGGGAATTGACCATGAGTTTTCAACCGTGCCGGGAGTTCTAGAAGATGTCATCCAGATAATCCTGAACATTAAAAAGATACGCGTTATCTCGTTTTCAAACGAACCGGTAACCGTAACCCTTGAAAGCAAGGGTGAAGGTGTAGTAACGGCTGCCGACATCAAGCTGACTTCCGATGTTGAAATCGTAAACCCGGAACAACACATCGCCACCATTACTGATAAGAAGATGGAGTTTTCAATGGAGCTTACGATTGAAAAGGGCGCCGGTTATGTTCCGGTGGAACAACGCCAGCGCGAGAAGCTTCCGATCGGCGTTATCGCCGTGGATGCAATCTTTTCTCCGGTTAAGCTGGTTAACTTCAAGATTGAAGATGTCCGCGTCGGCCAGCGCATTGACTTCAATAAAGTCGTTATGGAAATTGAGACCGATGGCTCCATACAGCCGGAACAAGCCTTAAAGAACGCAGCGGAGATATTAGTAAACCATATGCAGATTGTTTCACAGGTTGCGGTGCCAGAAGCTCCGGCTAAGCCTGCCAAGAAAGCCTCTAAAAAGAAATCTGAATAATTATGACGAAGCGTGGAAATAAACGAAAATTCGGAAGACCAAGAGATCAGCGCGCGGCATTTGTTCGCTCGTTGGAGAATTCACTTATCGCAAAAGGCCGTATTACTACGACCGAAGCTCGCGCAAAGACGCTCCGCACCAGCGTAGAAAAGCTCATTACCATTGCAAAGAAAACGAACACCGTTGTCGCGCAGAGGCTTTTGGTTCAGCGCGTTAATGCGGCTTCGGCCAAAAAACTGGTTACTGAAATTGGACCGTCATTAGAAGATCGCAAGGGTGGGTACACACGAATTATGCACTTGCCGCCAAGGGTTAGCGATGGGGCGCGCATGGTTATCATTGAATTTGTAAGCTAATACCATGGAAACTTTTCAAATCGACGCAATTGATCAATCGCTCGGCCGGCTCGCAAGCCGGATTGCGACCATGCTTCGTGGCAAGCATAAGGCTACCTACGAGCCCCGCATTACCCCGCAAATCATCGTGGAAGTAACAAATATTAATAAGATTAAGTTCACTGGTCTCAAGCTGGAACAGAAAACATACCACCATTACTCCGGCTACCCAGGCGGTATGAAGAACCGCAACCTTGGAGAGTTGTGGAAGAAGAATCCAAAAGAAGTAATCCGGCACACCGTGTATCGCATGCTTCCGGATAATCGCACCCGCGACGTTATCATTAAGAATCTTAAATTTAAATAATTATGCCCCGAACGCCGAAAACAAAATTAAAACCAGAACCAGCTATTGAAAAGGTTGTGTCCCTAAAAGTTTTGCGACGTGAAACTTTAGGCAAACAGTTGGCAAAGCCAACTGTTTTAGCCGAGCCAGTTGTCCCGCAAGAAACCGCAGATAGCGACGACTACACTCCGCCGGAAGAGCGCTTTGATGAAAAAGCTGAAGCGGGAGCTAAAGAAAAGTATTACCCGGCCGTCGGCCGCCGAAAGGAATCCGTCGCCCGCGTCCGTCTCTCAACCCGCAAATCAACCGACGAACTCAAAAACGATAAAGCCCTCTTAACCATCAACGGCAAGGACTATCAGGACTACTTCCAGGATTCTGCTTTGATTGCCCAGGTTGAAACTCCGTTCCGTAAACTCAAATCGCTCAACCGCTTTAAGGCTTCGGTTATCGTCCGTGGCGGCGGTTTGGCCGGCCAAGCCAGAGCCGTAGTCCACGGTCTTGCCCGCACCCTTGAAAAATTTGACGGTAATTTCCGAAAGAAGCTCAAGAAATCAAACCTCCTGACCCGCGATCCGCGCGTCAAAGAGCGCCGCAAGTACGGCCATAAAAAAGCCCGTAAGATGGGCCGCTGGTCAAAGCGTTAAACCCTACTAATCTACAAAAAGCCCCTTTTGGGGCTTTTTGCTTGTTTGACAAAAGTACACTATAAATGTTATAATACTGAAAGATCATTAAGAACTCCGAGATACTGGAAAGACAATCTGAATATTAGGTTGTTTTTCCCATGTCTCGGCAACATACCGAGCAGTAGTTCAAGGGGGATGTTGTGAACAAGACTGTTCTGAACATTCTGGTGGTCACTTCGATCGTTCTCGGCTTCCTGGCGGGTTGCATGACGACCGGTCGCTTCGACCTCGGCGGTGCCCAGAAGGCCGCCTACGACGAGGGCTTCCGTTACGGCCTCGGTAAGGCCAAGCCTGGCGAAAAAGGGATGAGCTACCGAGTGTGGGGCTGCAAGATCAACAAGGTCAACGAGTACGCCACCTCCTGTTTGGTCACCCCCGCGGACGATCCGCTAGCCCCGACCGAGACGATCATCATCCACGCGCAGGATGTCAGGGAAGCGATGAAGACAGGCTCGGTCTTCAAGCTGACTCGCCACGGAGCCACCTTCGAGTGAGAGATGCCTGGTGAGCGCACGCGATACAGAACGCGTCGCGCTCCCAGGCACTTTTTTATTTTTGAGAAGAGTATAATAAAAGTATTAGGACTATTGACATTTAAAACCGTTGATATATCATATAAGATATATTCTATGGATACACATACGCTAAATGAGAGTTATATTATTAAAAGAGGCTTCGGAATTTATAATAAGTCAGGATGCCAAAAACCAAAGGCTTCTTAAAGATCTCATAGAAGATATTCGGGGACAGAGTCGGGAGCAGTTAATTCCACATTGTCTAAAACCCATAAGATCATGTGATGATATTTATAAAACAAGACAGGGTAGATACAGATTGGTTACTACGGTCAAGGATGAGACAGTATACCTCGTAAAGGTGTTCATAAAAAAAGATTTGAACCAGGAACAGAGAGAGTTTAAGAAATCGGAAAATATCGCCAGAGAGATCCAAAATTTGAAAACATAAAAACATATGAAAAAGAAAAAGTTAATATTTGTAACACCAGAAGAGTTGCACGAAGAATTGATGCAAGACGAGGCTTTTCGTGAGCTATATGAAAACCCTTCTATACGATATCAAACCGGTCGCAATGTGGCAAAAGCACGTATTTTGAAGGGTTATACACAAGAAGAACTCGCTGATCTTATTGGGACTAGTCAACCAAATATAGCGCGCATAGAACGTGGCAAGATTGACAGTCTTGCAATGTTTGAAAGAATTTCTAAGGCGTTGAAAACAGAGGCAATAGCCCCTACACTAGGTTGTTTAGATAGTAAGCTTACTGTAAACAATACCGCTGTCGAAAGTTCGTATAGTGATCTGGCATTATCAACACTTGATAACTCCCAAGAAGTGCCGTGGCTTCACTCATCATCAGATTATTTAACTCATTAAAAACATGTTAAAAGAAAAGTTAAAATTACGTTGGGCTATTCTTTGTTCTGGGACCAGCACTGACCAAAAAAGTAATAATATTAGCTTATTCGGGATAACTGATCAACTGAATATCAAGAGAGAATTTTTCAACAGCCTTCCTGAAAATAAAAAAGGTTATAAAATCGTTCCCATAAAGTTTGAACTAGTAACTTTGTGGGATAAGGGCTCTATTGAAAACGAAATTAAGTTTATTGCAGAAGTAAGCTTTAATGACTCTAACAATAAGGAAGTTAGCAAAATGACGAAAGAGTTGATTATTCCTTCGGGTATGTTGCGTAATCGTTTTGTTGTCAACATAAATGCTCTTGGTATACAGAAGGAAGGGGACTACTCCTTTAACATTAAGGCGTTAGACCCTAAAAGTAAGGGTTTGACTGAGACTTATAGTACGCCCCTAACAGTCACCTTGAAGGATTAGAAACATACTTTATGGTCGCATAGGGGTGGCCCTCACGGGGACCCCATACGCGCGCAGTCTTTTGAGCACGTATGGGGTGGGAGGGGCAGGACCCCGTCCAAGTCAGTCAAGCCAGCCGTTAGATCTTAATAATATTCACGCCTCCGCGGGTATCGATTTCTACGATGCGGTAGCCGGTTTTGAATGAGAGGATTACTTGATCATCACCTCGGAACCAGGCGATATCATTGATGCTAGTTGCAAAGCGGGTAACCAGTTCGCGATCGCCCTTCTTTTTGGCGGGCTGATAGTCGGTGTCGGCAAGCCACATTACATAAAGTTCGTTATTAAATGTCCACCAGGCCATTTTTTTGTTGCTTTCGGAGACTATGAATCCAGCAACATTTTTGGCTAATTCCTGCGGTTCACCGCCTTGCTCTTGCCAGGTCAGGACTTTATTTTTCAAAACAAAAGGTTCGGTTGGAGTGGGAGAAGGTGTTGCGGTGGGGTTAATTGTCGCCTTGGGTGTAGGGGTCGGTTTTACGGTTAAGGTAGGCGTTGGAGTAGGCTTGGATGCAAATATTTCGGCCGCCTCGCTAGCGAGCTTGGCAAGGTTTTCATCGTCTAAAGGCAAAATCAAAACTTTTGGAAAATCTGTTACAAACCCCTCTTGCACCGTTGGGACTTTTTGCCAGCTTGAGTAGTTGTCGCGCTGAAGGCGAATTGAATACTGGCCGGGCAGAAGGCCGTCTACACTAAATCGGTTGGTTAAAAACGAGGTTGTTCCGGAAAGTTCATCATCCACAAACACCTTAGCGTCGGCGTTGGCATTCAGGCTAATCGCGCCGGTTCTGATGAAGCGGTGCTCCTGGGCGCTATACTTGTAGCCTTGGGCATATAAAATCGCTATATAGGTGGCGCCGATGAAAACAATAACGGCAATGTAGAATGCAAACCTGCGAGTTCCTTTGGTCATGTAATCCATAATACAGATTACCTTGTAAAAAATCCAGGTTCGGGCTAGAGTCTATGAGCGTATGGCTAAGAAAATAGGCATTGATTTAGGTACTACCAACACCGTAGTCTTCGTCCCGAAAAAGGGGATTATTTTGAATGAGCCTTCGGTTGTCGCCATCTCCGTTTTAGACAATAAAATCCTCGCGGTAGGCAACGAGGCAAAAGAGATGATCGGCCGCACGCCGGATAGTATTATTGTGTCCCGCCCCTTGGTGGACGGCGCCATCGCGGACTACCGCGTCACCGGCGCAATGCTTAAGTATTTTATAAGAAAGGGCGCGGGGGTATTTGATTTTTTTAAGCCTGAAGTTTTAATCTCCGTTCCTGCCGGAATTACTTCAACCGAAAAACGCGCGGTCATTGAATCAACGCTTGATGCGGGCGCTAAGGCCGTTTACCTTGTTAAAGAACCAGTCCTCGCCGCCATCGGCGCAAAGATTCCAATTAACAATCCGGTGGGGAGTATGATTCTCAACATCGGCGGGGGCACAACCGAACTAGCTGTTGTTTCTTTGGGCGGCATTGTTTCGTGGTCTTCAGTGCGCATCGGCGGCAACAAATTGGATGCCGCAATTGTTGACTACACTAAAAAGAAGCATGGCCTTGCTATCGGCGAACGCACTGCTGAAATCATTAAAATAAACATTGGTAGCGCTGTAAAACAGGCGGCCGAAGAAAAGATAAGCGTCCGTGGGCGCGACCTTGCAACCGGACTGCCTAAAACGGTTGAGATTACCTCTAACGAAATTACCGAAGCCCTTGGCGAACACTTGCGCGAAATCATACAGATTATTAAAAGCGTGCTTGAAGTAACCCCGCCGGAGCTTTGCTCGGATATTATGGATCGGGGCATCGTAATTTCGGGCGGCGGAGCGTTATTACGCAACATAGACCAGCTCATCACTAAAGTTACCGGCGTACCTGCCCGTATTGCTGATGATCCGCTCTTTTGTGTAGCCCGCGGAACCGGCATTGTTTTAGAAAACTTAGACGTCTACAAGAAAAACGTTATTGCGAAAAGATAAGCCTGATGGGAACAACTAATAATTCCGAATTCCTTTTTGGGGTATATGAGCAGCTCAAAAGTGCTGGTATAAATGTATGGCTTTTTGGAGGATGGGCACAGGAATTACACGCTCTTATTCCTCCACGTGAGCATAAAGACATAGATTTTATTTATCCCGCAAAAAACTTCTCACTTCTTGAAGAATGGATAAAGACTCAACCAGGCATCGTAGAGGTGACTAAGAAACATTTTTCTCACAAACGAGCATACGAATGGGGCGGTGTATTAGTAGAAATTACCCTAATAAATGATTCTTCCACAAAGTTTTTTGATAAATACCTGTTTCAGTGGCCAAAAGACACCTTCGGTGTTGGGTTAACTCCTCAAGGGGAGGTAATTCAGATAGCAAGTATTAATGCGATTATTAAATACGCGAATCATTACAAAGACTTTAACTACGCTCGTGCAACTGCTGATGGTTTAATTGCGCAATGAAAATAGCTATCGTTCACGATTGGATGGTTCAGCTCGGAGGCGCCGAACGGGTGCTTATTGAACTGCACAAAACTTTTCCCGAAGCACCCATCTATACGCTGTTTGCAAAGAAAGAGTTTACTCAAGCTCATCTTCCCGAAGCTGAAATAAAAAAAAGCTTCCTCCAAAAAGTACCTGGAATATTCAACATCTACCCAAAGCTCGCAATATTCATGCCGATTGCGATAGAGTCTTTTGATTTGTCCGGTTTTGATGTGGTTATTTCTTCATCGCCGTTTTTTGCTAAGGGAGTGGTTACGCGTCCGCGAACGAAACACATCTGCTATTGCTACAGTCCGGCGCGCCAACTCTGGGATGATGCTAAAAACCAACAGGGAATATTTAAAAAGATTGGCCAGCATCTTTTGCGCATTTGGGATCGCCATGCCGCAGACAGGGTTGATGAGTTCGTGGCCATTTCTGAAACAGCACAGCAAAGAATAAAAAAGTATTACGGACGCGAGTCGCAGGTTATCTATCCGCCACTTACTCTTGATGTTGCTTCTGTTCAACCGCGGCCAATTGAAGAACCGTATTATCTTATTGTGTCGCGCCTTTATCCGAATAAGAATGTTGATGTCGCTATTGAAACGTTTAATAAGCTCGGTTACCCGCTTTATATAATAGGAGAAGGCCCAATGAGGACAGAGCTTGAGAAGCAGGCCAAGCAAAACATCCGCTTTTTAGGTTTCCAGCCGGATAGCGCCGTGGTAACCTGGTATAAGCACGCCAAGGCCTTTATTATGCCCCAGGAAGAGGATTTTGGGCTTACGGCGGTAGAAGCTATCGCCAGCGGAGTTCCGGTACTGGCGCTCCAAAGAGGAGGGGCTACCGAGATAATTCAAGCAGGAGTGACAGGTGAGTTCTTTAACGATCCTCGGCCGGAAGTGCTTGCTGAAGCGGTTTTCCGACTCAATAAAAACCTGGAGAATTACGACAAGGCGGCAATGTTGGCAACGGCAGAAAAGTTTTCCCGCGAACATTTTAATAAAGAAATAAAAAACATAATTTAGGATGGGGACCCCTAAATAATAACTGCGCATGCGCCTCGCACTCATAACGGTTAATTACAATAACGCAGAACGCACGATTGCTCTTCTGGAATCTCTCAAAAACCAGCTTGAACACGACGTGCGCGTGTATGTGGTTGATAATGCCTCGGAATCGGAAGATAAAAATACTCTGGAATCATGGGTCAAAAGCGCGCAAACGCCGGATATTTCTTTTATCGCAAGCGCGGAAAATAATGGGTTTTCTGCTGGCAATAATCTCGCCATCAAACAGGCCGTGGCTGACGGCGCCGAATGGATCGCCCTCATAAACAACGATACGCTGGTTAAACAGGACTTTGTAACCAGGCTCCTAGAAGAACTGTCTAAAACCCAGCCCTGTCTTGCAAACATCCCCTTGAAAGAGGGGGATCATGTCGCATATGCCGGATTAATCAAGTGGTTCTCAATAACTTTGCCGCATATCTACAGTCTCGCTGAAGCGAGGAAACGATCGGGAAATATATACGCCATTGGTGGAGGCGTGGCGTTTCATCGCTCGGTGGTTGAAAAAATCGGTTTATGGGATGAAAGATACTTTCTCTATTTTGAGGACGCGGATTTTAGCATGCGGGCAAGAAAGGCGGGGTTTCAGATTATACCTTTGGAGGGACCGATCATTGAACACGCCGGCTCCGCATCTACTAAAAAACTCGGCAACCCAATGCTTTTGCGTTACCACGCGCGAAATAATTTATTATTTGCACACGTAAACGGTTTCAACGCCGTAAAAACATTTTTACCTTTCTGGGTGGTTATCCTGATCATCGGGCAGTTAATTAAGATCGCATTCTTCCGTTCAAAAAAAGAGGCTTCGCAAGCAATTTTATCCGGTATATTTGATTATAGGGCACACAGATTTGGAAAACTCCAACCATGAAGCGAATCGGTATTGAGTGTGAATCAATTGAGCAAGACACGTTCGGCATCGCCCGTATCATTTTAAAGACGCTTGAAGAGATTTCGCGCCGACCGGAATTGGCCAAGACACATCGCTTTTATCTTTACTTTAAATCAAAAATTCCTGATTATCCGTTCTTAGATAATCCGATATTTATTAAAGAGGTAGTTTGGCAGCCATTTTCATATCGCTCATTTGTTCTTTATTACTATGTTTTCTTACCGATCCGGCTTTGGTTTGCCCGACTAAACGCGATGTATTTCCCAAATTACATGCTGCCGATAATTTTCTGGGGAAAATCGCTCGTTCTTCTAACTGACGATATCTATTACGAAATGCGATCTCCTGATCAACGTCCTCATCATCGCTTGGCATACTGGGTGTTTGGCAACTGGGCAGCCCGATTTGCAACCAAGATTATGGCTATTTCTGAAACATCAAAACGGGAACTAGTTCGGCTTTTTAAAATTAATCCGGATAGGATTGCCGTAAACCACCTCGGAGTTGATTTGCCTTCTGTTGCTACTAAACCCTACACCCTAACCCCTGAACCCTTTGTTTTATTCGTTGGCCAGGCGTTCCCGCGCAGGCATCTTAGAGAAACCCTCTTGGCGTTTGAAAAACTGGCGCCGGAGTTTCCGAACCTGGATTTTATATTCGTTGGAACGGATAAATATTCGCCGCTAATTATTGATGGCCTAATCAATGAAATTAACAATCGCCTTGGTTCGTCTCGCGCCATACATCGGAAAAATGTTTCAGACAAGGAACTATCGTCGCTCTACAAACACGCCAAGGCAATAACGTACATTTCAAGCAGGGAGGCATTTGGTTTGCCGCCGCTTGAAGCGCTTGCACACGGAAGTATTCCGGTGGTGGCCGACAACACCTTAAGCCATGAACTTTTTGGAGATAATGCTTTTATGGTTCCAGAACTGATAACCATTGAATCAATCTATAATACATTGAGGGATACCCTAACTGACACAGATCGCCGGGAAAAGATACTTAATTCGGCCCCAAGCGTTGTTAGCCAGTTTACTTGGAAATCTCACGCAGATCGGCTGCTGGACGCACTGAAAACGTTTTAAAACCCATTTTTTTGTGCTAGGGTAAATAAATTATGATCGCCAGATTACGAGCTCTAATAACGCCGCTAAATGCGGTTTTTGTGCTGGAAATTATCCTCTTTGTCTTGATTGTTTTGGGAATTATTCCCCGACAGGCTGCCCTCTGGCTGGGGAGCGGATTAGCGCTCTACACGCTCCTGGCGCCAATTGAAGATGCGCTTAATTTATTTGTACGTTCTATACCTCTTTTTTTAGCGCTCCCGCTGACGCCGACTTTTGATAACTTCAACACTTGGCGGATTTTGTCGCTTATATTGTTTGGCCGCTGGCTGTGGCAATATGGCAACAAGCAACAAGCGACAAGGTATTATGATCTGTTCCGCAGAATTTTGCGATCAAAGACGGCGATAGCGCTTATTACGCTTTTTTTAATTGCAATTATATCGGTATTTGTCGCACCGGATAAAATCGTGGCAATAAAGAGAATCATATATTTTTTAAATCTTTCGTTGATCGGTTTCATTATTTATGACTTAGTTTGTCGCGGGTCGCTTGTCGCGGGTCGCTTAGTCAAAAGTATCGCTACTGCAACCGTTTTAGCGATTACCGCAGGATACATTCAAGTCATCGCCACATATTTTATAGACATTTACCAATTCATGCGGGTCTGGGGCGAGGGAATTCAGATGCGACAGTTTGGGGCGGTGTGGTCAGATATTGCTGTCCGGTTGGGCAACACATGGTTTGCCTATTACGGAGACCAGTTGTCCCTGCGCGTTTTCTCTTTATTCCCGGATTCTCATTCATTTCCCATATTTGTGCTGTTGGGAATCCCGGCGCTATTTGCTGTCGCAACCCGCAAGATTTCCAGCTTGGGATTAAGCCTAAAACAGCTTGTCCGAACCCGCCCCACTCTGTTTATCCTTTGGGTGCCCCTGGCCTTTCTAATCGCCATTTTAAGCGGTACAAGGGGTATTTGGGCTGCCAGTATAGGAGTTGTTGTTTTGGCCGTTCTAATGGCCTTATATGCACGCAAGGAGGGAGTATCCAGGGAAAGGAGAGCGCTATTTTCTTACACATCCTCATTCCTGGTTCTATTCTTTATGTTATTCAGTTTAGCTTATCCGATTTTTACTTCGCCTCAATTTTTACTCTCAAAAGGGGACTGGAGCCTGCTCGCCGGCCGGATACGTTCAATAATTGATTTTGGGGAAACTTCTAATGCGCAACGAATTGAAATCTGGAAAAAATCCATAAGCTCAATTAAAGAACACCCACTGCTCGGAGTCGGCATCGGAAACTTTCCGGTAGTGCTTGATCAAAAGATATTCCTCGCCAAGGCAGGATCATCGGCACATAACATATATCTGAACATTGCGGCAGAGATCGGCGTACTAGGACTTATTATTTCAATCTGGTTGCTGTGGCGGCTATTCAGTACGGCTTACAAAAATTTCGTCGCCACAAAAGACGCATCCCTCGCCGTTTATTTTGGAGCGTTGGTTTTATACATCCCCTGGGTTATGGCCTACTCACTGACTGATGTTGCTCTATTTGATGAAAGAGCATTCTTGTTGTTTGTAGTAACTGTCGGCTTGGTAGCTGACGTTAAAGAAAATGGAACAATCTCCTCTCGTTAGCATTGTCGTCGTTGTTTATAACGGCGAAAAATATATCCGCCACTGCTTGCGCGCGACGCTAGCACAAAAGTATCCCAACTGCGAAGTTGTTGTTTTTGATAACGCGTCAACCGACCGCACAAGAGAAATCGTCAGCCAGGAATTTCCCGGCGTTAAGATGGTAAAGAATCCGACCAACCTCGGCACGTGGCCTGGACAGGAGGCAGCGCTGGAGTACGCAACGGGAGAATATATTGTGTCTCTTTCTGTGGATGTAATGATAGAGGAGGAATTTGTGTCGTACGCTTTAGGGGAAATACAAAAAGATGCGAGGATCGGGGCAATCCAAGGCAAGCTTTATCAGTATCACTTTGATCAGCTCGCAAATAATTCATATCGCTCCGGAAAGATAATAGATACTTGCGGTTTTAAAATATTTAAATCCAGAAAAATTGGAAATATCGGACACGGGGAGCGCGATTTCGGGCAATATAATAAATCCGAGGAAATATTCGGAGTTGAAGGTGCCGTTCCTTTTTTCCGGCGCACCGCGCTTGAAGACATTCGCATTGAGGATAAAATAGCCGATCCGGATTACTTTTGGTATGGGGATGATTTAGATATTGCCTGGCGCATAAACATGTTCGGATGGAAACAGTTGTTTGTTCCGAGTATGATCGGATGGCACGACCGTTCAACGACAAAAGGAGCCGCAGAAATTCCTGTTCTCGGACAGGTAAAAAGACTGTCATTGCGTCGCTCTATTCCGATACACAAGAGACGCCTAGATTGGTCAAATGTTAGATTTACAATCATCAAAAATGACTATATAATCAATATTCTGAAGGATGCGCCGCGGATACTAATCCGCGAGATTGCAACATTTGGGTATTGGATTTTATTTGAGCGGGCAATGTTTCTTGAAATCGTGAGATTCTTAAAACTGTTGCCTAAAATGCTCCGCCGCCGAAAAATGGTTATGGCGGCAGCGCGAGTTACACCGTCCGAGATTCATCGTTGGTTTATATAGCGAGCATGCACCTGACCAAGAAAACTATTTTTCTGGCGATATTAGCCGTCATTGTGGGCGGCGTTTTATGGTGGGTTAAAGGTTTTTTTAATAAAGAAATTGATGTTATCGGCAACAACACTAAAACAGAAGATGAAAAGGCTTTGATTTTCCCGTTTGCCAAAGATAAGCTCAATTTATCCGAATATGTTTTGCCGAAAGAAGAAAAGGACCGGCTGGATATTCTTATTCTCGGCTTGCGGGGTAAGGATGATCCTGACGGAGGATTGTTAACGGACACAATCATGCTTTTCAGTTACGATCGCCAAACTAAGCGTTCATCACTGGTCTCAATTCCGCGCGACTTATACGTTTACTTTAATGATAAGCACGCCAATAAAATAAATGCGGCCTATGAAACGCTCGGCCTCAAAAAAACACGCCAACTATTTTCAAAGGTTACCGGAGTTTACATAGATAACGCCGTCGTGTTTGATTTCGCCGCCTTCAAACAAATAATTGACGGGCTTGGAGGCATTGATGTAACGCTTGATAAGCCTTTTTATGAAAAAAGTCAGTGGGGTTACGAATTTTCTCTGCCGGCCGGGGAAAACCACCTAAACGGCGAACAAGCCCTTTATTATGCCCGTTCCCGCTATTCATCCAGTGACTTTGACCGCGCCCGTCGACAGCAACAAATTATCAGCGCCATAAAAACAAAAGTCGGACAGATGGACCTATTATCAAATCCCTTGGATGCATTAAGTTTCTTAAATACCGTTCGCAATCATATTACGACAGATTTTAATTTGACCGACACCGGAACACTGATTAATCTGGCTAAGGACTTTGAAAACGTGTCCGGTTCAATGCGCCGAGAGGTTCTGTCGCCCGACAACCTGCTCTACCACCCGGATATTCCAGAAATTTATATTCTCCTTCCAAAGAACGACACCCTAAAGACTATTCAGGATTACTTTAAAGGAACCCTGACTCCGGCCAAACCATGAGTGCCCAAGAATCATACGACCTCTCTATTACCATCCTAAGCTACCGCAATCCCGCAATGCTTAGGATGTGTTTAAATTCGCTGGCCGAAGCGTTGCCCCGCGATATAACCACCGAGACAATCGTTGTGGACAATGCGACCATCCCCGAGACTCAAAATGTAGTCTTGGAAGAGTTTGTGGGTAAGATTCCGAACCTGCGCCTCTTGCCGTTAAAGGAGAACACGGGCTATACACGCGGGGTCAATGAAGGATTTCGCGCTGCAAGGGGAGAATATATCCTGTCGCTAAATTACGATATTATCGTGCGCCCCGGCGCGATTAAATCTCTTTTAGATTTTCATCGCCAGCACCCGGAAATCGGACTCATTGGCCCGGAACTGTTAAACTTCACCGACACGCACCAGGATTCTTATTTTCGTTTTTACACGCCGTTAACGGTTATCTACCGGAGATTGCCGGAGTTGCCAGGCGGAAAAAGAATCCTTGATTCTTTTTTGATGCACGACACGGACCCAAAACAGATTATTGAGCCGGATTGGATATCCGGAGCGGCAATGATGGTGTCTCGTAAAGCTATGGAAAAGATCGGCCTCCTGAATGAAAAACTTTTTCATTATTTTAGCGATGTTGACTGGGCTCACCGATTTTGGGAAAATGGCTTGAAGGTTGTCTATTATCCGGGCGCCAAGCTGTATCACTATCTAGGCCGCAGCTCAAAAGGCGGCTTTCCGTTGTGGGACCTGATATTTAAGCGGGAGGCACGCTGGCACCTTACCGACGGCATTCGATACTTCTTCATTCACGGCATTCGCCCAAAAAGAAAATAAAATGGAATTAATCGGAAGAAAAGTTTTAATAGCTTCTATAATCGTTTCCCTCGCTATTGGTTTTGGCGGAGGGTTTCTATTTGCTCACAAAGAGGGTAACGGCGCGGTTACCGCCGCTCTTGAGAATCTGATTAACCAAGACCTGGGCAAACCCAACGATGTTGATTTCAGCCTTTTCTGGCAGGTTTGGACAACTCTTCGCGATCGCTACGTGGACCAAGGTAAGCTCAACACACGTGCGATGGTATACGGGGCCATTCAGGGCATGGTTGGAGCCGTGGGGGACCCTTATACGACATTTTTTGAACCGGTAGAAAGCAAAAAATTTGAAGAAGATATTGCTGGAGCATTCAGCGGCGTTGGCATGGAAATCGGAAAACGCGACGGGGCGCTGGTTGTAATATCTCCGCTTAAAGACAGCCCCGCAATGAAGGCCGGTCTCAAGGCTGGAGACCGAATTTTAAGAATTAACGAAGAATCAACGGAAGGAATTTCGGTTGAGGAAGCGGTTAAACAGATCCGCGGGCCAAAGGGTACAAAAGTTACCCTTACCATCAACTCGGGAACTGATTCTGAAACTCGAGAAGTAACTATTGTGCGCGATGTAATCAAGGTTGCCGCCGCAACTTGGAAGATGCTAGACGGCGATATTGCCTATATTGAGCTGACGACCTTTAGCCAGAATCTGGATCGTGAGTTTGAAAATATCGTAAAAGAAATCACCCAGTCCAAAGCTAAAAAAATTATCGTAGACCTTCGCAACAATCCGGGCGGCCTATTAGATTCTTCGGTTACGACAGCTGGCTGGTTTTTGTCCCGCAACAGCCTCGTTACGATTCAGGAGTTCGGCGATAAAACTCGTCGCGAGTATAGAACGGACGGAAACGCAGCGCTTCGCGAATATCCGACGGCGTTTATGATCAACGGCGGTTCGGCGTCCGCTTCTGAAATCCTGGCCGGCGCCGTGCATGATAACAGGGGCATAACACTTGTTGGAGAAAAGAGTTTCGGCAAGGGTTCCGTCCAAGAACTGGAGAAGTTTTCCGATGGTTCATCGCTTAAGGTTACGATCGCTAAGTGGCTTACCCCGAACGGCGTTTCAATTTCAGAAACCGGCATTGAGGCGGATGTAAAAATTGCCATTGACCCGGAGGCATTCAAAAAAGGCGAGATAACAATCGGCGAACCGGGTAAAGACCCGCAGCTTGACAGGGCAATCAAGATCGTCAATAATCCCTAGGCTTTACGCGAACGGCAATCCCTTTCGCCAGACCAGCCCTCATGCCGCTCCGGCGGCGTCATGGGGCCTACACACTCGGCGGATTACGGACTGGTCTTGCAAGATTTTACCAGTCCGGCCAAGCTAATCCGCCTCCGTGAGTTCGGCGAGAAGGGGCAGCCGTTCGCTCAAGATACTATCTATGAAAGTTATATTTTTAAAAAACATACGCGGAGTCGGACAGATAGGGGATATCAAAGAAATTGCGGACGGCTACGCCCGCAATTATTTACTCCCTCACGGCATGGCTAAAGCGGCCAGCGCGAATTCGGTTAAAGAAGCCGAGAACTTAAAGAAAAAGCTGAGCGAGCAGACAAAAATTGAGGAAGCTCAAGCTAAAGAAATTGCTGACAAACTCAAAGATGTCGTATTGGAACTTTCGGAAAAAGCAAATTCATCCGGCAAGCTCTTTGCGGCGGTAGGCCGAAAAGAGATCGCCGAAGCGCTTAAGAAATCAACTGGGTATGAGGTAGCGGAGGATGCCATCCATATTCATGAACACGCCATCAAAACCGTCGGGGAACATGAAGTTGAGATAAAGTTTACCAACGAAGTATCCGCTACCATAAAGGTTAATATTACCGCTAAGGAAGGCCGCTAGGCCACGGATCAAGACTAACTAAGACACCCCGCCTGGGGTGTTTTAGTTAGCTGATTTACTTAGCAACCACATTGACGATCTTCATAATCTTTCTGGAGCCGTCGTAGTTCTTTTTTAGCCTAGTTGTGAACTTTACCTTGCCGGTTATAACAGCGTAAATAGTATAATCCGAACCCTGTCGGACACCTTCTCCCGGCCAAAACGAGCTCCCGGTTTGGCGAATAATAATACTTCCGGCCTTGGCCGGTTGGCCGTCGTGGAGTTTTAAGCCACGGTACTTAGGCCGTGAATCGCGGCCTAGTTGTGTCGTTCCTATTGCCTTTGTATGTGCCATAGCTGTGTTAGAATAAAAGCACGAATATGATAGCAAAAATGGCCAAATGGGTCAAATCCTACGCCTATGAGCTTTTTATGGTGACTTCTGTCGCCATGATAGCCGTTATCAGCTACAACCTCGGCGGCATGCAGGCCGTTCAAAAGTCGCCCCTGAAAGTAACCCAGGATGCCTCAATTTTTAATGCCGTTTCCGGAGCACAAGAAACAGAGGGGGATAAGACCGTTGTTCAAAAAGCTCCGCAACCTAAGGATCCGCGCGTTGTCGTTTCAAAAAATTCTAGTTCTAAGAAGTATCATCATATCTGGTGCGCCGGAGCAAAACAAATAAATCCAGAGAATCAAATTTGGTTTGATACCGCCCAGGCGGCTGAAACAGCGGGGTATACTCTAGCAGGTAATTGCCAATAAGTTTATAAAAATTAAATAGCCGGGGAGTGGCGCGATACTTTGCGCACACCCACCCGGCATCCCGGTCACCGGCTCGGTCTGGCCGTCACACAGTCGTTGTACCCAGCGTTGTAGCCGAGCACATACGGCCCATCTTGCTTGACGTAGAACGCCTTCTTGCCCGTCTTGCTCTTTACGTCGGCACACCCGTCGTTGTAGCCCTCGTCGAACTTCTTGCCGTCTTTGTTCATCCTACTCTCGACGAGGCAACGTCTCCCAGTGACACCAACCAGCAGGATCACTAGGATCACAAAGACGATATTACTCTTCATTTACGGTTCCTCCCCCTTAAATACGTTCATAGATATCATAACACTTTTCCCGCTTAAAATCAAGTGTAGCGGGCTTTTTTATTAAATTTTTTCTAAAAACTCGTGGTGTTCCCATTCCCATAGCGCTTTAGCGCCAAGGAATGCTTTGATGTTGTGTTCAAAATCGGGGACTTCTTGAAACTCATACTCACCTCTAACTTCTGACCATTCGTGCTGGCAATTATTTCGCCAACTCTTTGTGTTGTTTCTAATTTTTGTGTTTCCGCCCTTGGAGCGCATTTTGGCCCCACACAGATTACATACTTGCGCTTGATCCAATCTTAAAATCCAACTTGTGAGCGGGGGAAGGTTGGGGTCTTCTTTAAACGCTTCAACGTATGCCGCCGTCTGCATTCCGTAATCGCGATAAATAGCTTGCGAAGTTTTAATGTCCAAAACACCCACTACACCGTCCACTTCCGCCAAAACATCTATCGTTCCGGCATAGCGATGAGTCTTGCTTGCCACGCGCTCTTCTATTTTAAGCGGATTGATTTGATGATGACGGGCGAATTCAATAAACGCATCCACGGCCGGCTGAATATGGCGGGGGATCTCTGCGTGTTCTCGCTTTAAAATAGATTCAACGGCGCTATGAACCGCCTGACCCTCTAGGGCAGAGCGTTCTTTGATTGCCTCACCGGCCGCAAAGCTGGGGAGACCGCCGTAATAGCGATAAAGCTCCGGCTTAGCTTTGATGGAGATAATAGAGGTTACCCGAGGATACCAAAGACCATCAACATCGTAGCCGGAGCTTGTTTTAAACTCTTCAAGGTTCTTGTACTTCATTTGATGTTGACGTACTTCTCCCACCGCCGAAAGAGTTCGGCGGTCGCTTTGATGTCGTCAAAGCAATAGCGGGCGATATTGAGGAATTCTTTTTCCTTAAAGAGGCGCGCCACGTCGTCGCCGGATACGCCCTTGGCCTTGGGGCTGGTGATTCCGAACGCCTGGCACCAGAGGTGCAGGTTGCCCGGTTTTCGCACCGCGCCGTAAAAAGAAAGCTGATCAAGGAGGTCAATGTGTGCTTCGGTGCTGTACCGATATTGCATCAGGTTCCGCGAGGGCTTAATGCCCAGAATAGCGGAACGGATCATAATATACGGACAATCAAAAGCGCGGCCATTAAAAGTTACATACTGATCGTAGTAGCGAATGACTTCCCAAAAGTTTTCTAGAATTTCTTTTTCGGTAGAGGGGATATACTGCACATCATTTTCCTCAACGGTCTTTAAATTCGCTTCAGGAGCCTGGAAGTGAACTGCACCCTTGTTGGTATCCGGATTAAGAATGCCTATCGCTACAATCTGTCCCGTGAGCGGGGAAAATCCGGTATGCTGTTTTATTTCCTCTTCATCCTCTGGGGTCTGGGCGTAGCGGAGAAGGGAAGACTGCGAGGTTTCATCCAGGCTTTCAAATTCAGCTCCCACCGTTTCTATATCAAATACAAGTCTTGGCATGGAGTCCATTGTATCCGTTCGGGAATATAACCACAAGGCTTAAAGAGTCCATTTTTTGGCCGGGGAAGTGGTGTTTTAAAGCATTAACACAGTCGCACAATGTGGCTTATGCGACATTATATACAAAAGAATCCTTATGAATCGTTCTAAAATCCTAATAATTCAAAAACTTAAATTCACCACTTCGTATCGCCTATTTTAGTATCAGAAATATTTTCCCCAGTGTCTTTGTTCTCTGTTAACTCGCCTTGTTTATTTCCTGTTTTATACCCCTCCCCATCGGGCACCCCACTTCCCTACTCAAAACATAAAAGACAACATTAATCATTTTTTGTAAATACCTCTACGTCTTCGCGGAACAATCTCAAAGCATTGAGCCATGGTAGAATAGACATGAAGTACCTCAGGTCAACCAACCCTCTTATAATCCACCCGAGTGTTCCCTTAAACGTACCGAAGCTTCCCAGATGAGCAACGGCGAACTTACCGCCGACCGGAGCCACCCAAACCTGCGTAAACGGAAGGTGGGATTTAAATTCTTTTTTATTAATGCTTTGGATAATATTTTCCGCAACTATTTTTCCGTGATTAATAGCTACATACGCAAGTGACGGCTCAGATTTTTTTGTTCTGTGATCTATAAACTCAACAGCATCTCCAACGGCGAATACTGTCGGGTCGGCGGCGGTATTCAGATGTTCATCAACGATAATCTTGCCCTGTTCAGTAAGCGCAAGTCCGATTATCTCTTTTAAAAATCTATTCGGCCGTATTCCAGCGGTCCAAGCGGTTAAATCGCTCGTCAGAGTTTGGCCGTTTGAGAGCTTGATGAAATCGGGATCGACCTCCTGCACCCTGGTCCCCGCCACAACCACAACACCCAGACCAGTAAGTCTGTCTATTATAATCCGGCGGTCGCCATCAGAAATGTCCGGCAAGATGCGATCACTAGCCTCAATAATCGTAAGTTGTACTGCGCGCTGATTAATGCCGTATTCACGAGCCATCCTGCGGACGCTCACCGCAACTTCGGCCGCAAATTCAATACCTGTAAATCCGCCACCCGCGACCACTATTCTCATCCCTTGTCCGCGACGATTTTCTTTGATGTCTGAAAAAATAGATTCCAATCTTTGATTTATCATCAAGCCATGTTCAATGGTCTTAAACTGATAGGCATAGTCCGCAACGCCGGGTATATCAAAGTTGGCCGGTTCGCTTCCAAGCCCGATAATGAGGTAATCGTAATTAAACTCCCCTTCTCCACGCGTATAAACAGTTTTGCGTTCAAGATCAACCCTTACCACTTCGCCCTGAATAAAGTTTATTTTTTTATTTTTGAAAATATCAGCATGCGGTATGCAGATAGTCTTTCGCAGGCGCATGTTGAATGAATCCCCAAACACGCCATCAGCCGTCGCGACTTCGTATAGAGACGGAGTAAAAGCGTGGTACCCGTTTTTATCAATCAATGTTATTGAAGCACTATCACCAAGCCGCTTCTCAAGATCAAGAGCGGCACGGATTCCTCCAAATCCTCCGCCAAGAATCAGTATCTTGCCCATCATAGGTAATTCGCAGGATTAATTGAGCCTTCAAAATAGTTAAAGTAGAGTTGGTTCTTTTTTTCGTTCTTATACGTGAAGAAATCTTTATATAAACTTAGGTGGAGGTGCGAACCGGTAGAATTTCCGGTAGAGCCTTCGTAACCAATGGCTTCGCCGACCCCGAGCGCGGTGCCGACGATTGCCCGCGAAGTAAACGAGCTCATATGCCCGTAAACGCTGACAAGATCGTTAGTGTGCTGGATTGCCACCCAGTTCCCGAATCCGTCATTGGTTCCATTTGCAATTACGGTTCCATCCCCTATTGATTTTATCGGCGTACCGCGGCCGCTTGTCATATCAATACCGTTATGGCCGGCCGTACCGTACGGGCCGCGAGGAGAGCAGTATTTTGAATACTTTGTACAACCGTATCCTTGCGTAATAACGTAACCGTCCTCGGGCCATTGAAAAATTTTCCCTTTCGGGGGAACCTTGGGTGCGGTTACACGAACAATATACAAGCCTCCGGCGATAACTTTGTTTTCAAGTTGCTGTAACTCTGTGAAGAATTCGGTCTTTTTCTTTTCCACTTCCGCAAGCATGCGCTGGTATTCCGCTTCCTGCCCCTTTGTTCGCTTTAAGAGGGTATCGCGGCCAGATTTTACGCCGGCGAGAGAAACCTTTTTGGCTTCGCGTTCCTGATTAAGCTGCTCAAGCTGGCCTTGGTACTGTTCGAGATCTGCTCGGTCATCGGCAAGTTTTTCTTTAACTTGTTTAAGTTCTCCAATGAGCGACACGAGCTGGGTGCTTATGTTTTCTGCGTATTGTTCCTGTCTGAAAAATTCTGAAAAACTGTCATTTTTCATCAAAAGCGCAATTAAGTTTTCACTATCCCTTTGATTAAGAAACAGGAGTAAGCGGCCGATACTTTCTTTCTGTCGATTGATATTGATCTCGGTACTACTAATATTATTGCTGACGCCCGTGATCTCTAATTCGGTTTTACCTATTTTTTTATCCGTAAGGACGATTTGTGTTTCAAGGGACTGAATCTCTTTTTTTATGACATTAATCTCTTGCTGTAAAGATGCCGCCTTTGCACGTTCACTTGCAATACCGTTGCGATACTGGTCGGCCTGCGCTTCAAGAAGTTCTATCTGATTTTTAAGGTCTTCTATTCTTTCCGAATCGGTCTGTGCGTTAACAGAAACTGGAAGCACAGCCAGTAGAACCAACACGGTTCCGGTCAGAATTAATAATCGGAAATTATTCATTATTAATAACTAAGCAAGCTTGCGCAAAGCAAGGTTTATTCTTTCCAGCGTTTCTTCTCGGCCGATTACAGAAGCTATGCCTGTGGGGTCGGGAGAGGCTTTTTCTCCGCTTAAGGCCACCCTAAACGGCCAATATACTGCTCCCCTGCCCCCGTAATCTTTTGAAAGTTCATCTAGCTCGGAACGCAAGGCTGGAGCGTCCAGAACCGGAATATCCGCCACGATTGTCCTCACTGCGGTTAGGGCTCGGACCGTCTGGTCATTGGGTGCTTCTTTCCATGCCAATAATCCCGGCTCACAATCGGGGCGCTGCCAAAGATATTTAAAATTAGAGACCTCGCTTAGTTTTTCCAAGCGTTCGGTAATGATCGTTACCGCGGAATTAGGAATTTCTTTTATCCCCGTGACTTCTCTTAACTTATCTAGGGTGAGAGTGCGGGCATACTGCGCGTTTATCCAATTTAATTTTTTAACATCAAAAATCGCACCGGATTTATGCATCTTTTCTAATTCAAACTCCTCAACCATTTCGTTGAAGGTCATGATTTCTTTTGAAAAAGTATAGCCAAGCGAACAGATAAAATTCATTAACGCCTCCGGTAGGTAATCTTTTTGATATTCCACTACCGACACCGCCCCATGGCGCTTAGATAATTTTGAACGATCCGTGCCGAGCATTAACGGCATATGCGCAAACTTTGGCAGTTCAGCGCCTAATGCTTGGTAAATAAGTATCTGCTTGGGAGTATTGGATATATGGTCCTCACCCCGGATGACATGGCTGATTTTCATTTCTATATCATCAACCACGACCGCAAAATTGTAGAGCGGAGTATCAAGACTCTTTGCAATGCTTAAGTCGCCAAGCGAGCGCTGACTGACTTCTATTCTTCCGCGAATAACATCTTCAAATCCAACAATATTATCTTCATCCTCAACCGCCAATCGAATAACGGCTCCGGGTGTTTTTGCCAATTCAGTATTTTTATTTGAACAAACATGGCGCGTGGGCTGTTTGTTGGCCATTTGCTCTTTTTGTTCAGCTTCCAATTCTGCTTTAGTGTGGTGACACCAAAAAGCTTTTCCTGATTCCAAAAGTTTTTCTATATACGAACGGTAAATCGCCAAGCGTTCGCTATCCCGTGTTACCGGCTCGTCAGACTTGATGCCCAGCCATTCAAGGCCGTCTAAAATACTCTTTTCATACTCCTTATTTGACCGCTCAACATCCGTGTCTTCTATTCTTATAATAAACTGGCCGTTGTTATGCCGAGCAAACAACAAATTAAAAGCCGCGGCGTAGGCCGTTCCGATATGCATATTCCCCGTTGGACTCGGGGCGATTCTTACTCTTACAGACATTGGGTTAATTATATCCCAAACGTCCATAAAAACGAACAGACTTTATTCCACAAGCGGGGCGGCCGGCTGTCAATATCGCGTTTATTTATATCTACCGTACAATCTAGCCAGGATGTACATTATTGAAGTTATTCCATTAGCCTCCTTACCGCCCCAGGCGCCGCAGGTTTTAAGTTACTATTTTGATACTCAATTGCCCCATGGAGCAGTCGTTAAGGCTCCCATTGGAAGACGAGAGGTTTTAGCAATCGTAATCGGTTCCGAAGCTTTAACTGGTAGAAAAATCTCCGTTAAAAAATCTGGATTTCAACTAAAAAAACTGGTCGGTGTCTTTACGGAAATTCCGCAAACAACTTCACTCCAATTAAAAGTTACGGCATGGCTCGCAAAACAGTATTATGCCCCGCTCGGATTAGCGCTTAAAACTGTCCTGCCTCAATTTTTTGGCAAGAAAAAATATATTCTTTCGGATCGGCAAAAAACACAACTCCCCTCCCCCACCAAAATTAATCCAACAAGGTTAGTAACCGCAAATAGCACAACAATTCGTAAAATAATTAAGGACAGTCTTTCAGGAAATGAAGGTCAGTCATTGATCCTTGTCCCGGATCGCCAGATGATAGATTTCTTCGCAGATATGTGTAGAGAATTTAATAAGAATATCGTCGTCGCTCGCGGCAGATTGCCCAACTCGGAGTCATTCGCTCTTTGGCAAAAGATTGCCTCTGGCGATTCAAGTATCGTTATTGGAACGCGTTCAGTATTATTCCTGCCCTGGAGCAATCTCAAAAAAATAATCGCTATTGATTCCGACCAGGAAGGCTATAAATCGGACACTACTCCAAAATACGAAGCGGTTGAAACGGCACGGCAAATCGCTGATCTAACCGGCGCACAGATGGTTATTGTTTCTTCATTTGTTTCAGTCAGCGATTCTTATCAATCCGAATTGGTCAGCGAGAAAAACGAAAAGAGTAAAACTTCTATAGAAATAATTTCCCTTACTCAAGAATCCAGGAGTGATATTCCCCTCTTAAGCCTGCGGGTCCAAAACCTGATCATAGAAGCCGTTGTGAATAAAAAAAGAATTCTCATATTATCCGGCCGCAAAGGATACTCCGCGATCCTGGTTTGTGAACGATGTAAAACGACAACCAATTGCGAAAATTGCAGTATTCCGATGCGCGTTAATAAGATTTCGGATGCCGGCGAATCAATGCTTGTGTGTTATAAGTGCGGCGCATTCAGGAATTGGCCGAAGGAGTGTCCGAAGTGCAAAGGAACAAAGTTTTATCCGTCTGGCTCGCCAGGAAGCCAAAAAATTGAAGAATCAATCCAGCGCCTGCTTGTGCGTTCAAACATTGAAAATACTCCGACCGCTGTTTTTGACACCGACCTTATCCGAACCGAAGAACATGAACACGAGGCCTGGAACAATATTAAAAAAAAACCAAATACGATTATCATTGCAACACCGATTATTTTTAGCTACAGATTCTCGGAACGTTTTGATTTAATCATCGTTCCCACCGCCGACACACTCGCGACAAACCCTGACTTTCGCACCGACGAAAGATTTATTCAATTAATGGAATGCCTGCTTGATTTTCAACCTCAACGTCTGGTTATCCAGACATTCCGCCCCGAAAACGAGGTCTTGAAAGCTTTTGTTGCTAGAGATTACCTAGAATTTTATAAAAACGAACTTTCGGTTCGAAAATTACTCGGATACCCGCCGTTTTGTAGGCTTGTGAAGCTTACTTTCCGACACAACACGGCTTCGCGCGCGTCGTTTGCCGCCAGGGAGCTGTTTGCCCGCCTCAACCAAGCAATCCAGCACGACAAACTTTCGGATTTTGTAAAAATTATGGGTGCAAATCCCGCATTTACCGCCAGAGAAAAAGGATTATACGCTTATGCAATTCTTCTAAAAATTTCGCCCGACATGCGATTAGATACTATTTTGAAATACGTCCCGACAACTTGGTATATAGAACCCGATCCAAGAAGCGCAGTTTAATTGCCTAAATCTGGGTTTTTCGCTAGAATATTGGCGTGGCAAAGGAATCTAAAACAACACTTACCATCCTCCCTGATCCATTACTAAAGAAACGCTTAAACGACGTGCCGGATGATTGGTTTGGGGGTAAGGAAATAAAAGAATTAGCCGATGAAATGCATGGGGTCATGCTTGAAGCCAATGGCATCGGCCTGGCCGCAAATCAAATCGGGCGCGACCTTCGCTTTTTTGTGATTGATAAAAAACTAGCCGAAGAAAATAAAATCCCTAATGCTTTTGCTAATCCGGAGATTACGGAATCATCTAATGATGCGGATGAAATGGAGGAGGGTTGTCTTTCAATTCCCGGCTTTACTGGATTGATCCGCAGGCCCAAGAAAATTAAATTTAAGGGGTACGATGTTGATGGCAATAAGATTAAAATAAAGGCGCGCGGGATGCTGGCAAAAGTACTTCAGCATGAGACAGATCATCTAAATGGGGTCACGATCAAAGACCGTTCGGGAAATTAAAAGGGGGCTACGAGCCCCCGGCGACCAGTGCCTCCTTGACGGTCGCCATTGCGACAACGAGACCGAAACAGCCAAACACGAAGAGTGCAACGACGAACACCAGGCTCGTGCCCAGCAAGAACTTCCGAACCGATCCGTCCTGGGCGCAGATCGCCGCAACCAGCGTGACCAGCGCGACCCCCAGAAGGAAACCAGAGACCGGAAGCACTAACGGCGCCACCTCGAAAAGCATCTCGCGCATGTACTCCTCCTAAATATATAATACAATAAAATACTAATTTAATCAATATGCCGCCTGAAAATCAAAAACAAAGAATAGTTTTCTTCGGAACTCCTGAAATAGCGGCGGAAACTTTGCGCACGCTCCGCAAAGCTGGTTTTAATATCATCGGAGCGGTAACCCAGCCAGACAAGCCGACTGGTAGGCAAGGCGCCCTGACTCCCCCACCCGCAAAAGTAACCGCACAAGAATTAAGTATTCCCGTTTTTCAACCGGCGACATTGCGAGACGGTGTATTTTTGAACCAGCTTCGAGAGTTACGACCCGATCTGTGCATTGTGATTTCGTACGGAAAGATTTTTCCGCCGGAATTTTTGAACGCTGTTCCGCTTGGTTTTATAAACGTCCACTATTCGCTCCTGCCTAAATATCGAGGCGCCTCCCCCCTTCAAACCGCGATAATGAACGGCGACAAAGAAAGTGGAGTAACCGTTGCACTCCTTGAGCCGGAAGTGGATAGCGGACCGATTTTAGATCAAAAGAAAATTGCCATACCAGGAGATCTCTATTACGAAGACTTATTGAAAGAGTACGGAAAAGAAGGAGCTGAATTTTTGGTCGTAACTCTAAAAAAATATCTTTCAGGCGAGATAAAACCTCAAAAACAAGATCATGCCCAAGCAACGCTCGCAAAAGTATTTACCCGCGACGATGGACGAATAAACTGGTCTCGTCCCGTGGAACAAATCTACAATCGTGTACGCGCACTGGGTCTCGAGCCTGGTACTTGGACAACGTGGAATGGTGAGACTTTGAAAATTATAAAAGCTCACCCGGCTACTGAAGAAAATCATGACGATATTGGAATGGTCAGTGAGAGAGATGGAAATATTGTCGTTTCAACCGGGCATGGATCACTTGCACTAGAAATTATCCAGATCGCGGGCGGCCGCGCAATGTCCGCAAAAGAGTTTATCAATGGTAAAAAAGATTTTATCGGCTCGGTTTTAGAATAAGTTTTAGATCTCGTGATATACTGAATAATCGTATGGAAGCGCTACTCACCGTAGACCAAGTTGGTGTTAAATTTGAGAGAGATGTTCTAAAGAACGTTTCTTTTGATTTGCATAAGGGCGAAGTTCTAGCGGTTATCGGTCCTAACGGCGCCGGAAAATCTGTACTTATTCGCGCACTTCTGGGGCTCGTCCCCTACTCCGGTACGATTTCTTGGAAAAAGGATGCGCATATCGGTTATGTTCCTCAACGGATCGCAGTGGATACAAGTTTACCGTTAAGCGTGCGTGAATTTTTTGCTTTTAAAAAAGCTAGCAAGGGCACAATTTCAGAAGTTTTAAATGCCGTCGGTCTAAATGATGAAAGGATATTAAACCAGAGATTGGGCACGCTTTCCGGCGGACAACTCCAGCGCGCGATGATCGGCTGGTCGTTAATTGACCATCCGGACGTGTTGCTTTACGACGAACCGACGACGGGAATAGACGCCGGCGGAGAAGAAGCTATTTATCTTTTGCTTAAGCGCCTGCAAGACGAAAGGAGGCTTTCGGTTATTGTGGTGTCGCACGATTTAAATATGGTATATCGCTACGCAACCAAGGTTGTCTGTATAAACGGGAAAATGGTCTGTTTCGGACATCCGCAGGAAGTTTTAAACTCCGAAGCGCTTTCACATTTATACGGACACGAGGCGGGACTTTATGAGCACCACCACGACAGCCACACTCATATAAAAAACTAATGAACCCGTTTTTACTTCAACTATTTGTCGGGGTCTTAGTCGGCATTGGCGCAGGCTATCTTGGCTCATTTATGGTTTTACGCAGAATGTCGCTGGTTGGAGACGCCTTGTCTCATGTCGCGTTACCGGGAATAGCTATTGCATTACTTATTGGTGTAAACCCTTTTATCGGAGGTTTTTTTGCCTTAACGCTCGCGGTAATCGGCATCTGGGGATTGGAAAGAAAAACTACTCTGCCCCCGGAAACTCTGGTCGGAATTCTTTTTACAATTAGTTTGGCAATCGGCTTGCTTATCACCCCGGAGCCAGAACTACTAGAAGCTTTGTTTGGAGACATCACCAAGATCGGGGTGTTTGATGCAATTCTTACATTAATACTTACATCAACCGTATTGTTTGTGATGCCCCGAATTATTCCGGGCACGATCTTGGGGGTAATTTCTCCGGATCTCGCCCACTCCGCAAGATTTAAATTAAAAAACATAAACCTGATATTTTTGCTTATGGTCGCAATTGTGGTGGCACTCGGACTCAAGGTTGCTGGAACTTTGCTTATGGGCTCATTGGTAATCATTCCCGCCGCCGCCGCAAAAAATATTTCCAGAGATTTAACAAGCTACACTAGACTATCGGCGTTTTTCGGCGCAATAACGGCCGGCACTGGAATTATTGCCGCCAACGCGTTTGGAGTTGTACCGGGACCGATCGTTGTCCTTGCCGGGGGCCTTATGTTTTTGATAACCCTTGCCGTACGTAACGATTTTTGATAGTATTTATTGGTAATTTTTATCAAAGGCGGTCTGCCTCTGGCAGGCTGTTATTGCGCTTATGGCACTTGGAGTAAACGAACTAAAACCGAAAACGTATATTATATTTGAGGACCAGCCCTGCATTGTTTTAGAAACCCACCATTTAAAGATGCAGCAGCGACGCCCGGTTGTGCAAACCCGTTTTCGCAACCTTCTCAATGGAAAGGTGTTGGAACGCAACTTTGCCCAGTCAGATGTTTTTGAGCCGGCTGACGTGGTTCGGAGTGAAGTAAAATTCCTTTATAACCACCGCGACCAATTTTGGTTCGTAGATCCTAAAAACCCGGCAAATCGTTTTGAACTTTCTGCCGAGATTATTGGAGACCAGGGCAAATTTTTGAAACCCAATACAATTCTTGAAGCCCTGCGCTGGAACGACAAAGTCATAAACGTTTCTCTTCCGATTAAAATGCAATTTAAAGTCGTTGAGGCACCGCCGGCAATCCGCGGCGATACCGCTACTGGCGGAAACAAACAGGTTAAACTTGATACGGGAGCTATCATCAACGTTCCCCTCTTTATTGAAGAGGGTGAAGAGATCATCATCAATACCGAAACCGGAGAGTACGCAGAACGCGCGAAGTAATTTATCCCCTAGCGCATCTTGGCAAGGATGGTAAAATATATCCAACCAAGATGCGACCTAAAATTTTCGTAGTTTTAAGTGTATTCGTAGGATTTCTTATTGGCGGTTTTGTTGTTACTCGATATTTTGATATAGATATTAGCCGTTTCTTTGCCGCTGAAAACGATCGAACCGTGCAGACCAATTTTGTGTACGTACAAGGCAAACAGCTCATGCTCAACGGCCAGCCGTGGTGGTCCAAGGGATCAAATTGGCTAGGCTCAAGAACAGTCACACAATATTGTCCTTTCTCTGAAGGCACCGAGGCTTGGTGCAACATGAAATACCTCGATGCCGATCAGTGGAAACCACAGGAGTTAGAAAAAGAATTGCAATGGCTCCACGAGGTTACCGGCATAAACACAATGCGGCTAAATGCGGTAGGACTAGATTTGGATGGTTACTGGAAACCGGGTTACGAAGCCAGATTACTTGAATTCACAAGAATGGCATACCGCCAGGGCATTCGCATCACCTGGACTCTTTTCTTTGGGGTGCCCGGGTTTGAATGTCCCCAACCGGACGGAACCTATACCCCCTGCAATGTGCGCGGAATCCCGGACATTGGCGGTGCGAGACTCATGCCGCCCGGAAGCGAAGCGGAAACAAAAACCCTTCGCTGGGCTCGGAATTTTGCCACGACCATGCGTAATGAACCCGGCGTTTTAGCATACGAAGTCGGCAATGAAATGCTTTTGAACGGTACCATACGTGCAGTTGGTTATCAGGAACAACTTTTGAGCTACGTGACGCGCATTCTTGATGTGGTAAGGAGTATAGACCCCAATCATCTTACCGTGAGCGGCGAAACTGCCGTCATTGAACGACCTTCAGATAATCGCTGGCCATGGCTTGAGAGCAAGGGCGTTAATTTCGTTAAATTCACGGACATCCACAATCTCCGCGGCGGTCAGCCGTTTTCTCTTGAAGACGTAACCGACATTAATGGCATTCACTTTTACCAGGGACCAGAAAACGCTAAAACCGCAATGGACGTACTTGTGGCCGCCTCACAAAAGCCGCTTATTCTGGGTGAATTTGGAGGCGGTGGAAATGCCACAGCATACCAATGGCCGGAACCGAACAATCAACTGCTCCAGCACAAAGCAATCTTAGACGAAGCAAGAACTCGCATCGCAGGAGCGTGGGTTTGGAACCCAACGCCGTTTATGGACTTCCAACCGGGCACTTACAGTATTGCCACCTGGACTGATAATGCTGGCCGCTTGAGACCGTTAATAACCGTCTTTGGTCCCCCTCAAAGAAAAATAAGAGCACTGTCTTTTTCACACTATACTTTTATACCGCAAAACAATCCGCTGAACACGCTATTTATGCAGCCCGCTGCCAGAGAATTTTCAAACCGAAAAACACAATTTATTGTTCAAAGCGTTCCAACAACCATGACTGCGGGCCAACAGTACCCCGTTTCAATAACTCTAAAAAATACCGGGGACAGCCCTTGGGATAGGACTTTCGTTGCGGGAGGAGATCAAGCCTATACCTGGAGAATTAAACCCCAGAACCCCCCAGACAACACAACCTGGGGAGTTGCCTCCGCTCCGATGTCCTCTGCCCCCATCCTCCCCAACCAAAACGCAACCTTCAACTTCACCGTCACCGCACCTTCCACTCCAGGCACCTATAACTTCCAGTGGCAGTTAAACCAGGGCCTCGTTGGCTGGTTTGGAGACAAGACACCTAATGTGGCAGTCCAGGTAACAGCTGCAACTCCCACCCCCACCGTGTCCATTACTCCCACCCCAACCGTTTCCCCCACTCCAACCATCTCTCCAACTCCCACCCCAGGCTCCCTGCCCACCTTCCTGATAGATGGAGCCCTCATCTCAACTCGCAGACAATTAGAACCCTTTATATTCTCCGGCTCCGGCTATACGCCGAACGGAAATGTAGAAAGATGGGTGCGTGCTGCAGGCAGCAACAATAACGTACGCTTATCTCCTAACTATGCCGTTAGTGCTCAAGGCACGGTTAGCTGGTCTTATACGGCGGGCTGCTCTACATCACCCAGCACCTCCATCCTCTGGCTCATAGACGTCTCAACGGGTAAAAAGAGTGCTGAAGTGGCAGAGATAGTTAATCAGCATCCTAACTGCATTCAGAACACCCAGACACCAACTCCCACCCCTACCGGTGGCGTAACTCCGGGCCAATATGGCCTGCGTGAAGGCGATCTGGTTAGTGCAGCCAACTCTGCTGATCCAGACATATACATCATTAACCAGAACGGATTCAAGAGATTATTCCTTAACCCAGTTATCTTCTCCTTCTATGGCCACCTGGGAGGCTTCCAGAACGTTAAAACGGTCTCTGCCAGTACTAGAGATGCCTTTAAGACCTCACTCTACTTTAAGAACTGCGAAACCAACGATCCCAAGGTTTATGCTGTCCAGGTTACCGGAGAAGACACGGGAGTCTTACACTGGCTTAACATCACCCAGGAACAAGCAACACAACAAGATCCCTTCTTTAATCAGAAGATATTCTGCATCAATAACAACGAGTATGCCTGGTATCCTAAAGGATCAGAGTATACGAGCTTGGGGCAGGTACCGGCTTACCAAAGATAAAATAATCAAAAAGGACCCCTTGTCACAGTGAGGACTCGCCGGAGTCATAAAAGAGAGAACTCTTTTATGATGAGGAGGAGGGAGGTTTTGGGAACGTTCTGGTTCTCAAAACCATCCCGTATCCGAGTCAGGGCAGGGGGTCTTTTGATTAAATATGAACTTATTTTATCCTTAACTGAATCACCAAGTCTCCTGCAGGTTTTCCTTCCGGGCCGGCGTTGCCGCCCTTGGGAACAATGATTGAATAGTTGTCCTCTATTTTTTCAGGGACGTGGATCTCCATTGAACGTTTGCCCTTAACCCGGCCGTGGCCTTTGCATTCAGAGCATAGTTTTTCTGGAATTTTGCCTTTTCCTCGGCATTCTCCGCAAACACTCGCCGTGCTAAATGTGCCAAACATAGTGCGTACGTTTTGCTGGATTTGACCCGCGCCCTTGCAGGTTCCGCAAGTTTTTAAACTATATCCTTTTGCAACCCCGCTGCCCGAACATTCTTGGCATGAGTTTTGAACATCAAATTCTAGGTGGCGAGTTTGCCCAAGGTCTTTTTTGTTTAAATGGATTTCCATGTGCAGATCTTCGCCCTTAGCAGGTTCCCTGCGTTCACCTCCGCCGAACCCGCCGGAGAACATATTAAAAATATCTTCAAAACCTTTACCCTGAGCGAAGTCGAAGGGGCCACCCCCGCCGAAATCAAAACCGCCGAAGCCCTGACCACCCCCGCCAAAGCCGCCATTCGCGCCTGCATGCCCAAATTGATCAAGGCGAGACTTCTTTTCGGGATCGGATAAAATCTGGTACGCCTCGTTTATTTCTTTAAACTTTTTTTCATCGCCGCCTTTTTTGTCGGGATGATGCTGATGCGCTAATTTACGATATGCTTTTTTTATATCGTCAGCCGAGGCATTTTTAGAAACTCCGAGAATTGTGTATGGATCTGCCATACTAGAGAGAAATCTTTTCGCCTTCTATCATCACTTTTTCTATTTTAATAAAGTTAACTTTAATAAGAATCCAAAATACTCCCGCCGCAATCAATCCGGCCAACCAGGCAAAAATAAAGTTCAAACTCTGAAGAAGCAGGAATAAACCAATTGCCAGGATAAACGGCAAAAACTTCAAGTACGGTCCGGCAAGATCATTTATCTGATCTAGCACTTCGCGAACAACTGTTTTCTCGGCCTGCGCACGCTCTTTTGCCGGCAAGATCGCCAACTCATCGCCTACTAGCCTACGCGTCAACCCTTGGATCATTTCAATGATCGTTGGAGGGAGTTGTCGCGTCTCCTTGCTTATCTGTACCGCCGGGCTTGCGTAATACGCCACCGATAAAAATACGATTGCTCCGGCAAGAATGAAGCGGGTGCCGGAACCAATCATTGCATTAATGTTTACCCGTATGCGCGTTTCCGATTCGTTGCGGATTTTTTGAGCAGCTCCACTAATCAAAGCTCCCATTCCCGCCAAGCCCCCGATAACAGTAAGGCTACCGAATCCAACAACGAAGAGACCTGGTAAAATCACGGCGGCAGAATATACCAGAATCCATTTCCAATCTTTATTTACAAGAAGAATCGCAAGCGCCAATATGGCCGAGGATGCAATCATGAGCACCAATGGAACAATCCAACGACTATAATCATTTAGTGCGGAGGCTGGATTATCTAACCAAATATTCGCCGCAATCCAAAAGGCAAGGAAAGCGGCGAATACAGCTAGCAGGATTACAATCTTTTTAGGCATACGGGGTTACGTCATTTATACACTAGCTCTCCTTGTTTTGTGGGCGCTATACAGTGTGCGCGACCACGGGACGAGGAGAGCTGGTGTGGTCCTAAAACCAAATTATTTTTTATCTTCCTCTTTGTGAGGATCTTGCTCAACGGTCTGTTCTGGCGGCTTTTGCTGGCTTGATTCTGCTTGTGGTGAGCCTGCCGAACCATACATTGCCTGGCCGACTTTTTGAACCGCCGTAGAGAGTTCTTCGGTTGCTTTTTTAATTGCGTCCGCGTCTTCACTGTCCTTCAACTTGCGGACTGCTTCAATTTTTTCTTCAACGGCTTTTTTATCATCAGCCGAAACTTTTTCTCCGGCATCTTTAAGAGTCTTTTCAGAAATGTACGCTAGAGATTCGGCGGCATTGCGCGCATCAATGAGTTCTTTTTTCTTGGCATCCTCGGCGGCATGCTTCTCTGCGTCTTCAGTCATGCGCTTTTTCTCGTCTTCCGTAAGACCGGATGACCCTTCAATGCGGACCGATTGCGCCTTACCAGTAGCTTTGTCTTTCGCAGTAACGTTCAAAATACCGTTGGCATCAATGTCAAAGGTAACCTCAACTTGCGGCACGCCGCGCGGAGCTGGTGGAATGCCATCTAGAATAAATCTGCCAAGGGTTTTGTTGTCTGCCGCCATTGGACGCTCACCTTGGAGTACGTGAATTTCAACGGACGGCTGGTTATCCGCAGCCGTTGAGAAGGTCTGTGACTTAGACACCGGCACAGTGGTGTTCTTCTCAATCATCTTGGTCATCACCTGGCCGAGCGTCTCAATACCAAGAGAAAGTGGCGTTACATCAAGCAAAAGAACGTCGCGCACGTCGCCCTGCATAATACCGCCTTGGATTGCCGCGCCGATGGCTACAACTTCGTCTGGGTTGATGTCTTTATGCGGTTCTTTGCCGAATAGTTTTTTGACCGCCTCAACCATTGCCGGCATACGAGTCTGTCCACCAACAAGAATAACTTCATCAATGTCGGAAAGCTTGAATCCGGCTTCTTCAACAGTTTTCTTGGTCAGATCAATCGATTTGTCTATGTAGTCCCTAACTAAGTCTTCTAACTTTGCTCGTGTGAAGTTAAGCGCAAAGTGTTTTGGACCGGATGCATCCGCAGTTAAGAACGGGATGTTTACTTCGGTCTGCATAACCGACGACAACTCATGCTTCGCTTTTTCTGCGGCATCTTTCAAGCGTTGGATCGCAAGCTGATCTTTAGAGACATCAATCCCCTGCTCTTTTTTAAACTCTTCGGCAAGATAATTAATAATTCGCTGATCCAGGTCATCACCGCCAAGATGTGTATCGCCGCCGGTACTTTTTACCTCAATCGTATCTTCGGAGACTTCAAGCACCGACACGTCAAACGTTCCACCACCAAAGTCATACACCACAATCTGTTCGTCTTTCTTTTTATTGAAGCCGTACGCGAGCGCGGCAGCCGTCGGCTCATTAATAACGCGCTTCACATTGAGACCGGCAATTTCTCCGGCATCCTTAGTTGCTTTACGTTGTGAGTCGTCAAAATACGCCGGAACGGTAATGATCGCTTCGGTAATCTTTTCACCCAGTTTATCTTCAGCATCCTGCTTTAGCTTTTGCAGAACCATAGCCGCAACTTCGGCCGGCTTGAGCCATTTATCGCCGAGTTTAATTTCAACATCGCCGTGTGCACCCTCTTTTATTTCATATGGCAAGAGCTTGCGGTCGCGCTGGACCTCTTCGTCGTTCCATCGGCGTCCAATTAAGCGCTTTGCGGAGAAAATCGTATTCGCAGGATTCGTAACTGCTTGCCGCTTTGCAGTCACGCCGACATAACGTTCGCTGTTTTTCCCCACCGCAACAATGGACGGGGTTGTGCGCATGCCTTCTTTATTTTCCAGCACGCGTGGCTGGCCCGCCTCTATAATTGCCATCGCCGAATTTGTCGTTCCCAAATCAATTCCAAGTATTTTTGCCATAGTTTTGTTTTAATTAATTATTGACTAATTTTTACTCTTGCGGGGCGAATTACTTTGTCGTGCATGACGTATCCGGCACGAAGCTCTTCAAGCACCACATGACTTTCCCCTTCTCCTGGCGAGGTTTCTATAACTTCGTGTAGCACCGGATCAAACACTTTTCCCGTTGCCTCTATTTTCTCTACACCATTCTTCTTTAATACCTCAAGGAACTGCTTACCAACTTGCCTTAACCCTTCCAGCCACGAACCTGGCGTATCCGGCGGTGCATGCTTGAGAGCTATATCAAAGTTATCAATCACTTCCACAAACTCCTTAACCACCGATTCAGAACCAAACTTTAGCAAATCTTGGATTCTTTGTGCTTCACCCTTTCTATAATTTGCCAGATCAGCCTCTGCGCGTTTCCAATTATTGAGATACTGCTCGGTCTGATTAATCTCACTTATATTTTGGTTTTGTTCGTCAGCCATGGTTTTAATTTCTTTCCGATAATTTATCTAAAAGTTTTGATGTGTACTGGGCAAGGCCTATATTTTTTCGGTAATCCATTCTCGTTGGACCGATAATCGTCAAGGTACCAACATTTCCGCCAGGCAAACGATGTTTAACAATAATCATCGTCTCGCCTTGGATATTTCGGGACGGATTTTCATGACCGATCATGATATTAAAGTTCTGGTCAGCGCGGTGATCACCGAAGAACTCCCGTTCAAACGATCCAAACAACTCATCAAACTGGTCAAACATGCTTGTGAGTTGAATCATCCGTCCAAGTTCGCGAAATTCTGGAAAGGCCATAAGTCGTGAAAGTCCAACTTTATAAAAATCAGGGCTACTCTCAATATTTGCAATAACTAGGTTGTCGGAAAGTTCTTGGATTGCTTGCGCGGCATTGCGGCTTAGTTCGCGCGGATCAGGTCCAGCATTGGATATCGCGTCATTAATCGTTCGCTTGGACCGTGGATCAACTTCATATTGACCCTCTTCCATCAATTTGTTCACAAACCAGCGATAGGCCTTATCTGTCGGAACGCGGCCGGCAGAAGTATGCGGTTGGGCTAAATACCCAGTTCGCTCCAACTCTCCCATCTCATTGCGGATAGTTGCCGGACTGACCTCAAAATCGCTCTTTTCGCAAACCATCGCCGAACCAACCGGTTCAGCGGTTTTTACGTATTCCCTGATAATAAAATCTAGGAGTTGTGATTGACGCTCGCTTAACATACACCCAATTATATTCATTAGCACTCTAGTGTCAAGAGTGCTAATTGTCCACATTAAAACTTTCGCTCGCCTCATTCTTCCTCCACCTACCCGCTTCCCTGACAAATTATCCTCCCGCTCGTCAGCAC
>JBBTXT010000011.1:0-26688 GCA_038062135.1 Patescibacteria group bacterium | reverse complement strand
CAGAAATCACAAACGATTTACTCCGCGTGCAGTCGGGGGAATATTCAAAATTTATAAAAGAGTTGTCCTCGCTTTCGAATATAATGTCCAAGCGGTTTTATGTTGTTGTTCCGTTTTTTGTAACGGAAGTCCCAAGTGGAAAGGGGTTTTTGGACGGATTCAAAAATATCTTTAAGTCCAACAAAACAGTAAGCGAGATTCCGCCGGAAAAGTTCCAAGCCTACAGAACACAGTTGGTCCAGAGATCGGAACTAGTATACAGCGGACTTGTCGGCATGGGCTTGCGCGTGCGAGCCCTGGAAGACTCCGAATTAAACGGATTGATGTACGAACTTTATAACCCCGGCGAGCAAGCCCCGCCAACTAATCCCCAGCAAAATGCCGGAAACTAAACCACAATCTTTGGCCGACCGCCTGGCGCCTGCCGCGCTTAATATCAACCCGAACCATATCCAGATCGGGGAGAAATACGCACGTACGCTTTTCCTAGCAAGCTACCCTCGTTACTTAAACACGAGCTGGTTTTCTCCGATTGTAAACCTTGATCGAGCAATGGATATTTCGATTTACGTCGTTCCGCGTAATACCGCCCAGGTCTTAAAGGAATTAAGAAATCAGTTAGCTAAGCTTCAAGCCCAGGTGATGGAAGAGTCGGCCCAAGGCAAGGTTCGCGACCCACTCTTAGAAACCGCGATTGGCGACATTGAAAACCTACGGGATCAGCTTCAACAAGGAACAGAAAAGTTTTTTGACTTCGGAGTTTATATAACTTTTTACGAAGACGATCCGAAAAAGTTAGACGAGACAGAGAGTAAAATTAGGGGATTTCTTGAATACCAATTGGTTATTCCGAGGCCGGCCGTCTTCAGAATGCTTGAGGGGGTGATGTCTACAATGCCGCTTAACGACGATCGCATTACCGTTCATTCTCCCCTCAATACTGGGCCAATATCTTCTATCTTCCCGTTTGTTTCTTATGATCTGACCTCGCAAAAAGGAATACTCTACGGCATAAATACTCACAACAATTCCCTGGTGTTGTTTGACCGATTTAGTTTGGAAAATGCCAATTCTGTTATATTCGGCACTTCCGGCGGCGGTAAAAGCTACACCGCCAAGCTTGAGATATTAAGAAGTTTAATTTTCGGAACCCAGGTAATTGTTATTGACCCGGAAGATGAGTATCGATACCTGTGCGACACGGCCGGCGGAACAAATATAAAAATTTCTATAAACTCCGACCAGCACCTAAACCCGTTTGACCTGCCGGCCGCAAGAGAGGGGGAGTCCTCACGGGATGTCTTTAACTCGCATATTCTTGACCTAGCTGGACTCTTAAAGTTGGTTCTGGGCAATCTTTCCCCGCAAGAAGACGCCCTACTGGACGAGGCGTTAATACAATCCTACGCCGTAAAAGATATTACCCCCGACAGCGACTTCACCAATCTACCCGCACCGGTTTTGTCCGACCTCCAAAATGTTCTTGAGGGTATGACAGGCGCTGAAGCGATGGCCGTCCGCTTAAAAAAGTTTACGGAAGGAACCTTCTCTGGATTCTTAAATCGTCCCACAAACGTGGCGCTGGACAATCCGTTCGTTGTGTTTGGAATAAGAGATATGGAAGACGAGTTGCGCCCAATTGCAATGTACTTGGTTTTAAATTATGTCTGGACACGCGTCCGACGTGAGATGAAAAAGCGCATCATTCTTGTTGATGAAGCCTGGTGGCTCATGAAATACACCGTCGGTGCAGACTTCTTATTTAATATCGCCAAGCGCGCAAGAAAATATTATGCCGGCTTAACCACAATCTCCCAAGATATTCCAGATTTAATGGCCACCCCGCAAGGCAAAGCAATCGTCACCAACTCCGCAATGCAAATCCTTATGAAACAATCTTCTGCGGCGGTTGAGGTTGTGCGAGACACTTTCAACCTGACCAATGCGGAGAAATACTACCTGCTTGAGGCGCGCGTCGGATTTGGGTTATTCTTCCTTGGTCAAAACCATATCGGCATCCGAGTCGTGGCGTCTTATGCCGAGGATCAAATAATAACCTCGGACCCGCGCCAAATAATGGAGATAGAGAAGGCAAAAGCCGAATGGGCGGCGCAAAGCGCCTCATAAACTATGGCCGAAATAATCCCGTTTCGCCCCAAACAAGGCGGAAGTGGGCAAGCACCCCCATCTGGACCACAAGGGGCCGAAGAATCACCCATAGAGCTATATAACCAACTCCGTAGACAAGCGGAGCAGGGTCGGCTTAGTCATCAAGCGGCGGTATCCGAAGTTAATACAGAGTCCGGTCAAATAAAAAAGCCTTCTTTTTTTATTTATTTTATTTTGTATTACTTCGCTATTGGTATAGATATTCTTGAATATTTTGCAAAGCCAGTTGAGGCCACCATCGTGGGGGAAGTACCCATAATTGCAATCCGGTTCCTGGTGTCTGCTTTATTTTTTGTGGCCGGTATTTGGCTGGGACGCAAAATAAAAAATGCTAGGAAATCAGCCGAGCGAAGTGTGCAGTACGCGGAACAAGCCATACAAAGAGCTGGGCAGTATCAGCAATGGGCAACCTCTTTATATAATTCGGTTCGGGGTTCAAGAATGGGTCAGAGATTTTTTAAATCTAGAACAGGACAAAAGCTTGTGGGTGCAGCGGCAAAATTCGCAAGAGCATCAAAATACCCCGTCCTTAGAACGGCTGCGGCTGGTCTTGCAGAGCTTGTGCCGCTCCTAGACTTAGTGCCTTGGTACACTTTAAATATCTACCTAACAAAGCGTGATCACCAACGCGAATATACCGCGGCGAAAGCCAGCTTAGAAGAGGCACAAGGGTCGCTGATGTCAGAACAACAAGAGCTTGGTTCTTTTAACAACTCCTTAGGAGAGTTGCGAAACCATATAGAAGGGCAGGAGAAGGCTGCGTAGGGGCGTTGAATGATCCTGCTAAACTAGTTAAAATTATATAAATGTCGGAAAACAGATTTGTCACAATCCTTATAATTCTTGTATTCGTCTTGAGCGGCTTTATCGGCTGGCATCTTTTGTCTCCACAAGGGGGAGACAAAGAGATTTCTATTAATAAGCAGGCCTCCATCCTTGATTCTGTCCAAGAGAACACTGTAAATAAAGAAGCTAAGATGATAAGCTCGCGAGACTCCGTATCAATAACCATTGCAAGTGATCGAAGCAGAATAGACTACTACGAACGCGGTACGGGTATTGCTTTTGAGGTTGGCCTAAACGGGAGTTTGGAAAAAGCTTTATCTTCCACTCGCCTACCCAACTTTTTATCAACAATCTGGTCCCCGAACAAAAAGGAGGTCATTAGCGAGTTCGCGGCACCTGGAAACTTAAAGTCTTACTCATACTACAACTACACGACCAAAAAAAGTTCCAAACTGCCGTCCGGAATAAAATCATTGGCATTTTCTCCGTCAGGAGATAAGGTGGCCTATTTTAAAAAGGAGTCGGATGGCTTGTTTGGACTATTTGTGAGCGCGCCGGACGGATCAATTCCCCAAAGGATCGTTTCAACAAGAATTGAAGATGCTAAGCTGTTTTGGCCCTCAAAGGATGCTATAAGTCTTATATCAACCGACGAAAGCCAACGATCAAGTTTATTTTTAGTCTCTATGGACGGCAAGTTTAAGAAAGTCATTTCTGACAAAAGTCTACTCTCAACAACCTGGAGAGGGGACGGGGACAGCGTCTTGGTGTCTTATATGAGTGAGGATTCTCAAGTTTTAAGCATCATTGACTCGGCCGTTGGATCAGAGAAGGTGTTGGGAATAAGCGCCGATGCCAACGAGTGCGCCTGGAGTTCTTCTGAATCCGTTGTTTGCAGGATTAGTAAAAATAGTAACGGGTCCTCTTTAGATGGGGGATTGTACGATATAAATATCCAAGAAAACTCTCAAGCGTTTATTCAGGGAAGTGTTGGAGCCGCGAACGGAATTAATGAAATCCTTGTTGACCCAACCAACTCTTACATAATATTTACCAGTGCAAGAGATGGGAAAATATTTTCCCTGAAGCGCTAGTGCTTATTTAGAGGTAGCTAAAAATCGTCGGACCAACCACTGTTCTACAACAGCAACGACCGCTGAAGCTATAAAGTAAACCGTAATTCCGGCGGCAAGGTTCCAGCTAATAACAACCAGCATCAAAGGAAACAAATACAGCATCTGACTGCTTAGTGCATTCGCGGTTCCGCTTTGCGGAGTTTGTTGCTGAAGCGACATGGCCGCTTTTGCTTGTACCCACTGAAATGCACCAGCAACAACCGCAAGAATGTGGTTGGGTGAGGTAACATTTAAAAACCCGAGGGATATTGGCTGAATCGTTCCAGGATTACTGATAAAGCCATATAAAAGAGACGCGCTTTCTGGTTTAAATCCAGCAAGCAAAGCCTTATATAAGGCAATAATTATCGGCAACTGAATAAGTAATGGAAGGCACCCAGAGAGGGGGCTGACTTTATGTTCCTTATAAAGCTGCATGATCGCTTGGGATTGGGCCGCAGCATCGTCTTTATATTTCTTTCTTAATTCTTCTACTTGCGGATTTAATTTCGCCAACGCTTGTTGGGATCTGGTGGTTTTTATTGAGAGGGGAGAAACAACCACTCGCACCAAAACAGTAGCCATGATAATTGCCAAACCGAAATCATTACCCAAAGAAGAGTAGAGAAATACTAAAAGATTAAATATTGGCCTTACTAAGGCTTCGTTAAAAATTGTGCCCATTTTTATGGAAGGTCAACTCGTGACTCGGTTAAGGGGTTACACCTTATAACACGCAGAACACTTTTGTATAAACCATAAAAAACTCCGTGGCGCTCAACGGCTAAAGCAGAATACTCGGAACAAGTTGGTTCAAACCTGCACCCCGACGGAGCCAACATTGGAAAGCTGGCCCAGAATACGTGGGACAATTTGTGGTATTTTCGAAATAGTTGAGCGATTGTGTGTTTCATTATTGGAGCCCTTTCTTAATTTCGCCAATAACCCTGCTAATTAATTTTCTTAGGTCATTTGCCCCGCTTTTTGGATCCGATTGAGCAATCACAACGACATCATAACTGTTTTTAAAATCTTCCACACTGGCTGATATTTCAGAAAACACACTTCTCTTAATCCTATTTCTTAGAACAGCTAGTGGAAACTTTTTCGCTGACACCGCGACCCCAAATCTTAATCTACCGGTTTTATTGGGAATAAACCTTATTGTCGCATCCTGGCCAGACAAAACTCTTCCAAAACGAAACGCGCGATCAAAATCCTTATCGCTGGTAATTCTGTATTTGCGCGCGAGAGCCACACTATACTGAGACCTTGCGGCGTCCTTTACGCCGGCGGCGTGTTAGGATGGCGCGGCCATTTTTTGTTCTTGATCGGCGCAAAAACCCGTGTGTTTTATTGCGCTTACCCTTCTTTGGCCTATAGCGGGTTGATTTCATAGTCTAGTTGGTGAGCTAGTCTGTTAAATTACTATGCGGACATAATACTATAAATCAACCGGCCTGGTCAACGTCGCCACACAACAAAACTTGGTGTGGTCAATATTTACTATCCACCGCGATGGGTATAGAGTTTCTTGCGATCGGCCACTTGTCCACTTTTTGTAAACACCCTGTCCACGATTGTCGTATTTCAACATCTTTCTTTTGATATCAATCGCCCCTATAATACGCCCATCGTATGCAAGAAAATACACCAATAAAAAACGAGGACTTGTGGAGCGCGGTTCTTGGTGAGATGGAGATTTCCTTGTCTAGAGCTAATTTTACAACTTGGTTTAAAAACACCCTTATCGTTTCTCGGGATCAAAACAGTGTTTTGGTTAGTGTCCCCAATGGATTTGTCCGCGAGTGGTTGGAAAATAAATTTAATAAACAAATTGTTGGATCCATCAGGAAGCTGGCTCCTGAAGTCAGGGAAGTGCGCTATATTATCGGACAACCCAAGATAGAGTTGGTCAGGCAAGATTTTTCAAGGAACTCGTTCGATCAGCGTATTGACGAGAGGGTCACTCTGGAACCAGACCAAGATGTTAATTCTGTTACACATTTAAATAAAAAGTATTCATTTGACTCATTTGTTGTCGGCTCAAACAATGAGCTAGCTCACGCCGCCGCAACCGCTGTGGCAAAAAATCCAGCCAAACTTTATAATCCATTATTTATTTACGGGGGAGTGGGGCTTGGTAAAACACACCTGATGCAGGCGATTGGAAACCAGGTCTCCGCCGAGCGTCCGGGGCAGAAGATTTTATACATTCCGGCGGAAAGGCTGACCGCGGATATTGTTGAGGCGGTTAGAATGAAAACAATAGAGGATTTAAAGAGACGGTACGGCCAATTAGATCTCCTACTTATTGATGACATACAGTTCATTGCGGGAAAGGAAAAAACACAAGATATTGTTTTTTCAATTTTCAACGAACTTCATATAAAAAACCGCCAAGTGCTTCTAACCTCGGATAGGCCGCCGCGCGCAATCGCAACCCTTGAAGAACGGTTGAGCTCCAGGTTTGAGGGAGGAATGATAACCGATGTTGGTTTGCCGGATTTTGAGACGCGTCTTGCTATCTTAAAGGCGAAGTGTGGCGAGTGGGGATACTCAGAAAATGATGATCTGTTAGCCTGTATCGCCACAAGTATCCAAAAGAACGTACGAGAGTTGGAGGGAGCGCTAAAAAGGGTTTATGCGTTTGCGCAGGTATATAACAAACTTCCTGATACCAAGGAGGTAAAAAATATTCTAGCCGCATATATGAGCGTCCCTTACCGAAAAACTTCTCCTCAGGCAATCCTTAAGGCGGTAGCCGATTTTTACAACATTCTACCGCCAGACCTGATGAAGCGCAGCCGAAAAAAAGAGGTTGTTAAACCGAGACAGGTTGCCATGTATCTGCTCCGTGAAGAAATCAAGCTTTCGTTTCCAGAAATAGGACAAAAACTTGGTGGCCGGGATCACTCCACAGTCATTCATGCGTGTGAAAAAATTAGGCGCGAGGAATCAGAGAACGAAAACCTTAAACAAGAGCTGGTTCTTATAAAAGAGAGGGTTTATTCCTCTTTTGATAAATAGTCTGCGTATCTTGTTGAAATGTTTGTGGAATAAGCGCGCATATCTTACGGATTATCTGGTGGCCAACCAAGTTTATAATTTATTGTCCATGACTTACCAACAAAATATTCTACTTATCAATATTACTCTTAACACAGCAGAAACTTTTTAAATCCTGGTTATTTATATTATTGAGGATGGTATAATCAACATATCAACATCCCTAATAATAGTAATAACCCATATTTATTTATTATGAATATTACAGTCGGACAAAACAATCTTCGCCGAGCACTCAATATAACCGAACGGGTTGTTTCTAGAAATACAACTCTGCCTATTCTTCAAAATGTAATTTTAAAAACAGAACAAGGGAGATTGCGGATCACTGCTACAAACTTAGAACTCGCGGTCACTGTCACTATTGGAGCAAAAATTGAGGAGGTTGGAGAAATTGCCATCCCTGGGAAAATACTAACAGAGCTCATGAACGCGCTAACAGGGGACACTGTCACCCTTATTACAAAACAAGAGACCCTAGCTATAACAACAGATGGCCAGGACACAAAAGTACTAGGGTCTAGTACAAAAGAATACCCCATAATCCCAAAAATTAGCGACGGAAACATTGTGATAGTTTCCGCCACCGCCCTAAAAAGATCATTGTCTGTGGCAATGGAGTCTGCGGCGGTCACGGACTCGCGTCCGGAATTAGCCGGAGTGTTTATGAGATGGGAAAAAGGTAAAATTATTTGCGCGGCTACGGACGGGTTCAGGCTTGTTGAACAAATAATTCCGGCAGTGGTTAAAGAGTCATTAAGCATAATTATTCCTCGGTCAACAGCTGCTGAAATTGTTAGAATTGTGAACGATGGGGATGAAACAATCACAATCAAGATAAATGAAAATCAAATGTCCGTTTCCGGGGACAATTATGAATTAATTTCTCGGTTAGTGGACGGCAAATACCCGGAATACCACAGGCTTATCCCAGACAAAGGACAGGCCCGGGTTCTTGTATCTTGTCAGGAGTTAGAAAAAAATATTAAACTTGCGGGATTGTTTTCTTCAAGTATTTCCGATATAACAGTTTCTTGTGAACAAGAAACATTGACGGTGGTTTCTCAAAACAGTGATCGGGGCGAAGCAAAAGCGACGGTGCCGGCGGTTTTAAAAGGGGACTCCTTCAGCCTATCCGTTAATTATAAATATCTACTAGATGGACTAAGGGCTGCAAACTCGGATAAAGTCATTCTTGAGTTTACAAGCACAACCGGCCCCCTTGTGGTTCGCCCAGCCGGAGACGAAAAATCAATTGTGTATCTTTTAATGCCGCTAAGAAAATAAAAACCAGCAGAATGTTTAAACCTCTTGGGTCCGCGCTGGAGAGACGAGCACAAAAATACGAATTTCAAAAAATGGTGCAAAAGGACGCACAGACGCTTTTATTTGCCGCTATGACACAAACAATTAAGGGGCTGATAAAACCGGGCGACATAAAATACGATGCCGCCAAAAAGGATATTACTCTCACCACACACCACCGGGCGGTTGCAAACGAGATTGCGCTAAGACTTGATGAGGTTTACGAATGTGCCAACAAGAGCGGGGTCGCAGTTTCAAGAATATTGATTACTGTGGAGTAGGAATAACCGATTTTACCGCCCACTCCCAGTTTGTAAATTGTTGATCCTTTGATGGGTCCTGCGGGATTTGTCCAGTCGGGTCTTCACGGTCTACAAAATAAAGAATACTGTGAACTTCGTTCATGGATGTGATTGGGGAGGTGTATACATACGAGCCATTCAGCATTGGTTTAGATGAACTCGAGGGCTCTGGTTGGGGAAATGATTCTTGTGGCACTTTTAACAGCGCCTTGGTCATAAATTCGTGCCACAGGGGCCCTGCGGCACTTATACCAGCCCCAGCCGCAGTCATAGACTGGTTTCTATTGTTTCCAACCCAAACGCCTGTAACAATAGAGGGTGTATAGCCGACGACCCACGCATCACGATTTTCTTGAGTTGTTCCGGTTTTTGCCGCAACCTCTCTTCCTGGAAAATAAAGAGCGCTTGATGGACCAAACACCGGAGTTCTTGCCGAATTATCCGACAGAACACTTGAGATCATGCGAGCAACCCCCGAATCTATAGCCCGAGAATCATTTTTTACCCGCTCTTCTAAAACCGTTCCGTCCGCACGCTCAATCCTTTGGATGAACTCCCAGGGGTTTCTGACACCATCATTTGCAAACACGCCGTAAGCGGAAGTTAGGTCTACCAGTTTCACTTCGGCACCGCCCAAAACGAGCGACAACCCAAAACGTGATCTGTCGCCCAAAGTCGTTATTCCCATGCGTTCTGCCGTGTCCGCCACCGTTTGAACACCTGCCAAATACAGCGTTTTTACGGACGGGATATTTAGGGATTGTGACAACGATTGGCGCAGAGTCACTGGACCGCGATATTGACCGTCATAGTTTTTTGGATGATAACAGTCTTGGCCGTACACATCTTTAGATTGATTACCATCCGGGCTGCATAGAGGATTAAATTCAGTCTTAACATCAAAGAGTATGGTTGTATCCGGATAACCCTTGTTAAATAATTCCGCGTAAGCAAAAGGCTTAAAAGCTGATCCTGGTTGGCGGTTTGCCAGAGCGACGTTGAAATTCCCCTCATTAGAGGTGTCAAAATAATCAGCAGATCCGACCAGCGCTAAAACATCCCCAGTCTTGGGATCAATAGAAACAAGCGCTGTATTAGAGGCTTTGTATCTTTCTTTGTTTATTTTTGCGTACTTAGCAATAATATCCTCCGCACTTGTTTGTAAGTCGGCGTCCAGTGTGGTTATTATTTTTAATCCACTACCTTCAACAAATGCTTCACCGTATTTTTCGGTAACATATTCTTTGGCCATAATCACAAAATGGGGGGCGCCTAGTTTAGACGGCTCTTGTCCAAATAAAACGACCTCTGTTTGGGAGACAGCATATTCCGTGTCAGTAATTAAATCTAAATCATGCATTCTTTCAAGGATGTAATTTTTCCGGCTCGTCAGTTCATTAAGATGGCTTCCGAATGGTGATAAATAAGATGGCCGGTTTGGTAACGCGGCGAGGGTGGCGGCTTGAGCCAGGGTTAAATCTTTTGCGGGTTTTTTAAAGAATGTCCGGCTCGCGGACTCAATCCCATAGGCGTTGGATCCGTAAGGAATCTGATTTAAATACATACTTAAAATCTCGTCTTTACTAAACGCGCGCTCAATTTCTATTGCCAACATAATTTCACGAAGCTTTCTGGCGATAGTCTGTTGATCTCCAAACAAAGCCTTTTTTACAAGTTGTTGAGTTATTGTTGATCCGCCGCCCTCAATTCCACCACTTGATATTCCACGGAATACAGCACGGGCAATACCTCGCAGGTCAAAACCGCGATGTTCGTAGAATCGAGCATCTTCTGCGGCGATAGTCGCCTTTTTAATAGTGTCCGGTATCTGGTCGGCCGGTATAACCGTTCGGCGTTCCTCGTTATAAATGTCGTAAAGGAGAATTTCTCCGGTTCGATCATAAATTTTCGTGGATTCCTGTACATGTCGTGTGGCCACAGTTTTGGGGTCGGGGAGAGTAAGCCGTAGATAAATAACAAAAATAAAAAGGCCGATCGCGATGACGGCTAATAATAACGCAAACAGTACAGCTAGCCCACGCAAAGTGTGTGCCCTGGACGAGATATTTTTACGGAGACGGTTCAGAACGTCCATATTATTACCCGGAGCCTTAATAATGCCACAAAAACCCCTTGTTTACAAGATTTTTGTATCAAGCTATGATTGCTATGTTAATTTACAGAGACTATAAAGATGAACCCAAAAGAAGCACAAAAGATTTTAGATCGAAGGGTGTTAGGATTCTTCCCCAACAAAGAGGAAGTTTTGGGTCGGCTTGCTTCGGAGAAACAACTTTCGTTTTATTTAGGGATCGACCCCACTGGTCCCTCGCTTCACCTTGGCCACACCGTCCCAGCACTACTCCTTAAAAGTATTGGAGCCTTGGGTCATCGCATTATTATTCTTATCGGCGATTTTACCGCGCGAATAGGTGACCCAGATAAAAGTTCAGCGCGGCAGCAGCTGTCAGCCGAAGAGGTCGCTGAGCACATGAAAAATTATGAAGGGCAGCTTAAAAAAATATTCGGCGATGTGTCTTACGAAGTTCGCCATAACCAAGATTGGTTGGGGTTGCTAAACCTTACTGACGTTATAGATTTAACTAGCAAGGCAACGGTCCAGCAGATGATGATCAGGGATATGTTTCAGGAGCGCGTTAAAAATGATAAACCGGTTTATGTTCACGAACTTTTATACCCGCTTCTTCAAGGCTATGATTCCGTTGCAATGGATGTTGACGGAGAAGTTGGCGGTAATGATCAAACATTCAACATGCTTGTCGGCAGAGACCTTCTTAGAGAGTACCGCGGAAAGGATAAAATCGTTCTGGCGACCCGTCTTTTAGTGGACGCTGCTAGTGGAAAGAAGGTTAGCAAGACCGAGGGGGGCATGATTTCTTTGGACGATTCTCCAGGCGTTATATTCCAAAAAATAAGCAACACCGTCCCAAATGAAATGATTAAGACGGTGTTTGAATTGTGCACCGAAGTTGAGATTCAAGAAATTGAATCCAGAGAAAGACGGGCCCAAGAAGAGGGGGATTATAAGTCTTGGAACAAGGAGCTTGCTTACAAGATCGTTAATATGTATCACGGAGAATCCGCCGCGCACCAAGCTCTTGAAAATTATGAATCATTGGCGTCCGGCAAAATTCCGGAAGAGATAAAAGAAATCCGAGGTTCTTTTGGAAATGATGCCACCTTGGCGGATGTCCTTTTTGAGACCGGTCTCATTTCGTCTAAGTCAGAAGCTAAGCGATTGATTGAGCAGGGGGCGGTTAAAGTAAACAATATTCAAATAAAAAATGTTTTTGATCCAGCCAACCTATCAGGAGGGGACATAATTAAGGTTGGGACGGGTACCGTAGTTAAATACATGAATTAATAAAACACCCCGCACAGTGCGGGGTGTTTTATTAATTGCTATTCAACAGGTTCTTCCTCTTCTTCGGATTTCTCCTCATCTTTCTTATCATCGTCACCGTCCTCTTCATCTTCATCTTTTCCCCAATCTTCCTCTTCTTCTGCTTCCTCAAGCTTAACCTGCCGATCCAACAACTCATCCTCAAGTAAAGCGAATTTGTCCGCCATGCGAAAATATTTACGTACCATGCGGTGGCCAGCGAAAAACGGTGGACCCCGAACGTAATACGCAGTGATTAAGGGGATGTACCGCCCGAACCCCCATTTGTTTGCTTATTGTATTTACCGCTCAACGAAAGTCAATATTTAACGGTGGATAGTTTTGAAACAAGTACTAATCTCCGGAGGCGCTTGCGCATATAGCTACCGCCAGGGCATCTGCGGCGTCATCTGGGTGGATAGGTTCTTTAATGCCCAAGATCATGCGAACCATTGATTCAACTTGGCCTTTTTGCGCCCGGCCGTATCCGGATACGGCCTGCTTAACTTGTTGGGGAGTAAATTCTGAAACATTGATTGAGTGCTGGGCAAGAATCAGTAATATCGCGCCCCTCATTTCACTGACCGCCATGCCGGTTGTGCGGTTGGTGGTAAAAAAAAGTTTTTCAATTCCAGCCTTGATTGGTCGGTGCCTTTTTATTATGGCAGCCAAATTTATGGCCGTTGCCATAAGATCCTGTGCCCGATCCTTTCCTGGATTAGAAATTATCCCGTATTCAAGAGCCTTCATTTTTGATCCAGCCACCGAAATAACGCCAAACCCGATGCGGGTTGTTCCGGGATCAATTCCAAGAATAATCATAGTCCATTAATATTAGTTGTAACGGTTTGAACATCATCCATATCATCAAGCGCCTCAAGTAAAACCAGATTTGCTTTGCGAAAGTCCACGGGTATTTCAATTGGTTCAGCGCGAAGCATCCAGTTTAGTGAGCCCTCCGCCACAACCTTGGCGCCGTGGCTTGAAAGGAGTGTTCTTAGTTCAGCGATGGTTCTATTACGATTATCGGTAATGGCGCTTATAATAATTGCGGTTCCGCCGGGCCCAAGCGCTTCAATTCTTATTTCATCCAGCAGAGCCTGGCTCTTATCTGTTATTCTTTGGATCGCCCTATCAATATTATCTAACGGCATATTGGCGGCGCGCGCCTGATCAATAGCCGCCTTGAGGCGCATGTTTGTTTTGGGGTCGGGGTTGCCTTTTGCCGCGATCGTTATCAATCTTGCCAGTTTTCCAAAAATAGCCGAACGCTTTTGATCGGAGATTGCTTTTTTATGCTTGATTTGTGACCACTTTGAATGACCCGACACCGTTTAAAAGTTGAAAGTTAAATCGTCTTTAGGTTTGATGCCTAAATGTAGCATTCCGTCGCGCGTAATAACGCGACCTTTTGATGTGCGAGCCAGGAAGCCTAAACGCATAAGATAAGGTTCGTAGACATCTTCTATAGTCCCTTCTTCTTCGGACAGGGCCGCCGCGACGGATTTAAGCCCCACGGGTCCGCCCTCAAACTTTTCAGCGATCAACCTGAGGATTTGGCGATCAGTCTCCTCAAGTCCAGCCTGATCGATCTCAAGCATTGCCAGGGCGTCTTTAGCGACGGGCGCGGTTATCTTGGGGGCGTTATGCACCTGCGCAAAGTCGCGCACGCGTTTTAAGAGTCGGTTGGCGACGCGGGGGGTGTAGCGCGAAGATGAGGCGATTGCCAGGCTAGCCTCCGGGTCAAGCTTAACGTCCAGGCGCTTTGCGGATTGGCCGATTATTCTCTGGATATCGTCTACGGTATAAAAATCAAGCCGATAATTTGCTCCAAAGCGTGAGCGGAACGGAGAGGATAGGGAGGAGATCTTGGTTGTGGCGGCGATAAGGGTAAAGCGAGGGAGATCTATTTGAAGGGTTTTAGCCGATGTCCCTTTTCCAATAATTATATCCAATTTAAAGTTTTCCATTGCCGGATAAATAATCTCCTCAACGGATTTATTTAGGCGGTGGACCTCGTCTATAAACAACACGTCTCCATCTCCCATGCTAGTCAATATTGACCCGACATCACCCGCTTTCTCCAGGGCGGTGCCGGAGGTTATCTTTATGTTTGCGCCCAGCTCCTTGGCCACAAGGTAGGCGAGCGTGGTCTTGCCCAAGCCCGAGGGGCCATGAAAGAGCAGGTGCTCTATCGGTTCTTTACGTTTTCTGGCAGCGCCAATGAGTATGGCCAGGTTATCCTTTACTTGTTGTTGGCCTATGTACTCTTCAAAAGCTCTGGGGCGCAGGGCATGATCAAGAACCTGGTCTTCAAGGACCTCCGCCGGAACCGTTTCTGTGATCTTGACATTCATATTCTTTTAGATTACAATAATAACATAATCCCGTCATTAAGGCACGGGTGTATATTTTGTACCGTTTTTGTCCCTAGGACCTTTATAATCTGCAGGCAATTGGACCCACTTGTTCACCCAAGGCCGGTTCAATCGGGGTACTCTCTAAGACGGATAGTCCGGTTTCGACTGGTCTACTCCTCGGAATTATCCTGCCCCATTTTCTCTATGAAATTGGGTTTTGCCTGCAGGTTATAAAGGTTCTTTTATTTTGTCACGACTTACATGCCCAAGACACGGCGAATCTCTTCAAGCGACGTGACACCGCTCAAAAGTTTAAGGTAGCCGTCTTGGAGCATGGTGACCATCCCTTCTTTAACCGCCTGGTCTCTCATTTCCGAAATAGCGGGGGAAGAAAGGATTAATTTTTCCATTTCTTTTGTTACCACGAACACTTCGTAAACGCCGATACGGCCCCGGTAGCCGGTCTCGTTGCATTCACCACAGCCTTTAGGCAGATAAACACGCGTTTTGTCGGTTACTTCCCTTAAACTGAATCTATCGCGGATTGGATTGACTGAATCCTGAACAATTTTTAACTCATCTCCCGAAAGATTAGAGTCCTGTTTGCACTTCTCGCACAGCCTTCGTAGAAGTCGCTGTCCCATGGCCAGGGTAAGCGCTGGTGCTATCGTTTCAGAGCGAACACCCAAATCAATCAGGCGGGGAACGGTGCCAGCTGCGTCGTTGGTGTGTATGGTTGAGAAAACAAGGTGTCCTGTAAGAGCGGCGTTCATTGCAATCTCCGCCGTTTCACGGTCGCGGATTTCACCCACAAGAATGACATCCGGATCTTGGCGGACGATAGAGCGCAGGCCGTCTGCAAAATCGTAGCCCTTGTCCGGTTCAACTTGTGTTTGGGAGATGCCAGCAACATGATATTCAATTGGGTCCTCAATGGTAATAATTTTAGTATCTTTAGCATTCAGGAATTGAACAAGAGAATAAAGGGTAGTGGTTTTACCTGATCCGGTCGGACCAGTAGTTAAAATTGCCCCGGTCGGTTTTTGAATCTGTGTTTTTACAACCTCAAGCACATCTGATCTCATTCCCAAGTCCTCAAGCTTTGTTCTTATTGTTCTCGGATCCAACAGACGCATGACCGTCGTTTCTCCGTATTCGCTTGGCAGAACCGACACGCGAACTTCAGTGGACGTTTCGCCTTGTCTAATAGTAAACCTGCCGTCCTGCGCGGTGGTGTGTATGTTTAATTTTAACTTTGACAGAATTTTAATGCGATTGAGGGTTTTTTTGTAAGATCCGGTATCAAGATTTGTAATATCCTGAAGAAGTCCATCTAGCCGATAGCGCAGACGAGTGTCCTCTCGCTCCGGCTCAAAGTGTACATCCGAAGCCTCCATTTTTATTGCTCCGGCGACGAGGGTGTCCAGGAGTTCTGTTGCGGAAGCTTTGGAAACACTCGTGCGCAGATCGGCCAAGTTGGTTACTTTCTCTTGTATGGCGGCAAGAGTTCTTTCCTCAAGTTCAATTGCACCGACCTCAAATTCTTCCGCCTTGGCGACATTTTTATAGCGTTCCCATATTTTTGCCAGACTTTCAGGTCCGGACATCACCTGTATCACCTCAAAACCGCGATGTGTCAGCGCGTTGATGACTTCTTTTGTTTCCGGAGTCTCCGGATCCAGCACAGTAACGGTTAGTTTGTTTTTCTCCCTGTAGATTGCCGCGATGCCGGCCTTTCTGGCCGTAGCTTCGTCAATAAGCGTTAAAACCTCGGAACCTATCGGTATGTTGCGTAAGTTTGAAAAGGGAAGTCCTAGTGTTTTAGCTTTTTCTTCAGTTGTTTCCTCAACTCGCTTAGATTCAATATCAGCCAGCTTTTCCTCAAGAGCTTTTTCAAGAGACTGTGGCTTATTAACTTGCTTTGTTTTGATTTGTGCGTCTGTCATTTCAAGGTTACTTCTTATATATTTTCACCTTGAATGAACGCCGTGTCTTTGTAAAGAAAAAATGTGGATAATTTAACTCAGCTTAATTTGGGATGCTCGTATGGGTTTTTTCATGAGCATGGTTGCGACTCGCTGGAACTTGGCTGGGTTTCCGGTTGTAAGATATTTTACGGTTCCGACGGCATTAGCACGGAGCCTTATTCCGCCAGTGTTCAATATTCGCCTGGCCTGTTTGGCTATGGCCAGATTTCCGTCAACAAGTGAAACATTTTTTCCTAGATATCCGCGGATCTGGCTTTTTAGAAACGGATAGTGTGTGCAACCAAGCACAATCTGATCCGCACCGGAGTTTTTTATGCTCGCCAGGTAGCGTTCAAGGAGGGGTTTAATCTGCCGGGATTGCCAGCCGCCTTTCTCAACGGCATCCTCAAGTCCCGCACATCCGACACGTAGCACCTTAATGTTTCCGGCGAACCTTTTAATAAGTTCAGTAACGGTTTTACTTTTTGCGGTAGCGGGGGTCGCAATTAGTCCGATTATTCCGCTTTTGGTAACTTTTGCCGCCGGCTTGATTGCGGGTTCTGTTCCCACGATTGGGACGGAGAAGTTAGTCCTTAAATATTTAATAGCGTAGCAAGTAGCGGTGTTGCATGCTACCACAACAAGTTTGGCCCCATTATTAACGAAAAACCTCATAATTTTGCCGGCGCGGCCCTGGAGCTGTTTGGTTGCCTTTTCTCCATAAGGCACAAACGCCTGATCAGCCAGAAAAATAAACCTCTCTTTTGGCATAAGTTTTTTGAGTTCTAGCAGAACACTTAAGCCACCCACGCCGGAGTCAAAAACACCTATTGGATCATGCCCCTTGACTTTTCTAGTCGTCATTTGGTAATATTATAGCAGAAAGGTCCGCATACGCGGGCCTCGTGTTTTAAGAAGACACGGTTAAGGGGTATACTATAAAAGAATTTTCTTGCCATGATAGACATTAAACAATTTCTTTCAGCGGTTCGCCAGATTGCCGATGAAAAGGGCATTCCCGAGGAAAGCATTATTGATACGATAGAAGCCGCCATTGCCGCGGCCTATAAGCGTGATTACGGGAAAAAGGGGCAAATTGTTCGTGCAAAGCTTGATCCTCAATCTGGTGCTACCATCATTACACAAATCCACTATGTTGTGGAAGGTGTAGATGAAGAGGGCTATATTACCGGAGACCTGCCGGCGCATTTTCTTGAGGAAAGACCGGAATTCCATGAGCCGGAAGTCCGACGCTCCGCACAAGAAATCCAAACCGGGGAATCCAAAGAAGACGGCCAGCTCAAAATAAAATTCAATCCTGAAAAGCACATAACTCTGGAAGAGGCGCGAAAATCAAAGTCAGATGCTGAAGTGGGGGATGAAATTGTAACCCGCCTTGAGCCGCAGACTGAATTCGGGCGCATTGCCGCCCAGACCGCGAAACAGGTTGTTATCCAGCGGTTGCGTGAGGCTGAACGCGGCGTTGTGCTCGCCGAATTTAAGGGTCGTGAGGGACAAGTTGTAAGCGGAGCGGTCCAGCGCCGCGAAGGCGGAATCGTATTTGTTGATCTCGGCCGCACAAACGGCCTTCTTGTGCCCGCCGAGCAAATGCCGACCGAAAACTATCGCATCGGACAGCGCTTGCGATTCGTAATCCTGCGCGTTGAAGAAACTTCGCGCGGACCGGTTATTGTTTTGTCGCGAGCCCATCCATCTCTTGTTCAAGAATTGTTCCGGATTGAAGTTCCAGAGATAGACAACGGAGCAGTCCTGATTAAGGGTATTGCCCGCGAGCCTGGCTCACGCACCAAGATTGCCGTAGCTTCGTCTGACGAAAACGTAGATCCAATCGGCGCACTTGTCGGCCAGAAGGGCGTGCGCGTGCAGACGGTTATTAACGAATTAGGCGGAGAAAAGATTGATATTATTATGTGGGATAATGCCGTTGAAAAATATATTGCCAACGCGCTTTCTCCGGCCAAAATCATGGAAGTTAAAGTTGTTGATGCCGACTCAAGGGTTGCCCTGGCTGAAGTTTCTGACGACCAGTTTTCTCTTGCAATCGGCCGCCAAGGCCAGAACGTGCGCCTTGCCGCCAAACTGACAGGTTGGAAAATAGATGTCCGTTCTCCTAAAGAAAACCTCGCTTTTGAGCAAGCGGAACCGAAAGAAGGTTCTGAAAAGAGTGAAGCTGGCGAAGTTTCTGCTGAAGAACCCGTTAAGGAATAATTACAACTCGCATGCAGGCAACAATAAAAGAACTAAAAACCGGCAGTCTTCAGCTTACTGTGGAGCTTAACCGCGAGGATCTTGTCCCTTATGTATCTCAAGCTGAAAAAGAACTTGCATCTCAAGTCCAAATTGACGGGTTTCGTCCCGGCAAGGTTCCGGTGGAAGAAGTTCGCAAGCGCCTAGATAAAGAAACCGTCCGACAGACAGCCCTTGAGATTGCTTTAGAAAAAAGCCTAAGCCTTGCGCTGGCTGAAAAAAAGATTGAAGCCAGGAAGGTGGCCGATCTAAAAATAGAAGAAAACAATGCCGACAAGCTAAGCTACACTATAACTGTTCATCCGTTTCCTGACATCAAATCAATTCCAGAATTAGCCAGTGTGAGCGTGGAAAGAAAACCAGTTGAAGTAACCCAAAAGGAAATGGAAGATGCGCTTGAAGTTATTCGCGGATCGCGTTCGAGATTTATTGCCAAAGAGGGACCGGCAGAATCGGGGGATAGGGTGGAAGTTGATTTTTCCGTCCGTCTTGATGGAAAGGTAATTGACGGTGGTGAATCCAAAAACCACCCGCTTATCATTGGCGGCAAAAGCTTTTTGCCCGGTTTTGAGGAAGCGTTAGTCGGATTGAAAGCCGGTGAAGAAAAAGAATTTGCGCTTCAAGTTCCGGCAGACTATTTCCACAAACCGATTGCTGGAAAGTCGCTTCGGGCGTCCGTAACGGTAAAGTCAGTTCAAAAGGTTGAAAAACCGGAACTGACTGATGATTTTGCAAAAACACTCGGATCTTTTAATGGTTTAGAAGATATCCGTGAGCGAGTTAGGGGCGGAATCAAGGAAGAAAAGTCAGTAAAAGAGCGTCAGCGCGTGAGACTGGCCATATTAGATTCTCTGACTGAAAAAGCGGACATAACCGTTTCTGATTCCGCTATTAACGATCAACTTGACGGAATGCTTGATGACTTTGATCGTGACCTGCACTCACGCGGATTAGAACTTGGCATATATCTGGCTCATCTCGGCAAAACCCAGGACGATATTAAAAAAGACTGGCGCAAGGATGCGGAAAAACAGGTTAAGATTGCCGCCGTTCTCCATAAAATAACCAAAGATAATAATATCTCTGCTTCTGCTACGGAAGTTGATGCTGAATTGGCACAAGCCGTTCAATCAGCCGCCGCCGGCGGACAGCTTACTCCTAATCAAATTGATCTTGGTGCTTTGCGCCGCTCTGTTTCGGACAGAATTGTTACTGAAAAGACCCTCCTATTTATTGAGAACGTCTGCGTTAAGGCCTAGTCCTAAATTGTTATGCGAGAGATTTATCTAGATCATGCCGCCGCCGCGCCGGTTGACCCGGCGGTTACTCGCGAAGTTATTCGCGGGATTAAGATTGTCGGTAATCCATCCTCGTTTAATGATGCCGGACGGAACGCGGCAAAAGAACTTCTAGTAGCCCGCCAGAAGGTGGCGCGATTTCTGAATGCGAGACCTGATGAAATTGTTTTTACTGCTTCAGGCTCTGAATCAAACTCACTCGCCGTTTTTGGTTCGGTGAATGCCTCAGGAGTTGCTAGGGGAGAAATTGTTAGCCAGCCCACCGAGCACCTCTCCGTTCTTGAGCCAATCGGACGACTCAACAGACTTGGTTACAAAGTAAAAATGGCTAGTGTTGATAGGGATGGTATTGTGAGCACTGCGGATGTTGTAAAACTTATAACATCAAAAACAATCTTAGTTTCGGTTATGTATGCAAATAATGAAATCGGGACAATACAACCGATTGCTGAAATTGGGAAAGCTATCAGGGATTTTAGAAAAAAATCGGGGTCCATCTATCCACTTTTTCACATAGACGCATGCCAAGCCGCACCATTCCTTTCTGTGGACGTGCAAAACCTTAATGTTGACCTGCTCACATTTAACGGCTCCAAAATCTACGGTCCGCGGGGGATAGGCATTTTATACGTTCGCCGCGGGGTTGCGCTTGAACCGCTCATTTTGGGTGGCAGCCAGGAGCGTGGCCGCCGTGCGGGCACTGAAAACCTGCCCACGATTTTAGGGCTGGCAAAAGTAGTTTCACTTATTAACCCCAAGCGAGATAATAAAAAAATATCTACTCTGCGCGATTACTTTTTTAGCCAACTAACAAAAATTCTTCCAGAAGCTAGAATCAACGGCGCAATGGGGGACAAACGGTTAGCAAACAATGTTAATATTTCAATTCCTTATGCCGACAGTGAGAGACTTCTGTTGGAATTGGATAAATACGGAATACGCGCCGGTAGCGGTTCCGCCTGCACTGCTCACTCTGTTGAACCGTCGCACGTACTCAAAGCAATCGGAGTTAAACCACCTTATCTTGACGGGGCGTTAAGGTTTTCATTGGGGAGACGGACAAAAAAGGAGGATATGGGTAACCTTCTAAGAAAACTATCTCAAATCATAAAATTATTAAAGAAGCGATATCCCAAATCTGATTTTATAGAGTAGCTCCTAAAACTACTGGCCAACTGTTGGTTGCAAATTACTACCGCTTCTTATAGCCAGGTCCGTATTGACTAAGTTTGGCTCCGGTATAGCGGTGGTGCACCACTGCATTTCACCAGAACTAGTGACTATGTCTTTCGGGCACGCTTTTTGGGCGTTTCTCCTGCATGAACGGCTCACCAAAACTGTTCCCCCTATCGATAAAAATCAAGGTTGGTATAACAGCAGTATGGCCAGTAGTTTTAAGAGCTGAGCCGATCTTAGCAAACTAACAAAGAGAGGGTCAATTTTTATGTGGAAGAAGTGTGGATAATAAGTTTATTTGTGCGCCCGGTAGGATTCGAACCTACGACCGTTTGCTTAAGAGGCAACTGCTCTACCAACTGAGCTACGGGCGCGTTTACATATTTGTTTTGCTTGTGTCCCTTCGTGGAATCCCTCTCGTGATGGAGGGAATCGGCTTCGCCTCTCAACGTTGCCGTCGCAACGTCTCGGGCTAGCCACCGCCTCGCCAGTTCTGCCTGCTGGCATAACATGGCTCCGGCGTTCTCTTCCCTCACGCACGCCAAGCAGTTGGCGTGCTCGGATCCACTTCGCTTCGCTTGTGTCCCCGGAGGGAATCGAACCCCCATCAACAGCTTCGAAGGCTGCTACTTTATCCGTTAAGCTACGGGGACTTTATTACTCTGGGAACGCGGATACTGTACCAGAAAATGTTGGTTCTTTCAAGAATAAAACCCCCGCAAGGGGGTTTTATTCTGCGCTTTACAGCGCGAGCACCTCGATCGTCAGAGTCCGGCGTCCGAACTTCAGAGCGGCTTCACGGCTGGTCATCCAGACGTCTACGTTGGTCTGGTACCGCTTGTTCATACGGTCTTCAACCACGAAGATCTTGTTTCCGAATAATTCCGGAATCTTGATGGCCGTACCGAAAGGCAAGAAGTTGGTAGCCACGATACCATCACGCACGTAGGTACCCTTAGCGGTGATAAACGGGGAATCGTCGGTCTGGTCCGGAGTAGACGAATACGCGCTCACGCTTACGGTGTACTTACGGCTAGCGATCTTGGAGGCAAAAGCCTTAGTCGCGGGCGACTTGGTCGCCATAACGGTATTTCCTTGAATCGTAGCAATCGGGCTGGAATCAGTTTGGCTTTTATCGTTCTGCCAAGCCGAAGCGATATACTGGGACGCGGATGTTAAGGTGCTGTCCTCATTAGAACCGTTTAACCAGTCCATGAGGCCTGCCGAGGCCGGCGTAGCCGTAACCAGGGACAAGAACACTGCAACAATTGCGATCCATTTGATGTTTTTCATAGGTCACAATCGGGAAGGGTTAGGGGCGGTTTGAGTAACAAAAAAGGCTTATAAAGCCTGTTTCGTTATCCGTATCCCTATCTCCAGATTGTGACTACAGTATAGCAAACCCCACCCGAAAAGTCAATGGTTATACAATATAAGTCCAAAAGCGTCAATAAAACGGCCTTTTCAGCCGTTTTATTGGAAACCTCATAATAAACCTGATTGTGGAGCGGGTAGGGGGAATCGGACCCCCATCTCAAACTTGGCAAGCTTGCGTTCTACCATTGAACCATACCCGCAACAAGGGCTATTTTATATGTTTTGAGCAATTTTTTCAAGTTCTAATGCGTGTAAGCGTAGATGATCTTGATATAGCTCAATCCACTTAAGTATTCGTTCCTTAAGGGCTCTACTACTAACCACAAGGGTGCACACCCCATAAGAGAGACGCTTTGTTGGGTGCCTACCTTTTATGTATATTGATTTCTTGAACTGGCTAAGTGAAACCCCGGTTGCCCTACTCCAAAAGTTCTTTTGGACGGAATCTATGAGGTCAGGATATAGTAGAAGCCATGCTGATATTTTTTCGGGAGATATTTCAAGCGCTCGAGTTAGAAATAAGTTAAAAATACGAATCATTTCAGGTTCGCTGTTCCCAAGCCTCACCACGCTTGATTTTGGTTGTTTTTCTCCTTCTCCCCAATACAACATAATTCCCGCTAAGAAGAGGGGATCATTCTTAAGTTTTTCAAAATCGCGTATTCCTGCTATCCGATATTCTTCATGTTTTCGTTTCCAACGTTCTTTATTTGCGCGCACCATCAGTTCTAGACTCCTAGCGTTTTTAAAAGATACTTGGGCAGAAAGGCGATCTCTTATTTCTATTGACCATGGCTGATTTTTGAACCAGCTTGCTAGGGTTGCTGTTGGTATACCAAGTTCGCGATTTATCTGCTTGTAGCTTAACCCGCTTTTACGTAATTCCACGGCTTTTTCTTTGTTTTTATTCATATGTGGATAGTTACCGAAGTCACATATTCCAGTATATAGATTTAGTATAACACGGGGGTTCAACTTTTGTGGAGAAAAGAGTGGATAACACAAAAACACCCCGATTAACGGGATGTTTTTGTGTTGTGCCGCGGGAGGGAATTGAACCCCCGACGCCAGCCTCTTCAGGGCTGCGCTCTACCACTGAGCTACCGCGGCAGTGCTACTCGCAGTGGGCGGTAGAGGACTCGAACCTCTGACCCTCGTCACGTCAAGACGATGCTCTACCAACTGAGCTAACCGCCCTCTCGGCGAAGGTTCCAATAAGATCGCCCGCGAGGGGCCCCGAAAGCAATATCCCTCAAGCTTCCGAGAGAACTTTCGGGGACACGCGTCGGCGATCATTGGAATCGCTGTCTTAAAGACATGTGCGCGGGAGAGGATTTGAACCTCCAAGCCCTTGCGGGCGCTACCACCTCAAGGTAGTGCGTCTGCCAGTTTCGCCACCCGCGCATAAAGCCGGAGTCTTTACTCCTGGCTACCTGGTTCAGGCGCTTCCGGGGCGGCCTCCGCCTGCTTCTCCACCGCTTCAAGCTGTTTTGTTTTGCGGCGGATTTCCTTTTGAGATTTCTCCCGGAGATATCCCAGTTTAGCACGTCGGACGCGAGATTTCTTCACAACCTCTATTTTTTCTATGGACGGGAGACGCAGGGGGATGGTCTTTTCAACACCATAACCGCCGGCAGATTTGCGGACCGTGATTGTGGCACCGGCTTCGTTGCCGTGCTTTCGTGAAATCACGATGCCTTCAAAAATCTGGTTTTTGGCTTTATCTTTTTCTTTTAGTTTCTGGTGTACGCGAACAGTCCAACCAACGCGAATATCAGCAAAGCGACTTGCCGGAGCGTACTGGTTTGCGAAAACGGTTAATTTATCCATAAAGTCAGTAGGGTTAGATAGCAGGGGACATTCTAGCGCAAAAGGGCTACCTTGTCTACCCCTTACGATCCTGTTCTAAGTTCTGTAAAACGAGGCTTAGTTCCGAGGGCAGGTCCGCTTCCAACGCTAAACCTTGCCCGTTTTGTCCCGGAAGCTTTAATTTCCACGCGTGGAGAAATAGCCGGTGAAGCCCTTCGGGGAGATACTTTTTTGAGGCGTAAAGCTTGTCGCCGGCCAGGGGACAGCCGATATGTTTGAGGTGGACGCGAATCTGATGCGTGCGTCCCGTGCGGGGCATGACTCTTATGAGGGTGTAGTCTTTGTAATGTTGTACTACCTCGTAGTCCGTGACGGCATCTCGGACAACGAGTTCTTTTTTCCCTTTAATCTGGGTGGTCTGTTTTGTGCCGAGTTTTCCCAGCGGAGCGTCAATAGTGCCCCTGTCTTCTTTGGGTTGCCCGTGAACCAGTGCCAAGTATTCCTTTTTTATTTGATGCGTTTGGAACAGGTTTTTTAAATGATCAAAACTTTTTTGATTTTTAGCAATCAGCATGAGGCCTGAAGTTTCTTTATCTAGGCGGTGCACGATGCCCGGCCGCAGGTTGATTCCCTGCCTGCCGGCAGGCAGGTCTCCGACACCTTCCAGGTACGGGTAGTTCTTTAAAAGAATATCCGCGAGAGTTTCCTGGGGATCGGTCGGGCTTACTTTATGAACCGCCAAACCAGCCGGCTTGTTTATAGCAAGGATAGAATCATCCTCATAGATAATTGATATAGACATTGTGGTTAACTCTATCATTAGACATTAGATTTCGTTGTAAAACAATAGATTCCATGTAAGAATGGCGCTTACAAAAGGAGCGTCCAATGGAAGGCAAAGGCTTTGACCCCGCGCAGGAGATTGAGCGTGCTACGGGTGTTCGTGTGGTCGCGAATCCCTCGGAGGAGGTGATCCTTGCCGCACTTTCGAGTGGAGAAAGGAAATGGCAACAAGACGACGAGGGGCCCTACTGGTCTTGTCCGCAATGTGGAAGCAAAGAGCGGGTTCGGATCCACTCCTGCGGAAGTTGTTCCTACAGACCCGCAACCGAAGAGGATGAGGAGTAGGAGACCCTCAATCTCTGTGTCGTGTACGCTTACGGCCCTGGAATCGGATTCCCGGGCCTTTTAATTAAACCCACCTACTTATTATTTAGTAACTGCGCCTGCAAAAAGACGAATTGCTGGGCGGTTTTCCTTCTTGTAGATTATTCTAACTCCGAGGAGTTCTTTACAGTGCTTGCAAGATAAGTTTTTACCTCTCGGTACGTTATCAATAATGCGATCAATATAAAGCCGCTTTAAAATACCCGGCCCGTCTTTTTGGTATTGAAAAAGATGAGTTGAGCACTTGGCACAGCTAAGTTTTAGAATCTTTGCTCTTCCACCGCGCGCCTTCCGGTATTTGTCGTTTTTGAGTTTCACTTTTGTTGATCTATTCTTTAATACCTACAATCATAATACTCATTGGTATGGAGAGGCGATATGCTAGGTGAGGATATTGTTGAGTGAGTTCCCGGGACGGCCTTGGTTCAACAATTTTTGCGATATGAAAACCCGCTGTTGTAATAGGTGAGGTTAAATCTTCAAGAGTCCAGTGGTGGTCACGGTATTTTGTTTCTTGCCCATCAATTCGTCGCGAGGTGGTTTCAAATACATCCCCACTAGAAAAATAGGTAAAATTATCTGGAGTGTGAATGTTTTCAGGGTGGGAAGAGGGAGCAAAAGGGTGAAGGTCGCTTACGATAAGATGCCCTCCTTTTTTGAGTAATAAAAAAGCATTTTTAAAAATATTTTGTAGAGCATCCTTTGAGGAGATTTCTAGGAGTACATGCTCCAAGAGAATGGTGTCGTAAGTTTCCGGAGCCAAACCGTATCCACCCAACTCACCAATGTCCGCTTGAATATGTTGGATTTTTTCTGATTGGGAACCTAGTCGGGCAAGAATAAGTTGTTGTTCTGAACGTTCTACCCCCGTACAATGTGCCCCTCTCTTGGATAGTAGCTGAAGCCAATACCCGTTACCGCTACCAAGTTCAAGAATTCTCTTTCCTTTAACATCCCCCAGTAATTCTAAAAGTGTCGGTTCAACAACGAACTTTTTGCCGAAATTTGGTGTCTGCGCGCTGGAGGCTTGTTCTTCTGACCATTGATGCGGTTGGGTCATTTTGTGGGCGCTGAGGGATTCGAACCCCCGACCTACTCGGTGTAAACGAGTCGCTCT
>JBBTXT010000010.1:12127-22881 GCA_038062135.1 Patescibacteria group bacterium | reverse complement strand
CTGGCTGTACAGTGACAAACAATGCTGACCGCAAAACAGAAAGTAAAAGTTTTAGAAAATCACCGCATGCACGAGAAGGATACGGGTTCTCCCGAGAGCCAGGTTGCCCTTTTCTCTGCGAAGATTGATAAGCTCGTTAAGCATTTTAATAAGCATGGTAAGGATCGTGACTCTCGAGTCGGCTTGTTAAAAATGGTCGCTAAGCGCAAGCGCCTCCTGGACTACTTAAAGCGCCAGGACCCTAAGCGGTACGAAAAAACCGTTAAAGCGCTCGGACTAAAGAAATAGTCCGTTATTACCCTTCCGAAGCTTTAAAAGCGAAGGAGGGCTTTACAAAAGTTTTTGAAGATTACGCCGCCCCCACAGCGCGGCGGCGCCTTCTTTCATACTTTTACCTCGTTTGGACAAACTTACCGTTCCGCAACGCAAAAACCACAGAATTGGGGTTTTTGTTGACGTTGCAAACATGTATCACTCGGCTAAAAACCTTTATGGAGCCAGAGTGAATTTTGGAGAATTGCTTAAAATCGCCACCGCCGGGCGAGAGCTCGTCAGAGCACTAGCATATGTCGTTAGGTCGGACACCGAAGAAGAGCGCGCGTTTTTTGACGCGCTAGAAAAGTTCGGCTTTGAATTAAAATCCAAAGACCTCCAGATATTTGCCGGCGGCACCAAAAAAGGAGATTGGGATGTCGGCCTCACTGTTGATGCAATCCGACTCGCCCGCCAACTGGACGCGGTGGTTATTGTGTCCGGAGACGGGGATTACGAGCCGTTGGTTGAATACCTCAAATCGGCAGGAGTTATTGTTGAGGTAGTTGCCTTCCGCCGGAGCACGAGCGCGCGCCTCGTGGAAGCAGCAGATAACTTTATAGATATTGATGAGCGCAAGAAAACTATCATGCGCATCCACCGAAGCGGTAAATCAAATCGCTCTGAAAGAGTGCCATCAAACGGCGGCGGCGGAACATTCATGCCACCCCGCGATGAGTCGTCCGAAGAATAAGTCGCAACAAAGCTCTTGATTTTTATCGGTTTCTGTGACATACTGCTCGGCGTAGCAGTTCATTGGCGGTCTGACGAATCATTCACGGGTTCAATCTAGATCCAAGCCCCTCGCAAAGAGGCTAAGACTTAGAGTGAACTCACGAATCAGGCTGTTTATTCGGAATGTCTGAAAAAATATACTCCGCAACCATTGCGGGCAAACCGCTCACTGTAAAAGTGGGTAAGTTAGCACAGCAAGCGAACGGATCGGTAGTTGTTCAGTACGGCGAAACAACCATATTGGCTACCGCAGTATTGGGTAATGTAACACCCAAGGATTACTTTCCTTTGTCGGTTGATTTTGAAGAGCGTTATTATGCCGCCGGAAAAATTAAAGATTCCAAATGGCTCAAGCGTGAGGGCCGCCCCACCGACGAGGCAATTCTAACCGGACGCGTAATTGACCGCTCTATCCGCCCCCGCTTCAACCAGCGAGTCCGAAACGAACTACAGTGCGTAGCCACAGTGCTGACTTTTGACAAGATAAACGATGCTGACATGCCGGCAGTTTTTGCCGTTTCAACGGCGCTTATGGTTTCTGATATCCCCTACAGCGGGCCGGTATCCAGCGTACGCGTTGGACGCATCAATGGCGCGTTCGTCATCAATCCAACCTATGCCGAGCGCGCTGAAAGCGATCTGGATATTATCGTATCCGGAACTTCTGAACGTATAAACATGATTGAGGCGGGAGCAAAAATTGTCCCCGAAAACGTCATGGGCGACGCCATTGAACTTGGTTTTAAAGCCCTCAAAGAATTGAATGACCTACAGATCGCCATTACCAAAGAAGTTGGTAAAGTAAAAACAGAACTCGCAATGTCCGAGCTTGATGAGGAACTCATGAAAGAGATTCGCGAGTTTTCAGAACCAAAACTTGAAACCGCCATTTTCACTGCAACGAAAGCGGAACATTATGCAGGTCAGGAGAAGGTGAAGGAGGAACTCATGGCATTCCTGGAAGAGAAGTATGCTGATAGCCCGGAACTGGCCGCAAAGAAAGCTTCGGCTGATGGGGTTTTTGAAGACTGCATTAACAATGTCGTTCACCGCAATGTACTTGAAAAGGAGCGCCGAGTTGACGGCCGCAAACTAGACCAGCTACGCGCTATCAGCTCCGAGGTGGGTGTTATTCCCCTCACACACGGCAATGGGCTCTTTATGCGCGGTGATACGCAGGCCTTAAGTATTCTGACGCTGGGTTCCCCTGGACAGGAGCAATGGATGGAGAGCATGGAAATTAACTTAACCAAGAAAGGATTCATGCACCATTATAATTTTCCCCCGTATTCAGTCGGTGAAACCGGGCGTATTGGCGCACCTGGCCGCCGCGAAATCGGACATGGCGCTTTGGCAGAACGCGCGCTTCTTCCTATCATCCCTTCTCGCGATACTTTCCCCTACACCATTCGCATAGTCTCCGAAATTTTGGGTTCCAACGGTTCTTCCTCTCAAGCGTCAGTCTGCGGATCATCACTTGCGCTCATGGATGGCGGGGTGCCCATCTTAGCGCCGGCAGCTGGCATTGCTATGGGTCTGATGTTGGATGAAAAGGGTGAAAAATATAAAATTCTCACCGACATTCAGGGGCCTGAAGATCATCACGGCGACATGGACTTAAAAGTTGCCGGCACTCGCGAAGGTGTAACTGCGATGCAGATGGATGTGAAAATTGACGGTATAACTCCACAGATAGTCCGCGAAACCCTTGAGCAAGCCAAAAAAGCACGCTTGGAGATTTTGGATATTATGGCTAAGACAATCTCTGCACCACGAGCCGAACTTTCTCCAAACGCCCCGCGCGTACAAATATTCAAGATTAACCCAGCCAAAATCGGCGCCCTCATCGGCCCTGGTGGCAAGATAATCAACGGAATCATTGAACAAACCGGTGCCCAGATAGACATTGACGATGATGGCTCGGTATTTGTAACCGCCGGCACGCCGGAAAGTATGGAGCAGACCATGAAACTTATCAAAGAAGTTACCTATGAACCGGAAGCGGGCGAGGAAATGGACGGCACGGTGGTAGCCATAAAAGATTTCGGCGCATTCGTTGAAATTGCTCCGGGTCGCGATGGTATGGTTCACGTCAGCGAGATGAGCAATGAGCGAGTCGCTCACCCGTCAGATGTTGTAAAAGAGGGTCAAAGAGTACACGTTTGGATTAAATCTATCGGCGATGATGGAAAAATCTCATTATCAATGCTCGGTCCGGACGGAAAAACTGGACCCAGCAGGAGAGACAGGCCACAGCGATCTCACTAAAAATAACTAAAAAAATATTCCACAGCCCGGCATCTGCCGGGCTGTGTATATCATTACTACCGTGGTGTGATAGAATCCAAGTATCACTTACACGAGTTGAAGCGGACCTACAAGGGATTGCGCAACACTCCCCCGTCATCCGTTACAACTAATACCTATGGACGATCCGAACCAAAGACCATCATCTTCCTTGCCGTTTGGCGCACCATTGTCGCCAGGCAACCAACCACAACCCAGGAGTCAGTTTGCAAATCCAAACACTCCGCCACCGCCGCAACCAATGGGAAATGTAGATCTTAAGTTTGCTCCAAGCGCCGCACCGGTGCCTAAGCCGGAACCGATACAGCCGGTTTCTCCAGCACCCGCTCAATCTCAACAACCAACGTCATACAAAACCAGTATCCGCACGATGTCCGAAGATATCGCTAACTTAAAGACAGGCCAGAAGCCGGCTGGTAGTGAAATAGAAAAGGTAATTACGAGTCCCGCCCCGGCTCCAAGACAATTTATTCAAGAAAGCGCTCCTAAACCGGCCATCCCCACAGCACCAAGACTGGTGGCGCCAAGCATGCCGGTTCCATCAATAGGGTTCCCGTCGCCTAAACCGATCCCTGCACCAATACCCAGAATAACAATACCGCCAATAAAAGCGGCGGAAGAATCCCGCCCGCAAATGCCAAACATTACGCCGCCATTTGCTCCTCCAGTAGTTAAACAGCAACAGGTAAAGGAACAAGCCCCGTTTATTTCGGTTCCGAAAGGACCTACTGGTGTAAGTAAATGGCGCCTGTTTGCCCTACTGGGGATTGGGCTAATTCTGGTGGCCGCAATTGTCTGGCTGTTAAACCGCGGAACAGGAGAAATCGCCACTACTCCGACACCAAGCACAACAAGGACACCAACCCCAACACCAGCCATAACCCTACAAACAATGTTTGGGGAACTTTCAAGCGCTTCAATCAATCTCTCCGCCACCACAAACCTTCCCGAAGAGTTCAAAAACCAGGTTAATCAAATTTCAATAATTCCTGATGAAATCAAACGGCTTACAATAACCAGCGTATCTAAGGGCGGGGGCGAGTTAAATCTCACCGACTTAATGGATCGCCTACAGATTACCTACCCGATTGAACTGAAACAAACTTTGGGTAACGAATATATTATCCTGGTCTATGGCCAGCGCGAAATGTTCAATTCATCTGGAGCCGTCAGCCAAGCAACCACCGGCCAGCCAAGATTGATTTTTGTAACCCAGGTAATAGACACCGCCAAGGCGACAGAGATAACAAGAATCTGGGAAACCACAATGACTGACCAGCTCGTCTCATTGTTTGGGTACACAAAGAGTAAGGTGGCCAGTCAAACATTTTTAGATAACTCTTATGCTGGTTCTCCCATCCGTTACAAAAACTATTCTTTCCCGGACAGAACAACGGATTACTCAATCGTTTCAGCAATTAACAACCGAGCATATTTTGTTCTGGCAAATTCAAGAGAGGGAATCTATAAAGTGATTGATATACTCCGATAGTGACGTCCTAAAAACGAGCGACACCAGGTGTTGCTCGTTTTTAATTTGTGGATATGGTGTCTATTAAATAAAAATTGGACAGACACCTTGATAAATTTGAATTAACCACAACGTACAAAAACATCATAAAAACCTGGTAAAATCCATGGTGATGATGGTGTCTCTGATGGTGTCGCAAATGGTGACACCTTATCAACATATTTTTATTGACACCGACACCATCGGGCGTATCATTATAAGTAGCTCCTTTCACACCTGTGGCTACTGGCGGCTCGACGCGAGCTGTTCCGTGGGTCGCTGGCAATCATAGTCAGTAGTGTTCCTCTTTTCAAAGGGGGCACCTGCCCATTAGAAGTATCATCAAATTCGGGGCGTACGGTGTCCTCTTTTTTGTTGGCAAAAAACCAGGCTGGCCGTATTATAAAGATATGAATAAAAACGAACTCAAAAAACTGACAAACGAACTAATAAGCGAGAGAGATTTAATAATCAATCAATTAAAGGACGGGGCTGGTAAAGAAAACCCCGCAATTCCAGGTGATTTTGAGCCCGCAACACCTAAGGGAGAGGCTGGTGCTGACTACGACGAAACCATAAATGAAGCCGTTGAAATGGACATCAATGTCGCGTTAGAGGCGACACTAGAGAAAAGGCTTGAAGAAATCAATCAAAAACTTAAAGAAATAGAATCTGAATTAGGAAATAACCCATAAATGCATGTCGGTCAGCATCTTATCAGCCGCAATTCAAGGGATTGAAGCACAAAAAGTTGATGTTGAGGTTGATTCAACACCCGGCATACACTCTTTAACCATCGTCGGTCTCCCCGATAAGGCTGTTCAGGAATCTAAAGATAGAATCGGGTCTTCAATCCGTAATAGCGGCTTCGTAGCACCAAGCTCAAAAAACAAGAAGATTATCGTCAATTTGGCGCCTGCGGACCTGAAAAAGGAAGGTCCATCCTACGACCTCCCTATAGCTATCGGATACCTTTATGAGACGGGACAGATAAAATTTGATCCGAAGAATATACTCTTTGCGGGAGAGCTTTCTTTAGATGGATCCCTGAAAGCCACAAACGGGGTCCTGGCCATGGCTATATTGGCTAAAAAGCTAAATTTTAAAGAAATCATAATCCCCGCTCAAAATGCAGAAGAGGCCGCGCTTGTTGATGGAATATCAATCGTTCCCGTTGGAAAAATCAAAGATGTGGTAGCACACCTTGATGGTACAAGAAGAATACAGCCTTTTAAATTAAATGGGGGAACAGCTGGCTATGGTAAGACAGAAAATCCTTTTAAGTTTATAAAGGGCCAGGAAGCCGCTAAGCGGGCACTTTGTATCGCAGCAGCAGGTGGACACAATATTTTAATGTATGGCCCGCCAGGAGCCGGTAAAACGCTTCTAGCAAAGGCCTTCGCCGGTATTCTCCCTCCCCTCTCATATGAAGAGTCAATAGAGGTTGCAAAGATTTACAGTTCCGTCGGACTTTTTGAAAAAGGCATGCTTGTTTCAAGACCCTTTAGAAATCCCCACCACACCACATCTCCCCCAGCGATAGTTGGTGGTGGAACCTGGCCAAAACCGGGCGAGATAAGCCTTGCGCACAGAGGGGTCTTATTTCTAGACGAATTACCTGAATTCCCCAGAAATGTATTGGAATCTCTGCGGCAACCGATGGAAGATGGGGTTGTTACTGTTTCAAGAGCCTCCGGTTCTATAACATTACCTGCTAAATTTACCCTTGTAGCCGCAATGAATCCCTGCCCGTGTGGAAACTACGGTGACCATAAATTATCCTGTTCTTGCTCCCCTTTTCAAGTCCTAAAATATAGAAAAAGGATATCTGGCCCCTTGTTAGACAGGATGGATATTCAGATAAATGTTTCGCGCGAAACAAATATGAATAAAATTGGGCAGGATGGTGAAGACATTCATTCGCTATCAGAATCAATACGAAATGCTCGTGAAATCCAGAGGAAAAGGTTTTTAAATACTGCCCTCCTAACAAATAGTGAGATCGGGCATAAAAATATAGATAAATTTTGTTTTATAGAATCAGACGCAGAAAAAATGCTTCAAAGGGTCGTAGAATTGAAATCTCTTTCTCTTCGCTCTTATCACAAAATCAAAAAACTTGCCCGCACCGTTGCCGACCTTGATGGATCTAGTGATATTCAACAAAAACACGTTGCAGAAGCTATAAACTTACGCCTAAACGAACAGTCGCTTACGGAGCTTTCGTAATTGTTTCGCGGGAAACATAAAAACCGGCATAATTGCCGGTTTTTATTTGGATATTGTAGCTTTTACTGTCTGGCAAGAGGATTTTTAGCACCGTGCACTTCAAAATGCAGGTGACAACCGGTAGATCTGCCGGTTGTACCCATAAGAGCTATGGTCTGTCCTTTTGAAACATTCTCCCCCGCCACCACCTTTAACTTACTGGCGTGGGCATAAACTGTCTCCGTTCCATTGCTGTGCGATATCTTTATATATTTACCGAATCCACCGTTATAGCCAGTATCGTCTGCGGTTGTAACAACTCCATCGGAAGCGGCGTAAATCGCAGTTCCACAGCTGTTTGCAATGTCTACACCGTTGCGGCCATGGATTTTACCCCAGTTAAAACCACTCGTTGGGAGCATAAAAAATGATCCCAAATCCGGAAGGTACGAAAATGGCTTTGAATTTGAGCTGTTTGAAGATTTAGCGGAGGCTATAGATGTTTGTGAGGACTGAATTTTTCCGTCAGGAATTATGATTTCATCCCCCACTTCTAATTTCCCATCCTTCGGAAGCACATTAAATTCAACTATTCTTTCTTCGCTACCCGCATATTTTTTAGCAATTGTAGTAATGGTGTCTCCCTTTTTAACTATGTGTACAACCCCGGTAACAGGAGGAATCTTTAAAACCTGGCCCGGACTGATGCTGTCGGCATTTTTAAGCCCGTTGGCCCACAAGATTGAGTTAACGCTAACTCCATAATCGCTGGCGATAAATGACATCAAGTCACCGGCCTGGACGGTGTATTCAAGCACGCCACTCCGGGGTGAACCGGTCGTTAAAATATAATCTTCAGCCGGCGGGGCATAGGCAACGATTGAATTTTCTTGGATAGTAGCTGCTCCCAGAGGTGTAACACTTAGAATAGCCGCCCCTCCTTGTCCGGGTACTGAAGAATTCTGATCAATAAGGCTGTTAACATCCATTACTCGTGACTCTCTAATAGCCCCACCAATGGACGCGGAAGATTCTTCAATGTAATCCTTAACCAGAGATCCCAAAATGCTGGCCTGGCCCTCACCAGCCGTTCCACGCATCACAAGAACGACAACGGCCATAAAGATTATGGCCGTAAGCTCAAAACGCCCATTTCTGGATTTTTGAATAACTTTTATACCTATACTGCTATTCTTGAACGCATCAATGCCTGCGGACAAGATTTGGAGAATGCGATTACTAATAGGTTTTGGGGTTAGTAAATAGACATTGCCGTCAAGGCTTAAATGGCCATTTACAAGGAAAAATTCTCTGTTGAGGAGAATTACAAGAGTAATTTTATCATGCCGGTTGGCCAAAAGTCAAACACACAACTCAACAGTTGCATTAGACGTTGTATTGTAGAACGTGTCAATATTTGGTTCCTCGGGCACAGGGTGCTTTACTGTATATAATGAGTACCTCCGAATTGGGCAGGCTAGCAGAGAATCTGGCTGAAGAGTTCCTAAAAAAGAGGGGATTTTCCATATTAGACCGCAATTTTCGAAAGCCGTGGGGTGAAATAGACATCGTTGCTAAGGATAAAGATGTAATTGCTTTTATTGAGGTTAAAGCCAACCGAGAGGATCTACCTGGGTTTGAACCGGAATTGAGGGCGGGGAACACCAAACTTCACAAGGTGGTCAGGACGGCAAAAACATATTTATCCTCAAAACATATCGGTCTTGAAACCGAATGGAGAGTAGATGTCATAACGGTTGTTTTTGACATGATTCGCAAGACAGCAAAAATAAAACATTTTCCAAACGTAGAAGTTGCTTAAGACCATAATGGAATTCCAGCCTAAATATTGATAAAGTAACTCCATGGCAGATAACAAGAACTTCATAGGAGCCCATGTTTCAATTGCCGGCGGCATACAAAATGCCCCCGGAAGAGCTAAAGAAGAAGGATGTGAGACATTTCAATGTTTTACCCGTTCGCCTCAAGGTGGTCCAGCGCCAGAACTCACACCCGCGTTGATTTCAAGCTTTCATACAGCCATGAAAGAGAACGAAATAAAGAGTTTTGTAATCCATGCTCCGTACTACATAAACCTCGCATCGCTAAACAACCGCATCCGCCATGGCTCCATAAAAGTCATCCGGGACGAACTGGAACGGGGAAGTATGCTTGGAACAAACTATGTCATGTTCCATCCCGGATCCCACAGTGGGCAAAGCCGAGAGGAGGGGATAGAAAAAGCAAAAAACGGACTCGAAAAGATTTTGGACGGCTATACCGGAACCACTAAGCTTTTAATTGAAATATCCGCGGGAGCGGGGAGTGTCTTAGGTGATACGTTTGAAGAAGTTGCTCAAATGATGACATTGGTAAAAAAATCTCCTGGTTTTGGAGGTATTTGTTTTGATACCTGCCACGCTTTTGCTTCTGGCTACGATTTTAGAACAGCCGACGGAGCAAAAAATGTCCTGGCGCAATTTGATAAAATTATCGGCCTTGAGTGGCTTAAGTTAACCCATGTTAACGATTCAAAAATAGACCTTGGCGGTAAACAGGATCGGCATGAACACATAGACAAGGGGTACATCGGCTACGCCGGACTAAAAGAAATCCTAACTTCTAAGCCCTTCCAAAAAATCGACTGGATCCTAGAAACCGAAACCGAGGGACGACTCGAAGACATCAAAAAACTGAACAAAGTAAGGGATAACATACATACTTGATATACTCGTTGGATTGTTGTATAATATAGAGGTAGTAGTTCTTACACAATCGGCATCATTTCAGGGGCGCCACGCCCCAAGGAGAAGATAAGATGCGCATCTCACGCACAGAGGCGTGGCTCCTGGTTCTAGGAGCCTTCGTAGTTTCGGCCCTGGTGGGCCTGGTGTTGTTCTTGATCGGGATGGCCTTCTCATGGTTCGCCCTGATCCTGGGAGCCACCATTGAAGTGGTCACGTTCGGTGGCGGAATCGGATACTTCGCCAAGGCGATCAGGACTGTGCCCCAAGATGAGCGGTGGGCTCTCGAGGTACTCGGCAGATACGAGATGACTCTTGAGCCAGGGCTCCACTTCGTTCTGCCCGGGTTAGAAGAAGTCCGCAAGCAAAGTACGCGAGAGCAGTTTGTGAGCGTGGTAACAAAAGAAACGCTCACCCTCGATGGTATCACTTTGGATGTTCTCGGCGAGTACTATTACCAACTTGATCTCGCCGACCCGGACAGCATTAGAAGGGCTGTCTACTCCTTCGAGAGGGGGGACGATCCGGAAGAGGCGATCAAGAACCTCATCGAGGCAACCACCCGGAGCATTGTGGGGACAAAAGAGGTCGCCTTCCTGAAGAACAACCAGGAGGAAATCAACCGCTTGGTTGAGACCCAGGCTGGGGGCACGGTAAGCTCCTGGGGTTTCAAGGGAAGGCGGCATCTCATCACGGAGCTGATGCTCCCCGAACAAATCCGCAAGGCGATGGAGCAGCAGCTCATCGCCGAACGAGAGGGGACAGCTCGCGTGGTCGCCGCGACGGCAGACAAGGAGGCTGTCGTCCAAGCGGCCGAAGGAGCCAAGCAAAAGCAGATCAAGGCTGCGGAAGCGGACGCGGTGGCCCGCCTCGCAGAAGCAACCAGCAAGAAGGACGCCCTCAATCTTCTTGTGGAAGTCCTTGGGAAGGAACAAGCG
>JBBTXT010000010.1:0-12117 GCA_038062135.1 Patescibacteria group bacterium | reverse complement strand
GAGTACATGCTCGCCGAGGAGCAATTCGCAGCATTGGGCGAAATCGGCAAAGGACAAGGCACAACCATCATCCCCGCCGGAAGCGAGGGACTGGCACAACTCCTCGCCCTCGGAAGAGGGATACTCGGCAACAAGAAGTGAGCCGCACCCCGGAAGGTCCAGAAATGGGCTTTCCGGGGACTTTTTTATATAACTTGACTTTACATATACAAAACTGTTATAATATAGATACACGGTTAAGGAACGAACCTTTCAAAAATAACCCCTTAGGAGGGGGTAACAAATGAGCAAGATCTTCGTGACCATCCTGGTCGCCGTGATGTTCGCACTTGTTGTGCCTGCACCGACCGTGCAGGCCGACGACCTGTCCGCCCTGGTCCAGGGAAACCTGGGCTACGTCTACGGTCGTACGGGTTACGGCGGCGGGTACTATTCCGCCACCGACTACGCCCGCTACCGCTTGGCCACGAGGCCCGGCGGTGTGGGTCAGCGCGCGGTCATGTACGACCGCGCGTACGACACCCCCGACCGGGGGATGCACCAGGCATCCCAGCGAAACGTGAACATCTGGGGGGCACTGAACTTGGGGCTCAACGCCTACAACGCGTGGGAGACTCGCAAAGTCAACCGCAAGTTGGACCGCATGATGGGCGACGAGCACCGTCCGCGTCGCGAGCGCCGCGAACGCAGTGACGAGGACTACCGCGAGCCCGTTCGCCGGGCGGAGCACCGACCCGAGCCGGAACCGCCTGTCGTTCAGCCACCGGCTCCGCCGCTGGCCCCCGAGCAAGCAGAGGTGCTGAACGCTTCTGGTTGTGAGGTCGTGTTGTACCTCAACGGATCTTATCTCCTGGCTCTCAAGCCGGGGGAGAAGGTCGTGGTGCCGACTCTGGTCGGCCTCACGGCCGCCGGCAGCTTCAATGGGAAGATGGGCTTCGCGCTTATCAACCCCTTTTCCAACGGCGCGGTCATCACCACGCCCGGGAGGTGAACATGTCGAGGATCCTCGCCGTCGCGTTCGCCATCATGTTCTTCTTCTCCACCGCCGTGGCCGCCGTGTGCGGCTACGGATGGTACCGTACCTCGGCCAAGTTGGCCGGGTGCGAGACGGCAGCCTTGCAGGCCGCCGTGGAGGAGTTGGCCGCCATCAAGGCGGCCACAAAGAAGGTGGCGCCCAAGCCAAAGCTCACCCCCAAGCCGGCGCCGAGCATGGCGCCGTGCGCACCCACCACCAACAACAACAGGTGTTCGCAGGAGGATCCCATCCTCCGCGACGCCTGCGAGCGGATGGCCTTACGTCAGCAAGGTTAGTCGCTCAACCGGACCAGCGGAACTGCCAAAAGCAGTTCCGCTGGTCCCTTTTCTTTTCGTTGAAAACATATGAAAAACAGGATAATCTTAACCGGTGAGAATAGTCACAAAATCAACAAAAGAGACACGGGCACTGGCTTCAAAAATGGCCAGGGAAATTTTGTCTGCAAAAAATATTTCTCATGCGACAGTCATCGCACTTAAAGGCAATCTTGGCGCCGGCAAAACAACTTTCGTCCAGGGATTTATAAAGGTGCTTCTGCCAAAAGCAAGGGTCAAAAGTCCGACTTTTTTACTAATTAAACACTACCCGCGCCGAGGCAAAGATGTATATCATATAGACTGCTACCGAGTTAAAGGACCGAGCGATTTAAAGTCGCTTGAAATAAAAGAAGTACTCGCGAATCCCAAAAACATCGTGTTGATTGAGTGGCCCGAGCGAATACAAAAAATATTGCCGAAAAATAAAATCATAGTATCAATGCGCCACAAGAATGAGAATGAGCGGTTAATAAACGTCTCCGGATTATAGGACAATATGAAGAAGCTAATTTTAATAGACAGCCACGCGCTTATTCACCGGGCTTTTCATGCTTTGCCGCCCATGACATCGCCTAAGGGTATTATGACCAATGCGGTTTATGGTTTTACCTCGGTGCTTTTGAAAACAATCAAGGATATAAAGCCGGACTATATTGCCGCGGCTTTTGACCTTGCCGGCCCGACTTTTCGCCATGAGGAATTCGCAGAATACAAAGCCCACCGCGTAAAAGCGCCGGATGAACTTTATGCCCAGATTCCGCTCGTCCGACGAATTTTAGAGTCATTTGGAATCCCGATTTTTGAAAAAGCGGGATTTGAAGCGGACGATATAATCGGCTCCTTGGCGGAAAAATCAAAACGTGAAAAAGAAGTCCAAACGATCATTATGACCGGCGATTTAGACACACTCCAACTGGTTGTTGGCAACAAGGTAGTTGTCCTGACACTTAAAAAGGGGATGAGCGATACGATTTTATACGATGAAAAGGCGGTTAAAGAACGTTTTGATTTATCCCCGGAACAAATGCCCGACTATAAGGGCCTTAAGGGTGATCCTTCCGACAACATACCAGGCGTGACGGGCGTAGGGGATAAAACTGCCCAAACAATTTTAAAAGAATACGAAACCATAGAGAATCTTTACAAGGAAATTAAATCTCCCACTACAAAGAAAGATAAGGATAATAAAAAACACTCTTTATCTGAAAAACTGATCCAAAAATTGCTAGAAAATAAGGACCAGGCATTCTTTTCAAAAAAACTGGCAACGATTATAAGAGATGTGCCCGTTGATTTTAGCCTGAAAAAAACAGCCTGGCGCGACCATTTAAATAAGGCCGGTGTTGATGACATGCTCCAAGAACTTGGTTTCGCCAGTTTAATAAGAAGGGTGGACGAATCCTTAAACGGTTCTGAAACCGAAAAAGTACAGCAGACGGCAATAACTTTCGGACCCAGCTCAAGTAAGGTTTCTGAGATATCAAAATCAAACATACCAACAGGAACACCGGCGGCGATTTCATTGGTCACTGATGAAAGCGGTAATAAAATTGAGGGGCTAAGTCTGACAAACGACCCCGATTCGGCAATGTACCTGCCGATAAGCAATGGCGACATCCCTTTAGGTGTGTCCGGGCTTAATCCGCTGATCGGACATGACTTGAAGAATTTTTTACGCGGTCTAATCAGGGCTGGAAAATCACTGCCGGAAAAAGTAGCTGATACGCGCATCGCCGCTTGGCTCTTACAGCCGGACACGAAACGCTACGAACTAGACTGGATTTATCAATCAGCGCTTAATAGCCGTCCCGAAAGCGATCCCAGAGCCAAATCAATTTCGGTTTGGAGGCTTTATGGCAAGCTACGAAAAGAGATGGAGTCGGCGGATCTGGTTAAAGTTTTTGAAGAAATAGAAATGCCACTGTTGCCAGTCTTGGCACGAATGGAGGAGCGTGGAATAGCCATTGATGAGAAGGAGTTGTCTGACTTGTCTAAATTGGTAAACAAAGAACTCACAGACCGAGAGGGTAAAATATACAAACAGGCCGGCGGCGAGTTTAATATAAATTCCCCCCAGCAATTGGGCGAGATATTATTTGAAAAACTTAACTTGAAGGGCAGGGTCAGAAAAACCGGCGGGGGAGCACTCTCAACCGCCGCTCCTGAACTGGAAAAACTTCGCGAGGAACATCCCATAATTGACCTCGTCCTTGAATATAGAGAACTTCAAAAGTTAAAAACAACCTACATTGAACCATTTCCGATACTTATAGATAAGCGCGACGGGCGTCTGCATACCACTTACAACCAAACAGGAGCCGGAACCGGGCGTCTTTCATCCCAAGATCCGAATCTTCAGAACATTCCCACCCGAACCGAGCTTGGCCAGCAGTTTCGCAAGGCTTTTATCGCCGCCCCCGGCCATAAACTGGTCGCCTTTGACTATTCCCAGCTGGAACTCCGCATTATGGCCCACTTAGCACAGGATAAAAAAATGATGGCCGCCTTTAGAAACGGGGAGGACATTCACACCCGTACCGCAGTTGAGATTTTTAAGGTTGATCCTAAGGATGTAACTAAGGATATGCGCCGGCAATCAAAGGTGTTAAATTTCGGAATTATTTATGGTATGGGTTCCCTGGGCTTTGCCCGGGCGGCCGGCGTAAGTCGCAACCAAGCAAAAGAGTTTATTGAACGCTATTTTGCAGAGTTTTCCGGCGTTGCAAACTATATAGAGCGGGTTAAAAAAGAAGTGGCAAGAACCGGCTACGCAAAAACAATCTTTGGCCGCCGAAGGCCGCTGCCCGACATACATTCAACTACGCCTCAATTCAGAGCTCAAGCTGAGCGCATGGCGGTAAACCACCCGGCGCAGGGGACAGAAGCAGACCTTATTAAGCTGGCGATGGTTCGAGTTGATGAATGGATTAGGAAAGAAGACCTAGAAAAGGATGTAAGAATGCTGTTACAGGTGCATGACGAACTTGTGTTTGAGATTTCAGAAAAATTAACCAAGGAAGTTACACCAAAAATAAGAAAAATAATGGAAGACGCTTATAAGTTTGATGTCCCGCTAATTGTAGACGCTAAGGAAGGCATTAATTGGGCGGAAATGAAAAAGATTTAACCATGCCGGAACTTCCAGAAGTTGAGACAACAGTACGAGAACTGCGCCGCTACCTGGTCGGTCTTAAAATAACGCGGCTTTGGACTGACTGGCCTCGTATCAGCCGACACCAGCCTTTTACTAAATTGGCCAAGAAGATTAGTGGACACAAGATCGTTGCGGTCAGACGCAGGGCTAAGTATATAGTCTTGGATTTGGATGGTTCGCTTAGCGCTGTGATCCATCAGAAAATATCCGGCCATCTCCTTTATGGCAGGTGGAGGCAAAAGGGCGGCAGATGGTTAAGCGATTCTTCCGGTCCGCTCGGCAGCGATCCAAAAAACGCTTATCTACGCTTAGTGTTGTGGTTAAATAACGGGTACCAGCTTGCATTATCAGACTTGCGACGCTTTGGCACCATCGCCCTTGATAACGATCTTGATATTGAAAACGGTAAAGTTTTGGAAGACTTGGGTCCGGAACCCCTTGAAATATCGCCAAAAGAATTTAATCGACTTTTTGAAAAAAAGAAGGGTTATTTAAAACCGGTGTTGATGGACCCGAGGTTTATCGTCGGTATTGGCAATATTTATGCAGATGAGATACTATGGCACGCCGGATTGCACCCCAAGTCACGCGTGGAAAAGTTGACGCAAAAAGATATAGGAGCAATCTATAAATTTACGCGCAGCGTTCTAAAAACAGCGATAAGGCACGGGGGCGCAAGTGTTGATGACTATCGTCATCCAAGCGGTAAAAAGGGCAGTTTCCAAAATATAACTCGCGCGTATCAGAGAACGGGCAAACCGTGCTTGAAAAAGGACGGCGGAACAATAGAGAGGATTGTGATCGGGCAACGTTCGGCACATTTTTGCCCTAAACACCAAAAACTTCGCCAATAACCATGGACATAAGAATAAACACCACTAAAAATCTTAAAATCACAGCTGTTGTTGCTGTTATTTTTGCCGGAATATTTTTTGTGTGGCTCAACCGGAAAACCATTATTGAAGTTAAGGGAGAGGGCGGATCAACCACAACGGTTGGTTCCCTAACCGGCGAAGCCTGCCCCCAACCGACCAGAAGACCGATCGCGGTTATGCTGGCCTCTGATCCAATCGCACGGCCGCTGTCTGGAATCGCTCAAGCAGATTTGGTTATTGAAATGCCGGTCACGCCGGATGGCGTTACGCGCATGATGGCCATCTTCCAATGCCAAACGCCGGAAGAAATCGGCTCCATACGCTCCGCGCGTAACGACTTTATTCCGCTTGCGGCCGGATTCGGAGCAATGCTTGCACATTGGGGAGGGGAACACGACGCATTGGCTCGCCTCAACGAAGGAATTATGGATAATATTGACGCAATGCGTTATGAAGGAACTGTTTTTTATCGCAAGTCTGGAATAAGACCTCCGCATAATGGTTTTACAACGCTTGAAAAACTTTATCAGGTTGCCAAAGATAGGAATTACAGCCTGACAGATAGTTTTAGCGGTTATCCAAGAGGGGTTGAAGAAAAGCCGCGCAATGTAGCCTCGTTAGCCAACAAAATATCCCTCCCTTATCAAGCCCCTTTTGATGTAATTTGGGAGTATGACGCGGCCACAAAACAATATAAACGAATTAGAGACGGCCAAAAAGAACTGGATAAAAACGGGGAAGCGGTTGGCGCATCTGTGGTCATGGTGCTTGAGGCTGAAATTAAGCCCGCTTACGACCAGTATGTAAGTGTAGCTTTAAAAGGGACCGGAAAGGCAAGGTTTTATCAAGGCGGGTCGGTGTACAGCGCAATCTGGAGTAAGGATCCGGTTAACATTGACGGCCCCCTGGTTTTCACCGACTCTCAAAATAAACCAACCAAATTTGCACCGGGCAAGATGTGGATTGAGGTTGTGCCGGTGACAGAATAATGATTATTTTTTACCACGGTTTGGATGGCTACCGCTTAAGCCAAGCGGTCAAAAATCTAGCCGAGCAATACAAGGAAAAGTACAAACATGGCTTAAGCGCTTCATTTATTGATGCCGCCGAAAGCGGCGCGCTTGAAGCGTTAGAAAACTCGTTAAAACTAAATTCTTTATTTAACGAGGTGAGTCTGATTATTTTAAACAATCCTTTCATTTCAACACCGATTTCGGAACGAATTGCTAAGATGTTAAACGATCAGGACGCCCAGGACAGGAAAGATTCCGTCGTGGTGCTGGTGGGGGAGGGAGATATTGCGAAAACAAAACATAAATCCCTTATGAAATTGGTTGCAAACAAAAAGACCAAGACTCAAGAATTTAAACCATTAAGCGGTTCGTCGCTAGTGGGCTGGATTACCGACGAGTTTAAGACGCGCAGATGCCTGGCCGATCAGGCGGCCGCCCAGGAAATTATAGAACTGGTAGGTGATAATTCTTGGGACATCATTCAAGAAATAGATAAGCTATCAAACTATTCCAGCAGTGTCGGAATTGAACAGGTTCGTGCCCTGGTTTCAGACCGAAGAAACATAGGCCCGTTTGAACTGATAGATGCGGTGGTAACACGCAATTATTTTAAGGCTCTGTCGCTACTTGAGACGGAACTTATGCGGGGTAGGGATCCGTATAATATCCTCGGTGCATTAACCAGCCACTTTAGAGCCTTATTGGCGGTCTGGGACGCTTCGGAACAGGGAATATCCCAATACGACATTGCATCACAAAGCGGTCTCCACCCGTTTGTCGTCAAGAAGGCCGCCGCTTCAAACCGATTGTTTAAACCGAGTGAGGCTAAAGAAATGTTTGCTCAACTGGCCGATCTTGATCGCCTGGTAAAGGACGGGCAACGGATTTTAGCAGACGAGTTGTTTGTATTCCTCATTCGCATGGGTAATATTGCCAATTAGGCCGGTTTGTGACATAATTCATGGGATGGAAGCCTATCTGGGGGTCGGGAGGGCGACCGATCTTAAAAATACTTGGGACAGGAGAATCTACCGGGCGCTGGAAATTATGCCTGGTTTTTTGGCATGGGGTACGCTTTTACTCATTGTCGTCCTTTCATTTTTTATACCGGCCTGGATGGCTGTTTTTGTTATCGCTTTTGATGTTTACTGGCTTACCAAAACAATATTTTTAACCGCCCACATGAATGTGACGTTCCGCACAATGCGTAAAAACATGAAACGGGACTGGAGAGCGGAACTGGAGGGTATAGAATCTGCCGCACCCGAATTAAAAGGGTTGGCCTGGAACGACATATACCACATGGTAATTCTGCCTTTTGCCACTGAACCCCTTTCCATAGTAAGAGAAGGGCTGGCGGGGCTGGAAAGGAGCAACTATCCGCTTGATAAGCTGATCGTAGTATTGGCTCGGGAGGAAAGGGTCAAAGACTCTGAGCGTATTGCACAAGCGGTAGCCGAGGAATTCGGCAATAAGTTTTTCAAATTTATTATTACCAGCCACCCTGAAGGCCTGGGGGGGGAGACGGTCGGCAAGGGGTCTAACGAAGCATGGGCGGGACATAAGGCAAAAGAAGAACTTATTGATCCGCTTAGAATACCTTACGAAAGAATTGTGGTATCGGTTTTTGATATTGATACCGTCGTTCCAGAGCAGTTTTTTGCCTGCCTGACTTGGCACTATTTAACAGCGCTCAAACCGTTACGTTCTTCTTTCCAGCCGGTGCCGGTGTTTACCAACAACATCTGGGAAGCCCCGGCGTTTGCCCGTGTCTTTGCTTTTTCAACCACCTTTTGGCAAATGATTCAGCAGGCGAGACCCGAGCAGTTGGTGACCTTCTCCTCACAATCTATCAGTTTCCGCGCCGTAGTAGATGCTGGATTTTGGCAAAAAAACGTTGTTTCCGAAGATTCGCAAATATTTTGGAAATGTTTTCTCCGCTACGATGGAGATTGGCGGACTATTCCCATGCGCTATCCGGTCTTTATGGATGCAAACGTGGCACCGACGTTTTGGCAGACGATCAAGAACCAGTACAAGCAGATCAGGCGCTGGCATTACGGTGTAGAAAATAATCCATATTTTCTTTTTGGATTTCTAAAGAATCCGCGCATTCCAAAAAAGTTAAAATTAGTTCAAAGCTTTCAGATGATAGAAAAGACCCATTCAAGTGCCACAAATGCGCTGATTATATTCCTCTTGGGTTGGCTGCCGATAACCGTTGGCGGTAACGAATTTACCGGAACCATTCTCTCTTATAATCTGCCCCAAATTACAACTTTTATAATGAAGATCGCCATGGTGGGTCTCATTACTTCAGCCACCATCAGTACAATTCTTCTGCCTCCGCGGCCGCCAAATTATGGCCGCTTAAAATGGCTTTGGATGGTGTTTCAATGGCTTCTATTTCCAATTAACTTTGTTTTCTTCGGGGCAATCCCAGCTTTGGATGCTCAAACCAGGCTAATGCTGGGTAAATATATTGGCTTTTGGGTTACGCCCAAGGACAGGAAGAGCGGGTAAACTACTCTCGGTGGGCAAGGCTTCGTGATTCTGACAACTGCCTACGCAGTAGTGGATATTTTTTTAGACTTGGGTCATCTTTGAGTATTACCCGCGAGGCTAATCTCGCCTTTTTAATAATGCTGACATCTGCAAGGGAACTCATCGCGATGTCGGGCAACCCGGATTGGCGGGTTCCTAAAAATTCTCCGGGACCCCTAAGCTTTAGGTCTTGTTCGGCAAGCATAAAACCGTCCTCACACTCCACCAACGCCGCCAGGCGCTTATTAACTGCCTTCTCGTCGCTGGAAGCAAACAAAAAACAATATGACTGGTGTTCGGCGCGGCCGACTCTGCCCCTGAACTGGTGTAATTGAGCCAAACCAAATCTGTCAGCGTTTTCTATGGCCATTACCGCGGCGTTGGGAACATCAACCCCAACCTCAATTACGGAGGTGGTCACTAAAATATCATACCAGCCGTCTTTAAACTCGCGCATGGTTGATTCTTTGTCTTTCGGTTTCATGCGTCCGTGGAGTTTTGCTATGCGCCTATGGGGGAAAACTTTTTCGGAAAGACGCTTAAACTCTTCTTCTACCGCCACCGCATCAAGTTCGTCCAGGCGCGATTGGCGGTGCAACTTAGTACCCTCCGGGGCTGGTTCTGGAGCCAGTTCAACTCTGGGACACAAAACGAATACCTGTCTGCCTGCAGAAATTTCACGGTCAATGTGTTCATAGGCTTCCTGGCGCAAAGAAGGAGGGACAACCGATGTTTTAATCGGTTTTCGGTTCTTGGGTTTTTCCTTAATGATTGAAATGTCTAGATCACCAAAAACGGTCAGGGCGAGTGTTCTGGGTATTGGCGTAGCTGTCATGGACAATAGGTGGGGGACGAGTTGGCTGGAACCCCTCGGCCTCAAGAGTTTCGCTCTTTGGGAAATTCCAAATCTGTGCTGTTCATCAATTACAACAAGCGCCAAGCGAGGCAACAGCACGTCTTCTTCAAGCAGGGCGTGCGTACCGACAAGGAGATCTATTTCTCCATTGTTGACTGCTTTTTTAAGCGCCATTTTTGAAATCTGCCCAGTCAAAGAACGGGCACCGGAGCCGGTGAGAAGAGCGATCTTTAGAGCGTCTCCGGCTAAATCGGTCATGGTTTTAAAGTGTTGTTGAGCCAGGATTTCCGTAGGCGCAAGATACGCGATCTGCCAGCCGGCCTGAAACACTTGAAGAGCGGAGAGGAGTGCCACCACCGTTTTACCACTGCCAACGTCACCCTCAAGAAGTCTATTCATGGGATATCGGCGTTCAAAATCTTTAAGAACCTCCCAGAGGGCGACTTTTTGGTCCTTAGTCAAAATGAAAGGCAGTTTCTTGATTCTTTCTTTAATAAACGGCTGGTTAAACGGTATGGACGCTGATTTTAAGGTGACGAGTTTCCTGCGCTCAGTAAGCGCACGTAATTGCATCGCCAAAATCTCATCAAACGCGATTCTTTCACGAGCCTTTTTGACTTGTTCTTCGCCGCTAGGGAAGTGGACCTCTCTTATCGCAGTATCAAGGGGAACAATGTTGAATTGTTTTAGCAGGGGAGCGGACAAAGTATCGGGTATTTCAATCCCGGCCAGGATCGGTTTTATCAGAAATCTTAAAAGACGGGAGCTGACTCCGGTTGTTTCCGGATAAACAGGCACCAGACCGCCGGTGTGGGTGGGCTCTCCGCTCTGACCAGGGTAATATTTTTCGTGAACAGGGTTGGTTATAAAAACACCTCTTTTTGTTATGGCGATTTTCCCCGCTAATCTGACTGGGGTTCCGGAAGGCAGAGATTTTTCTAAATAGGGCTGGTTGAACCACACCGCACGCAGGCTACCTTCATCATCCGCGACGACCGCCTCTGTAATCATCATGCGGCGGCGAAAAGCAAAGGTGTTTTTTATACTGGAAACGATTCCCTCCACCACTACCTTTTCTCCGAGCATATTTGATGCCTGAACGGTAGATACTACGGAACGCAGATCATCATGGCGGCTTGGAAAGTGAAAAAGAAGATTGCGGACGGTAAGTATGCCAAGTTTTGAAAGCTTGGATTTATACCTGGATACGCCGGGGATTGATTCTATCGGCGTTTCAAGGTCTGGGAATTTAGCATTTACCTGCTTGACCATGGTTTAGAAATTACCACGCATACAGTAACATGGAAAGCGGGTGCTAAGCACCCGCTTTCCATAAGGATTCTTATTGCCAGACAACTATCGCGTATTACAGTTAACCTCACTAACTTCAATGGTAGCTGTATTGGAACTTGTCCTAATTCCTGTGACAACAACGTAGTGGTAGGTTAGGCCCATTTGAACATCGGTATCAGTATAAGTAAAGGTTGTAAAGTCCGGTCCTGGATCATTAAAGACACTGATCGGATCCTCTTTTCCGGAGAATCGCAAAAGCGCGTTTCTCTGCATTCCGGCGGCTTTCGTCCAAGCCAGAACTACGCGCGGTTGTGAGCCGCCCTCACAACGAGCCGTCAGTTCAGATTGTGCGGTCACAGGCACTTGCTCCGCCGCGGGGGTTCTGCTGATACCGAAGTTGAATATGCCGGAGTACCAGAGTCCGAACACAACAACAATACAGCCCGCTACAGACCATATAACTATTCTAGCGATGTCATGGGTTGGTGCCGACGCGGCCGGGGGCACGTATTGAGAAACGGGGGATGGAGTTGATGGTGATGTTTCCATATTTTTAGACTTTGAAGTTAAACCTATCTTCACCAGATTGCTGCTCCTTTATGGTTGCCTTGAGCTCCCGGCGTTTGAAGGTGCCCGTTCTGGTATAAGTTACGTACATCAAGGTTACCAGCAATGCCACCGCCAATGCAACCGCAAGGCTTTCCCCGGGACCGGTTTGTACCTGGGTAACACCGGCAATGCCGTTGATTATTATTATCGGAAGTTGGGCCGTTATCTCCGGGACCCCGTCTGCCGTTAGCCTTACGGTATTGATTGCCGTTGATGTGCCGAGGGGTAGCTGATTGCCTGGGCTCACGCGTCCGCTAAAGCGCACGATGGCTTCCTGATTCGGATCCAAAGATCCGATATTTAATCCGCTTGAACTGATCAGTGCGTCGTTGACGGCAACTCCATTAAGGCTAGTAGACCCGTTAATATAGGTGACTCTGGACGGGATAACATCCCTCAACACAACATTATTTACTCTGG
>JBBTXT010000009.1:0-16781 GCA_038062135.1 Patescibacteria group bacterium | reverse complement strand
GTAGTACGCATGCATGGGGTGCATGTAGATCGGGTTCGATTCCCGACAGCCCGACAAGAAACACAAAACCGACAATGAAGTCGGTTTTGTGTACCCTAACCGCTGGCAGGAAAGCAGCTTAGTGAAAAGCTAGTGGGTGCCCGCAGCGCAATCCTTCGGAATCCGACTCAAAGAGCCGAGACTCAACCCGAACCGCGAAACATTGAGGCTCCCCTGAAAAAATTATAACCTAAGGCTTTCGTTGCCGAACAGAAAGGGCTGACTTAATTATAACTGGCTCTGTCCAGGTTTCAATACTAATAAAATAAGCCAATTTTTGACTTATCCACCTTACTCGCTAAGTGTCATTTTTGTGTATCCGGGCTGGTGAGAAACAAGCTCTTCTGGCTTGAACCAAACATCAATTTCCATCTTTGCTTCTTCAGGATTACTTGAAGCGTGAACAAGATTAAAAACACCAATTTTCTTTTCATTGGCATAGTCCTTTGAAACATGGGCATAGTCCCCACGAACAGTACCGGGAAGAGCAAGATTTGGATAGGTGGCACCAATCATTTTTCTAACTACCTCAATAATTTCTACTCCTTCCCAAACCATTGCAACAACCGGGCCAGAAAGAAGCATATCAATCATCATCGTGCGGATTTCTTGGCCATAACGTTCTGCGATATCTTCGCGATAGTGCTTTTCAGCAGTATCTTTTTTTGAAACCAGTAGTTTCATGCCAATCATTTTTGCGCCAACCCGTTCAAAACGGGTTAAGATTTCGCCTACAATTCCCCGATCAAGCGCATCGGGCTTCAAAAGTACTAACGTTCTCTGTAATTGATTTGTCATAGTTATTTACGGGTGATTATAAAACGGTCGCCATCACTAGTTATTGTAATGGTGCCGTCTGTATCCGTACGATAGTACGGAATCTTAAAATCTTCAAGTCGCTGGAGCGTTGACAGGTGCGGATGGTTGTAACGGTTTTTGACGCCGACAGAGATGAGCGCAACTTCCGGCGTAACCGAATTTAATAAGGCAGAAGAGGTGGAAGTTTTTGAGCCATGGTGGCCAACTTTGAGAATATCCGCATCAAGATTTATTCCACTGGCAATAAGTTTCTGTTCCACATCGGCCTCCATGTCCCCCGTCAACAACATTTCCATCTGGCCATACCGAAGCATAACCGTAACATTATAATCGTGGGGTGACTTGGTGGTAATGCCCGAAGCTGACCGAAGAGGATTCAAAACCGTAATGGTTGCATCTTGTCCCAAGTTCAGCGTGATCCCAGCCGTCGCATCTATTTTTTGGGCTCCTTCGGAATCAACGCTTTGTTGCCAGGTACGGAAAATAGCGGAATCATAATTCTCGCCAGCCTCAACTACCGCACCCACGTCATATTGTTCCAACACTGCCGGCAGTCCTCCGATATGATCAGAATGCGGATGAGAAACGATGATCGCATCAATGGAACGATCGGTCGGAGGCATTATTTTTGCGAGATCATCAAGCACGCTCGCATCCGGCCCGCCGTCTATCAAAACCTGATTCCCATCCGGGGCTTGAATAAATATCGCATCGCCCTGGCCGACGTCCATTACATAAATCCTCAAGAGCCCGTCGTACTGCGCCTTTGCTTTAAAAGAAATAAGCGTTATCCCCACCAGGGTTAATAATATAACCGCATGAAAAATGTTCAGATTAGACTTTTGCATTGCTTGAAGTTCTTAAGCGCCAAAGCGTAAAGGCGCCAAAAAAGTAAACCGCGACAATAATCGGCCAAGAAATTGAAACATCTACTGAAGACCATGGGAGATGTGAAAATAAACGAACAACCGAAAGCTGGTACTCCGAAACCGCCCACGCGGCCAGACCCAAAACTTTTCCAGCAATCGGAAGAATCATTCCCGCAACACCGGATATAAATCCCAACAACATTACCGCGGGCATGAACGGGAGAATGAGAATGTTGGCTGGAAGTGAAAACAGAGAAATTGTTTTAAAGTATCCAACCAACAGCGGCAAAACCGCTATCTGTGCGGAAAGCGTCATGAGAGCAATTTCTCGGATTCCACCGGTTTCATCCCTTCTGCCAAACTTGTTTTGCAAAGACGGATAGACATATATCAAACCGAGAACTGCCGCAAAAGAAAGTTGGAAACCGACATCAAAAACTAAAAGAAACGGGTTGAACGCTATCATGACGGCTGCCGTAAAAAGAACTGCATTGCGCGCATCCGATAGTCTTCCGATTCCGGAAGCAATCAACACTACTGAACCCATTACTGCCGCCCGCACTACAGAAGCCGAGGCTCCGGTCATAACGGTAAAAACCGCTATACCCGCAATGGCAATCAAAATCGCTTTTTGGCGGCGCCAGCGCCAGAGCAAAAGTCCCAAAAGAGTTGCCGCAACCAATGTTATGTTATATCCGGAAATTGCCAACACGTGGCTTGTGCCGGTCCGATTAAAATCTTTACGCAAAGAATCCGGAATATTTTGCCGGCTACCCAATAAAATTCCATTTATGTACGCCGAGTTTGGAGAAGCAATAGATGTGCCCACGGATTTTTCAAACCTATTTTTTATATTGAAGATCGGCCGAAATATAGATAACCGCGCTTTTTCAAAAGCTCCCAAGTTTAAATCTTTGTCTAGCGACTTAATTTTGGGAGACTTCGCCACCGCGCGAATCCCCTGTTTTTTTAAATACATTACATAATCAAATTCCCCGGAATTGGTTGGGGCCAATAACGGAGCAACGATCTCAAGCGGATCACCGAACTTGGCCGGTTGGGATAGTTCGCCTTGAACAAGGATGCGGTCGTTGACCGGAATTATTAATTTGGGAGTTACAATTTCTTTTATCCTAAACTGGAAGCTAAATCTAGAGTTGTCTTTTGTGATTTCTCCGTCCACGTATCCCCTAAAAGTAAACTCTATCGTCTTGCCGCCTGCCTCAAGTCCGATAAATTGATTAAGGACAGACTGTCCCGCGTTTGCAACTGAAAATCTATACGCGCCCCCGGAAAAACACAGGAATATTAAGCCTATTAAAAATACTTTTTGCTTTGATAGTTTCTCTTCCCTACTTAAAGCAAAGTAACCGGCAACAATCATGCAGGCAAATGAAACTCCGATCAAAAACAAGATCCAGTTACCAGAAACCGCGACAGCTGAAGCCATCGCGGTTCCTAATAAGAACGCCAGGAGTGCTGCCCCAAAAATTTGGGATTTATGCATGCTTCATCCAAACAGAATCCTTACTTAACTGCAAACGCCCGATGTTGATCCGCACGATGGGCATGTGTAGCATGCGCCGGTACGAACCATGAGCGAACCGCATTGGCAGGTCGGTGCATCCGTGTTTGTCGCCGATTGGGCAAAAATTTCGTAAATGTTCGTTTCTGCTGCCAGCTCGGCAACCGGTTCGTTGTGTTTTGTCCCTCCGTTGTCAGAACTTGCGGTTATTGGCTCATGCTTAGTTCCGAATACTTCGGCCTGATCTTCCGGAGACAAGAACTTCATGCCCATATAGCGGAAAACGTAGTCGGTTATAGACTTGGCAACTGGAATATTTTTGTTTTCGGTAAATCCGGCCGGAGCGTACGCAGTATCTTTGAATTTCCTAACAAGAGATTTCATCGGTACACCGGATTGCAGAGCCATTGAAATCAGGATGGCAATCGTGTTCAGGAGGCCGGACACAGTACTGCCCTCTTTTGCGATTGAGATAAACACCTCGCCCGGCATGCCGGTTTCAGGATACATGCCGACAGTAATATATCCTTCATGACCGCCCACAGAAAACTTATGTGTAAGGGATGGCCGTTCATCGGGAAGTTTCACCCGGGTATATCCGTTGATATGCTCCACAAGTTTTGCGTCCGTGGCAGTTTCTTCTTTTTTGGTGTTTAGCGGCTGGAGACCTTTTGATCCGTCGCGATAAATTGCGATTGCTTTCAAACCAAGTTTCCAACCATGCATAAACGCATCGGCGACATCCTCACGCGTTGCGTTGCTTGGAAGATTTATTGTCTTGGAGATAGCACCTGAAATAAACGGTTGCGCAGCGGCCATCATGCGGAGGTGGCCCATATAACTGATACTGCGCGAACCTTTGTCCGCCTTAAACGCACAATCAAAAACCGGCAAATCTTCATCTTTAAGGTGCGGCGCACCCTCAATTGTGTCGTTCTCCATCAGGTATGACGTGATGTCGTTTACTTGGTCTTCGGTATAACCAAGTTTTTCAAGTGCGGCCGGCACCTGTCCATTAACTAATTTTAGCGTTCCTCCGCCGACAAGTTTTTTGTATTTAACCAAGGCAATGTCCGGTTCAACACCCGTCGTGTCGCAGTCCATCAAAAATCCGATTGTTCCGGTAGGAGCTAAAACTGTAACCTGAGAATTGCGGACCCCGTGCTTTTTGGCAAATTCCAAAGCTTCGTGCCAAACCATACGCGATGCAATTGAAAGATCGTGTTCTTTATATGATTGCTGGCTTGCGCGGGTGTAAAGTTCTTCTGCCGCGTTTAGGTGCATTGAGATTACGTTCAGCTGTGGGTCGCGGTTCTTTGCGAATCCGGCATATGGACCGACGCGATCCGCCACCAGCGCGGACATGCGGTACGCTTCGCCGCACATAAGAGATGTAATCTGACCGGCCAGAATGCGTCCCTGGTCCGAATCATAGGCAACTCCACTGCGCATCAGGAGTGCTCCGAGATTAGCGTATCCCATGCCAAGCTGGCGGTAATCTATGGCGTTCTTAGCGATTTTCTCCGTTGGGTAGGAGGAGAATCCAACCAGTATTTCCTGGGCCAAAATTCCGGTTGCAACGGCGCGGCGGAAGAAGTCCACATCAAATGTCCCGTCCGGCTTGGCAAACTTAACCAAGTTGAACGAAGCAAGGTTACAGGCGGAGTTGTCTATGTGCATATATTCCGAGCATGGGTTGGAAGCATTGATACGGCCGGTGTTCGGGCAGGTGTGCCAGCGATTGATCGTTGTATCGTATTGCATGCCAGGATCGGCGCTGTGCCAGGCAGCGTCCGCGACCCAATCCATAATTTGGCGTGCAGGTAATTTTTCCAAAACTTCTCCGGTCGTGACGGCTTTTAATTCCCATTGCTCGTTATTTTCAACAGCACGCATAAATTCATCGGTAACGCGTACGGAATTATTTGCATTCTGATACGGCAATAATGTATACGGCGAGAACAAGTCTCCATCCAAAGTGTTTTGATATCCACTCTGCACGAGAATCTTTGTCATCTCTTCGATATGCTGTTTGCAATAGATAAAATCTTTGATGTCTGGGTGACTAACGCTAAGAACAACCATTTTCGCCGCGCGGCGAGTCGCACCACCCGAACGAATTGTATTTGCAATTCCATCCGCGCCTTTCATAAATGAAACCGGACCGGATGAGTAACCACCCTTAGAAAGTTGCTCTCTTGAAGAACGCAGATTTGAAAGCGAGGTGCCCGATCCGGAACCATGCTTAAAAATCATCCCCTCGTCACGATACCATTCCATGATTGACTTCATGTCATCATCAACGGCCAAAATAAAACACGCCGAGCATTGCGGCTTTTCAGTCATCCCGACATTGAACCAAACCGGGCTATTGAATGCGAAGTGCTGATTAACTAAAAGCCAAGTGAGGTCAAGTGTAAAATTGTATGCGTCTCCGGGAGTTGCAAAGTAGCCGCCTTCCAAACCCCAGGAACCGACGGTCTTCGCAACCCGGTCAATCATTTGCCGGACACTTTGTTCGCGTTCAGGCGTTCCAATTTTCCCACGAAAATACTTTGAAGCGACAATATCGGTTGCAGTTTGGCTCCAGGATGCGGGAATTTCTATATTGTCTTGTTGAAAAACTACCGTGCCGTCGCTCTTAGTTATTTTAGCATTGCGACGTTCCCACTGAATTTCGTCGTAAGGATGACGATTCGGATCGCCGAACATTCTTGTCCAAGAAAATCCTTTATTAGAAGGTTGGTGGTGAGCGGAATGAGCGCTCTTTCCGTTTCCGTTTTTGTACTCGACCCCCGATGATGTTCCTGCTGCGCGTGGAAACGCAGATGGTGTTGCCGTCATATAAATTTAGTTAAGGTGATACGAAGTAAAGAAATTGTACCACCCAAGAATCACCAATCAACTGTTGATAAGCGAGCACAAAACGATACTTCAGACATGGCAACACGGCACCCGCTAAAAAAGCCCCTTTAAGAGCTTCTTTAGAAAACAGCCTGGCCGGAAGTGGTAAAATATTTTGCGACTCGGACCGGTTTTGGGGGGTCAGTTTTGCAAAGATTCGGCTACTTGCCCATCTTGCGTCTGATGAAGGCCGGGATGTCGTATTGAGAGTCGTCAGTGGCTGATTCGTCTATAATTTCGCGCTGTTCATGCTGGATCGGTTGAATTGTCGGTTCGGAATAAGTTTCCGGACGAATAATCGGGGTCGGTTTTTTAACTGTATCAAACAAACTGATTCCGTTTACGGTTGCTTGCCGCGGTGAAGCCGCAAATCCGTTCACAAACCCGGTTGCCACTACACTAATTTTTATTTCTCCCTTCTTTAATGTTTCATCAATTACCGCACCGAAAATAACTTTGGCTTCTGGATCTATGTGCTCTGTGATTACGCGGGCGGCTTCGCTGATTTCCGCCATTGCCATATCCGGTCCGCCGGAAACATTGAAGAGTACGCCGCGCGCGCCATCAATAGAAACTTCAAGCAGTGGCGAATTGATGGCCATTTTTGCGGCTTCAATCGCTCGGTCATCTCCCATTGCGCGACCAATACCCATAAGTGCCGAACCAGAATTAGACATAACAGCTTTCACATCCGCGAAGTCAACGTTGATGATTCCGGGGATCGTAATCAAATCTGAAATTCCCTGAACACCTTGACGTAAGACATCGTCCACGATCGCAAAAGAATCAAGCAAGGGAGTTTTGCGATCAATGATAGAAAGCAGCCGGTCGTTATGAATCGTGATTAGAGCATCCACTTTGTCGCGCAGGGTTAGGAGTGCTTCATCGGCGATACGCATACGCTGAGCTCCTTCAAAAGTAAATGGCTTTGTAACAACAGCAACCGTAAGTGCGCCGAGTTCTCGCGCAATCTCTGCGATGACCGGACTCGCACCAGAACCAGTACCACCGCCCAAACCATTGGCGATAAATACCATATCCGCACCCTTGAGCGCGGCAATAATATCTTCTCGTGTTTGTTCGGCGGCTTCGCGGCCGATTTCAGGATTCATTCCAGCGCCAAGACCTTTGGTTAAGCTCTTGCCGATGTGAATCTTAACCGGAGCATTCGAATTATGCAGCGCCTGCGCATCAGTGTTAATCGCGATAAATTCCACGCCATGAATTCGCGCCTCGATCATTCGCTTGAGCGCGTTCTGGCCGGAGCCCCCAATACCGCAAACCTTGATCCTCGCAAATGTTTCAAATTGTGGCTTTATTTGTGGCATAGGTTATGGCAAAAGCACTAGCGTATTATCATAAAATAAAAACAGGCGCAAGCTGGGCTTAAAGCGCTGTTGATAACCTGTAGATAGGCTAAAAACGCCTTACGGCATGAAGTTTTTCAGCCAATCGCTGGCTTTCCCCAATAAACCGCCCGAACGATTGAACGTTTGGTTTGTTTTTTGCCTCGCACCGCCTAATTCCTGTTCAATTCCCCACAACGCAAGACCAACCGCTACGACATAGGAAGGGTCGGCAACCACTTCCAGTACCCCGCCGACATGAACCGGCTTTGCCAATTTAACCGGCAGGCGAAGACGCTCTTTCATTACTGCCAAGAGACCGGGTAAATTTGCGCCGCCGCCGGAAAGCACGACACCCGCCGGCAAGGTACCGCTCCGTGAAATTTTTTTGAGTTCTGCGCCCACCATCTCAACAAGCTCATCAATGCGAGCATCAACCACCCTGATGAGTTGCTTACGCGGAATGACAAAATCTTCTCCGAGCGCGGCGGTGAGATCAATATTTTCTCTTCGGCGCAGGTCTTCACCTTCCGAAGTGGCGCCGTGTTCCAGTTTAATTTGCTCTGCGACATCCATCGAGGTTCGCAATGCTATCGCAAGATCATTGGTAATATGTCGAGAGCCGATTGGAAACATTGCGCTGTGCACCAAATCAGCCTCTTCAAATATTGCCATGCTTGAAGTGCCGCCGCCGAAGTCTAAATGCAGTACGCCGAACTCGCGCTGACTTTTATCAAGCGCCGCCAGCGAGGCGGCAAGCGGAGCATAAATCAATCCCGCAACTTCAATATTATTCTCATGAACACACTTGGCTATATTGCGAAGGTATGGCGATAGGCCATCAATAATGCAAACTTCCGCCTCAAGCCTAACACCCTTCATGCCGAGAGGATTCCTGACATGTTCGGTTCCGTCTACGATAAAATCCCTGGGTAGCACGTGGATGATCTCACGATTGGGCGGAAGACTAACCACCGAAGCGGCCTGAAGAACGCGATCAATATCGTGTTGTGAAATTTCGTTGTCCGCGCGCGACACGGCAATAACACCGCGCGAGGTCTGCGTCTGTACATGTAATCCGTTTATAGAAAGATAGGCTCGGCGAATCGGCATCTGCGCCATTGCTTGCGCTTGTTGGACGGCGGCGCGGATACTCTCTATCGCTTCTTCCATATCCACGACAGTTCCTTTTCGGATGCCGTTGGATGGCGCACTTCCGGCGCCGATGATCTCCGGTTTTTCTGATTCGCGGCTAACTTTCGCCACCACCACCTTAACGTGGGAGTTGCCGACATCTATACCGGATACGATGTGTTCAAAAGCCATAGAAAATAATCAAAGCTGACGTAAAATCTTTTGCTCAAGGCGCTCCATAACGGTGGCTTCTTTCGCCGAGCGCTCGTGGTCATACCCGAGTAAGTGCAAAACGCCATGCACGGTAAGCCATTGGAGCTTGTGTTCTATCGGCATACTTTCGCGACGGGCAGCCGTTCTTGCATAAGACATGCAGATAAACAGATCGCCAAGCGTCCTGACAGAAGTATAACCCGTCAAGGCGTCTTCGCCTAGTGGAAATGAGAGCACGTCGGTTACAGAGTTCTTTTTTCTGAACTTGCGGTTGAGAGACCTGATTTTATATTCACCCACAAGAGATACGCTTATCTCAAGGTTTGGGCTCTTTTTACCTAAAGCCTTGAACACGCGCTGAATAATATCCTTAAAAAATTGGGCGTTAAAACTCTTGTCGCTCGTCGTGTTTCGGAACACGAGATCTATGTTCATTGCAGTTCTTCTTTTACGATTCTACTGACGACCTGGCCGTCGGCTTGACCCTTAACCGCCGCCATTACCTGTCCGATAACTTTGCCCATATCTTTAGGACCGGCAGCACCGGTATTTTTAATAGCTTCGCGCACTTTTTCACGAATAACATCTTCGGAAAGCTGTTCCGGCATATAAGCCGACAGCATTTGAGCTTCGGATTTTTCTTGCTCGGCCAATTCGGGTCGGCCGGCCTTAATATAAATTTCAGCGGATTCTTTACGCTTTTTTATCTCGGAGCCCAGGACTTCAATAACTTCCTCATCCGAAAGCATGCTGGCCGAATCAAGTTGATCCGCCGGTGTTCCGGACTTGGCCAGCTTTGAACGCTTTTCAAGCTCCTTATTTTTTACCGCTGACAAAATAGTGGAAAGCGTTGTGCGCCTGGCCGCATCACCCGCTTTCAGGGCTGACTTAACGTCGTCTTTTATTTTATCCTTAATCATCAAATAAATGTCTAAAGCCGAACGGCCGGGAAGCCGAAGGCGTCCAGCGCGTTCGGCTTCCCGTGTCGGAATTGACTCTTAAATATCCAGTTCTTGTTTTAAGCGCCGCTTTTCTTCCTCAAAGTTTTCCTCGGTGTATTTGCCGAGTTTTTCAAGGCGCTTTCTAAGGGCGCTTAAATGCAGGCCCATGATGGCGGCCTGTTTTTCTTTTCGATCGGTAAGCTTGCGAGCGCGGAACTGCGTTTGTTTAGCTTTAACCACGATGCGGCTCTGCTGAACAAACCGGCTGAAACGCCTCATCATGCTTCCGATGCTTTCTCCTTGTTTTCGTTGTACGTCTACCACATATAAAACCCCCTTTCATCTATCAGCTTTAAGCTGATAGCTTGTGACTCGCATTTAAGAGTCGCAGGCTATCTTCTCAAGCTAATCTTGTACCAATTTTGGGCCAAGATGCTTACCGCCCAGCACATGTACGTGGAAATGCGGAACAAGCTGACCTCCATGTTCTCCTTTGTTAATCACCAAACGATAACCTTTATCCAGATTCACTTCTCTTGCGACCCTGTTCGCAATCAGCAACATCTTGCCCAACAACGATTCATCTTCACGCGTTGCTTCGTCCAAAGATTCAAAGTGCTTAATCGGCATCACCAACAAGTGCACTGGCGCGTTCGGCTTAATATCTTTGAGAACTATTATCTCATCATCGCGATAGACTGGCTCGCTCGGCAGCTCTCCTTTGATAATTTTACAGAAAACGTCGGTTATCATGCTCGGAGTGGGCTCCCCGTGGGTCGCCCGCGAGGGGCCCCATCATCATAATCCCTTATGCTTCCCTGCCTGACGGCAGGCAGGCGAGAGAGATGATGGGGACACGCGTCGGCGACCCCGAGGGAACTCTGTTAACCAACCCTATGACTTTTTAAGTCGTTTCTTTAACTCATCTACAATTTTCTCCACCGGAACGGTTTCCTGGACACCTGTGTCCATTTCGCGGATGATTACCGTCTTATCAATCGCCTCTTGCTGACCGAATATCAGCGCGAACCTCACGCCTAAACGATGCGCGATGCGAAGTTGAGCTTTAATGCTGTCCCGCCCGAGAGACGATTTAACTTCAATTCCAGCGCGCCTAATATCTTCAAACAAGAGCAAGCTTCTTCGCTTAGCCACTTCGCCAAGCTGGACGAGAAATACTTTTGGCTTCAGGCCGGCTTCTGGAACGTTTGTCTGCTGATCTTTTAAGACTTCTATAACGCGTTCAAGGCCCATCGCCCAGCCCGCGGCCGGCGTGCGTTGCCCGCCAAGTAAATCTACAAGGCGATCATATCTTCCCCCGGAGAGAAGAGAAGATCGATTCGTTGTTTGGTCATCCGGCAAAAATTCAAATACGGTTCGGGTGTAGTAGTCCAGACCACGAACCAGATAAGGATCAATGAGGTAAGGAATTTGTGCTTCGTCCAAGAACTCTAAAACATGCTTAAAGTGGTTTTTACACTCGCCATCCAGGTAATCCATAATCTGCGGCGCCTCTTTACGAACCTCGCGGCAAATTTCTTCTTTGCAATCTAAAACGCGAAGAATATTTTCTTTTGTTCGCACGCGGCATTGAGCGCATATTTTCTTAGCCCGCGACTTGTAATAATCGCGGAGCGATTTTAAATAGGCCGGGCGGCAGTTCTGATCACCGATCGTGTTGATCGTAAGCGTGTGGCCCTTGATTCCCATTGATTCAATAATTTTGTGAGCAAGGAATAAAAGTTCCGCATCTACGATTTCGGATGCATCGCCGAGAGTTTCTGCGCCGATTTGATGAAACTGGCGATAGCGCCCTTTTTGCGGCTGGTCGTGCCTGAACATGGAAGCATTGTAGAAAAGTTTTACTGGCTGCGGTCGAACCTGCATGCCGTGTTCAAGATAGGCACGGACCGTAGGTGCGGTCCCTTCTGGACGAAGTGTGAGCTCGTCCCCGCCCTTAGTCTTTAGCGTATAAATTTCTTTACTTACAATATCGGTCTCTTCGCCCACTCCGCGGCGAAACAAGTCGGTAGATTCCAAAACGGGCGTCTCAATTTTCTCAAAGCCGTAGTCTTCAAGGAGAGACTCGGCTTTTTTTGCTACGTAGCGCCAGTATTTTTGGTCTTCGGGCAGAATATCATGCATGCCCTTGGGCGCTTGGAATGTTTTTGATTTTTTAGCAATTGCCATCATATTAAGTAACTTTCTACGGAAGCGGGAAGGTTACACGATCCACGCCTTCAATTTTATTAAGAGGCCAGAGGCGAATCCATGCGCGGCCGGAAATAAACTTTTTATTGAGCACCCCCCATGCACGTGAATCCGAACTGTGCATACGGTTATCGCCCATCACAAAGTATTCGTCGGACTTTAGCTCTGTCCGAACTGTACCCCGGGTTTCGTTTGCTAGGGGTAGATATATCTTTTCATCAAGCAGTAACCCGTCCGGGTATCTTGAGTTAAAGATTTTTACAGTGTTTTCTTTAACTTCTACGGTTTCTCCTGGAAGCCCTATAATTCGTTTAATGAAATGCTCGCTTGTATCGTAGGGATACTCAAAAACGATTACATCTCCTCTTTGCGGTTTATCCAGGCGGTAGCCCAGCTTATCCACAATGAGGTAATCTTTATCATGGAAATTGGGCTCCATTGACTGCCCCTTAACGAAAAACGGCTGGATCAGATAATACCGCACCGGAACGATTATGACAAGGGAGATGGCTACGATCTTTATGGTTTCCCAAAGAAATTCAACAAGCCCTCCGCGGGAGCTTTCTGTTTGTTTTGGCCTCTGCATCGGCTCCTGTGGTAACGGAAATTGAGTAACGGTTTGTCTTTCAGGCATAAGATTTATATACGGGCCTTATCATACCACGCCAAACACTAAATTGGAAAGCTTCTGCTTTGCATTTCAAAAATTTCGTATATACTTCCTGACATGGCATTAAAACTCATCGTCGGCATCGGAAACCCCGATCAGGAATACCACGAAACCCGCCACAACATCGGTTTTGTAATTCTTGAAAAGCTGGCCAAAAAGATTGAAGCAAATGAATTTGAAAACGACCTGAAAAGCAACGCTCTCACGGCAAAGGGCAAATTTGAGCGGGACGGTAAAAAGAGCGTCTCGGTTTTACTGGTTGAACCGCAAACCTTCGTAAATAAAAGCGGTGATGCCGTTTCAGCGCTCGCACGAAAAAACAAAATCAAAGCCCAGGATGTGATAATCATTCAGGATGACCTGGATATACCCTTCGGTAACGTAAAGTTATCGTTTGATAAAAACTCCGGCGGACATCGCGGAATAGAGAGCATCATCAAAGCGCTCAAAACAAAAAAGTTTTATCGGATAAGAATCGGCACCGGCGTCCGCGCCCTAGATAAAGCCCGCCAGCAGTCCGACAAAAAACGTGATGAATTCGTCAAAGACTTCGTACTCAAAAAGTTCACCCCCTCCGAACGCGAAGAGATTAAAAACCTTTTCAAGGAAACACTCAAACGCTTGGAACAGATTCTCTGATTTTTTCCCGCAACCTGTTTGTGTTCCCGTATTGTGTAAGTACAAGATACGAGGCAAGAGTTGCAGAATTTGAATTTTCCGAAATTCTTTTCATCATCCTTCTTTTGGTAACCGTCCGCAAAACTCGGTGGTCGGGGAAATGCACCCAGCCCAGAAAATCAACACCGGAGGCAAGCGTGCTAATGGAAACCTTGTTTGGGTGTAAGTCTAGTTTTAGGCGTTCTTCTAAAAAGTCGCCTATCTTGGGCAACAATTCCTCAAGCCAGCTTTTGTCACGGGACAGGATCACAAAGTCATCCGCGTAACGAATGTAGTATTTTGCTTTAAGGCGGTGCTTCATGAACTGGTCAAACTCATTCATGTAGATATTCACGAATAACTGGGATGTAAAGTTGCCCAAGGGAAGGCCAACCCCTGGAGCGGTTGACTGAAAACTGCCGATAACTCGCTCCGGGAGCCAAAGGATATCTTTATCGGATATGTATGTTTTGAGAATTGATATGAGAATATCTTGGTTTACGGAAGCAAAAAACTTTCGTATATCGCATTTCAGAATCCAGACTGTTCTGGTGTGGTTTTGCGAAACTTTGTAGGCAAACGTACGAAATCTGTTTATTGCTTTGTGGGTTCCCTTATTTAAGCGACAAGAATACGAATCGGCAATGAATGTGCGACCAAAGAACGGATACAACTGGCGATAGAGTGCATGGTGAAGCAGGCGGTCTCGCACACTTGCTTTGTGGATATTGCGGGGTTTTGGGTCAGAGATATTAAATGCGTGATACGGCGCGTGGGTGTACGTTTTTGTTTTCAGGTCGTTGTGGAGAGAAATAATATTCTCCATAAGGTTCACCTCAAATTCCTGAACATCTTTTCTCGCTCGCTTGCCACGCACAAATTCTCCCCACGCTTCAAGGAGATTTTCTAAAGAAATGATAGAATCGTAAGTATGACTAAATTTAATTCTGGACATGAACTTGTAAGCCCCCCCCAAGGCTTCTGCCCGCTCTGGAAAAAGCTAAAAGTTTTTACAAGAAATGGCTCGTTATTCATCGTAACATGCCCCGAACGGAAAGATTTGGTATTGGTTCCAGGATAGACTTTTTATTTTTGGACAATTTAGAACTTTTGAGAAAGGCTATGTATGCGCCTATAAACTCAAAAATTGTGTTACTTGAGGAGGTATCAACTAAAGTAGACTCGGTTCGTTTTTTCTTCCAACTCGCGTGGGAAGCAGGGCTTGTTTCTCATAATCAGTTCGTTGATCTTGGAAGCTCTATTGAAGAACTGGGTAAGATTGTGGGTGGATGGAAGAAAGGCATTGTAAATAAAACTTCCGCCCCAAGGACGGAAGAAAGAAGAGAGTAGCGCGAGAACACCTGATTGCCAGCGTTCCACCTGTTCGGGTTCTCGACAGAGTCGGCGTTCACGTTCCAGCCGTCGTAGTTGGCATTCCAGTTCACGTTCACAGCCCACAATAATGTGCGCTATACCATCTTTGGCACCACCCCTTGAGTGCTCTTGGGGTTGTATCGTATTTGAGGCTTCAAAGCCCACCAGTATACCGCACCGATTCTTTTCTTTTTTCAGAATATGCACATCAACTCTTGCTCAAGACTTATCCGGAGCAATTCTCTAACACGCAATTCCGAGGCGCTGCACAAAAGCCGTAGCCGTCACGCTTGAGCATTCCTTAATCAGTATTGTAACAATAAAAAGACGACCCTTCTACTCCCCTGATTTCCGCCGAAGCGGATTTCAAAGTTTCAAAGGGTCGTAGACTCCAGGAGCCCGGGACTAAGGGCTCAAAGAATCAGCGCGAGAACACCTGATAGCCAGCGATCCACCTGAGCGGGTACTCGACAGAGCCGGCGCACACGTGCCAGCCGCCGAAGTCGGCATCCCAGTACACGTTCACAGCCCACAACTTGCCCTTGGCATCCTTGATGTAGCAGATGTTGGCGTAGCCGTTGGTGAGAAGATTGCCCTTCTGGCCACGGCTTTGGCGAGTCAACATCTCCCAGAGGTGCGCGAGTGTGGTCTCTTCGCAGTCGGCTCCAAGTTCCTCGCGGATGTCCTTGTCCAAAGAGTTCTTGGTTAGCCGGTGCACGACCAGTTCGGCTGCCGGGACGTTCTTCTCCACCTTGGACAGTAAGTTGGCTCGGAAGTTGTCGCCCAGGTAACCGATGCGGACGATAGTGGTGTCGCCGGTGTCCACCTTGAAGTGGTCGGCGGCGGCGAAGTGCTCCACCGCGCTCACCGCCACGGTGCAGACGACCTCAAGGAGAGACTTGAGTGTTGCCAGCATCTTGGCGGCTTCCTTGTCCAGCCAACGCTGGAACGAAACGCGGCTGATGCCCATGTCGTTGGCGATCTTGCACAGGTGATCGGTTTGGTTGGTCGTCACGTCCGTCTGTGCGGTCATGGCGATCTCCTTATTGGTGTTCGGATATTGCAAACGCCGACTGAATTGCCGGAATTCGCAACAGCCTTTTAAGGTACTCTGGCGGGATTGCCAGTATGGATACATTATACACTTCAAATTTGGTACTGTCAATTGCTCTATCCTTTAACCAAAAACAGCCCTTTATTTGGGCTGTTTTTGTACTTGTCGCCTGTCGCCTGTCGCTTTATTTTACATTAGTCCTCTATTCGCTTCCTCAAACGAGCAATCATTTCTTCGGCGTGCTTTACCCCGCCTAAGCCCATAGAAAGGCCGAGGGCCAACGAACCGGCGGCAACTAGACCGACAACGACGATGCGGATTATGTCATCTGCAACCTTCAATTGGGCAAGCGCTACCAGGAACGAGAACACAAATACCGCCCACTTCGTTAATGAACCTAGGAAATTGCCTGATGCCAGGCCGGCCGCTCGGACCGACGCGCGCACCGTGCTTTCCAAGAACTTCGCTACCAAAATACCAATGAGCAGAATAAACGAAGCAACAATTACGTTCGGGATATACACGACAACCGTACGCAGAAAGTCGCTTACCTGATCCAGGCCAAGAATATTCGTGGCCGCCATCAGGAATACCACCACAAAGAACCAGCGGACGAGTTCGCCAAAGAAATTCGGACTGTCCAGGCGAAAACCGCTTCGCTCCCAAGCTTGTCTGAAACCTACGCGGCCAAGCGCGCCATCAATACGAACAACGCGAACTATATGATAGGCAAGCTTGCCGAGAGCAACCGCTATCAGCCAGCCAACAAAAAACACTATAAGCGCAGCAACTAAACGAGGTGCAAAACCGGCTACGCCTGTCCAAAGAGTAGTGAGGGACGTGCGAACTATTTCAGGATATTGATCAACCATATCGCACCCCCTTTCTCGCGGAGAGGGCCCCAGAAGTTGCCCGCGCGGGGCCCCAAAGGCGATATCCCTCAAGCTCGCGAGACAGCCTTTGGGGATACGCGTTGGCAACGATTAGGGTCTCTGTCGCTTTCATTGATGTTATAAGTATACCAC
>JBBTXT010000008.1:0-2636 GCA_038062135.1 Patescibacteria group bacterium | reverse complement strand
GCTATTTTGTTTAAGAGTTTCATAGTGGAATTATACAACTTTCCGATTTTTTCCATACCTTTCTGCGCTTCGCGCGGCCGAATCGGTCGGGCAAAATTCCTGAAAGTTAGTTTTGGTGCAGTATTCTTGAATTAGTCTGAACGCATTTCGCCGCCTGTGGCGGCGAGGCTACCTGCCGGCAGGTTTCAAGTTTTTCTTTGGCGGCAACTAATACAAATTTGCGAAGCGAGTACCTAAAGAATATAAGATTATGATAAAAATTTCAATTTTAGAGAAAGTAAGAGGCCCAAGCAGAGATGTTCTCCGCAGAGGCCTCGAATTAAGGGCGACGACCAACGGGTTACGACTACTTCGTCTTGTAGAAGATCGAGATGGTGACGTGACGGTCCTCGTGCCCGGAAGCGCTCTGCATCGTTCGCGTGATCTCGATCTTGTCGCCCATCGAGTCGAGCCACTCGTTGATGCTCTTCTCAAGAAAGGCATCGTTGTTACAGACGTGAAAAACCTTTACGCGTTCCATGTTTTTTCTCCTCAAGGTACTGAATTACCACGATTCCCTCGTGGCAGGGTGTATCGGATTTTCTGGCACTTTACAGTAATTCCGATTCTGCTAAGAATGGCATATTCTTAGCTATAAGTCAAGCCCAAACAAAAAATCAGCATCTCTGCTATTTTAATGGTCTAAATCTTACGATTTGGTCGCCGAGTCCCGCATTTTGCGGGATAAACTCCGCGAGGCGAACCAAAACTCTTTGACTTTTCCTACGTGGTGCCCGGGGTGGGAGTCGAACCCACAAGCCTTGCGGCACTCGATCTTAAGTCGAGCGTGTATGCCATTCCACCACCCGGGCAGACAAATCAAATAACTTTGGAGGCGGCAGTGGGAATTGCACCCACGCATAACTGTTTTGCAGACAGTCGCGTTTCTACTTCGCCATGCCGCCGTACTTCTTTTTCAGTATTTCCTTTTGCTGGCCGGTTTTTAAGAACTTTTCAAATTTCATTGCCTCGCTTCTGGAATTGCATTCGCGATATTCAAGCAATTTCCATGGACGGTATGCTTTTGTTGATTTAACCTTGCCAGCGTTATGTCTTATAACACGTTTCTCTAAGTTTTCAGTACTGCCTACATAGATGTCGTTATTGATGCTGCTTTTCAATATGTAAACACAGTATACCATCATGTTTTGTCCCCCTGCGGGGGATCTCCCGAAGGGAGACAGACTCTTGCCTTACCCCTGTCTGCCGTAGGCAGAACTTCGCCATGCCGCCACATCCTTATTCTACAACGATTGAGTAATTTTTTCCTCCTCGTAACATTCAAGAATGTCTCCTTCCTTCACCTCTACATCCGATTGGCTGACATCAATGCGCAGGCCGCACTCCAAACCTTCGCGGACTTCGCCGACATCTTCCTTACTCTGCTGGAGCTGGGTAATCTTGCCGAGTTTTATAGGTTTTCCGCCGCGCACGACGTCTACCAAAGACCCGCGCGTAATCTTACCAGAACCAACTTTTCCGCCAAGGATCTGGGCGCGGCCTTCTTTTTTAAAGAGAGCTAAGACTTTTAAGGTACCGGTTACGTTTCGTTGTATCTCTGGATCAAGCAGGTCAGCCATCGCCTGACGGAAGGCTTCAATCAATTCGTAGATAATATCAAAAGTTGCAATGCGGATGCCTTCTTTTTCCGCCAGTTTTTTTGCCGAGGATTCTACGCTTACACGAAATCCGAAAATAATGGCGCCCTTAGCGGATGCAGTTTTTACATCCGCTTCGCTTACGTTGCCTACGCCGTAATCCAAGATTCTAAATCCGGCTTTGTCAGAGCGGATGCTCTTAGCGGACGCCTCAATGGCTTCAAGGGAGCTGGTAACATCCGAGCGGAATATAACGTTGAGGATTTTTTTGTGTTCATCTTCCGGTTCTTTGAACGGCGTGCGGAAAAACTCAAATATTGGTTCAAGATTAATGCCGGAAAGAGAGTGTTCTTCGGCGGAATCCTTGTCTTTAGAGGCAAAGAATTCGCGGCCGATGTCCGGTGCGGCGGACCAGCCCAAGACCGATACCGGTTGCGACGGCCCCGCCTGGGTAACCGATGTGCCGGTGAAGTCTTCCATTGATTTTACTTTGCCCAAAACTCGTCCAACGGCAACCCAGTCGCCCACATGGAGCGTTCCGTCCTGAACAAGCGCAGTCGCAACATGACCGCGTCGCTTATCCAGGGTGGATTCAATGATAATTCCCTTTGCGGGCGTAGACGGGTCGGCCTTAAGTTCTTCTAATTCCGATACCAAGAGAACCATATCCAGAAGTTCTGAAATTCCATTGCCTTCTTTAGCGGATGTCTCTATGGCCGGAACCTTTCCGCCCCAGTCTTCAGTTAAAACATCTTCACCCGCCAGATCTTGGCGGACTTTTTGTGTATTGGCTCCCGGTTTGTCTACTTTATTGATGGCAACGATAAACGGGATGCCGGCTTCTTTGATAATTCCGATTGCTTCTTTTGTTTGCGGTTTGATGCTTTCGTCGGCGGCAACCACAAGGATGGCGACATCAGCCACCTTCGCGCCGCGCGAGCGGATAGCGGTAAAAGCTTCATGGCCCGGGGTATCAAGGAAGGTGATTGTTTTGGCGCC
>JBBTXT010000007.1:0-59945 GCA_038062135.1 Patescibacteria group bacterium | reverse complement strand
TTTCCTCTCTGCTTCAAAAAGTTTCTTTGCCTGCGGATTGGGCGGAAAAACTAAATGCAAAATTAGAAAAAGACAAATCAAAGTCCGCCCAATCCGTTTCTGCTTTTGTTCAAACAAGCCAAGAGAGAATCAAAGTCATTGCCACCAAACTCCAGCGACTTCTTGACGGCTATTTGGAGCAGGACATAGACCGCGAGATTTACCGAACTGAAAAAGCCAAACTCCTTTCCGAAAAGAAGTCGCTGGAGGAGCAAATGACCAATCTTGAACAAAAGCAGAATGGTTGGCTCGAACCGATGAGAGAATGGATAAAAGTCGCTTCTTCTCTTGAGAAAACCGCAAGGGATAGCAACCTTTTTCTAAAAAAGGTTGCTGCCGAACAAGTGTTCGGCTCGAACCTCGTTTTAGCCAACCGCGAGGCGCGCCTCCGCGCTCCGAGCGGAGAGGATTTGTCGGGGGAAAACCAATGGGCGGCACTTCGTGCCGCCCACCGATTCGTCGGTCAAAAACCGGAAGGTCTAATTCTGGAGCGGGAGACGGGAATCGGACCCGCATCTGTTGCTTGGGAAGCAACCGTACTACCACTGTACTACTCCCGCCTTCGGTTCGCCGAAGCGAACCTACGGCGTGGCAAAGCCCGTCTATTTTCGAAATGTATCATACAACCAGTCTTTAACTTTTGCCAGAAATGATTTATCCGATAATTCTCCGGAAGCAGAGGCGGTTTTATCTTCACTCGGATACACAAACGCCACATGCTCATCCGCCGCGCGGAAGTTCAAGCGACGGCGCGCTTCACGGGCAAGAAAATCAGCATCGTGCGTAAATGAGATAAACTTTTGTAGAACTTTATTATCTTTCGTGAGAGTGTTGATTTTTGTCTGCAGTTCGGAGACTTCGCGATTCAAAGCCGCCTTTTGGGTTCCAAGGTCAAGCGCACGCACACCAAACCAAAGCACAACCAAAACCACCACAACCGTAAATATTTTGGAGCTAAGCCAGCTGACCATAGCCTATGGTATCCGCAGTTGCAACTTTACCCTGCGACAGACGGACGCTGTTAATTATTTCTACGACTTCTTCGGGACGCTGAATGCGATCCATAAGCATTTTACGATCGCCGAGGGTGCGAATAATAAGCGTGCCGTGATTACCAAGCGCCGCACCAAACCCGCGCTTCTTAAATGCAATGTCACTGACATCGGAGTATAAAAGTTCGGTCACCACCCTGTCCAAAATCCCCCGCTGTTCCTGGCGTACCAGGCGCTGGTTGGTAACAATAAGCGCATCACGTTGCCAGCGATAGAATCCGGCCAGTCCGTACAACGCACCAACAACCAAAAGCACGAGCAAGACTTGCCAATAATAGCCGAAAAAAGTAACCTTAAAACTGTAGCGGAGAATAAAAAACAAAATAAGCGCCAATACAGGTGCGATGAACGAACGGCCGGCCTGCCACCAATGGCGACGGACGACTCGGATTACTTTTTCTTTTTCCCTAAGCGGTATCATGAAATATGAATATTAAACGGGTTTTGACGCTTATCGTAGCAATTGTGACCATTCTGGCAATGATGGCCTTTACTGTCATCCCTTTCCTTTAAAGTATAGCATTCCGTCCATAAGAATAAAGAAAAGAGCGCCCATCCGGGCGCTCTTTTGTGGCTGGCATTTAAAACCTAGGGTAGTTGAGAATCCAGATAAAATAAACAAAGAAAGCAAATTCAGCCAACAGTATAAGACCTGCGAATCCGGCCCAGCGAGCCGGAGTAGGGCGACCGACAACTGGATCGCCGACTAACACTTCGGAATGTTTCTTAAATGCCCAGAACGAACCCGGCAGGAACATAAAAAAGTGGAGGACAAGAAACAGAAACACAAAAAAGTTATTGTAACCCTGGTAGAAGTACTTCGTCTGCAAAAAGAGGGCAATGGTTGCAGGCACACCGATAGCAAGCGTCGTCGTGCTTGATACCCGAACCAATCGCTTCAGAGCCCAGAGTGCAATCAGGCTCCAAACTATTCCAAAAATAATTTTCCCTAAATAATATTCCGGTTCTACATGGAACCGTAACGAAGATGAGTGGACGATCCAATCAATAATCGTACCCGAACCGACAATAACCATCATCAGGCCCAGTTGTTTGAAAAAATGAGATATTGAGGATCTGCTCATATAAATATTATATCACTTCTTCAACATCTCCCATCCTTCGTCCGCGACAGGGTCGGGACTTCGGAAGGGCAAGCAGGAATTATTTTTTGAGCATCTCTAAAAAGACTTCGTGTGGAATGTTCACGCGGCCGGATTCTTTCATGCGGGCTTTGCCGCGCTTTTGTTTTTTGAGAAGTTTCATTTTGCGGGTAACGTCTCCGCCATAAAGATAGCCGGTGACGTCTTTGCGGCGGGCGGAAATCGTTTCGCGGGCGATCACTTTGCCGCCGATCACCGCTTGAAGCGCAACCGCGAAGAGTTGTTGGGGAATAACGGTTTTTAGTTTTTCAACTAAGGCGCGGCCCTGGTAGTTTGCGTCTTGGCGGGGAATAATCCGAGAAAATGGCTCCACTAGTTCATCTGCCACCATCACGTCTAAGCGAACCAGGTCACCCACCTGAAAACCGGCTGGTTCGTAGCTCATGGATGCATAGCCGGACGACACGCTTTTCAGGCGGTCGTAGAAGTCGGTAATAATCTCCGCAAGCGGAACTTTATATTCCAAAAGAGTTGTTTCTGTACCGATATAATCCGTACGCACATACTGTCCGCGAATTGTCCCAACGAAGTCCATCACCGCGCCCAAATAAGGCGTGGGCATGATAATCTCAAGATCAACGATTGGCTCGGCGATACTTTGGATGGTTGAGACATCCGGAAGCATGGCGGCAGAACGAATTCTTGTCTCGGTGCCATTTTTGAGCGTAACCATATATTCAACCGAGGGCGAAGAAACAATGAGGTTCAAGCCGAACTCACGCTTGAGGCGTTCGGAGACTATTTCAACATGCAACATTCCCAAAAAACCGAGGCGGAACCCGCGGCCCAATCCAGCCGAAGATTCAGGTTCGTACACCAACGACGCATCGGTAAGTTTGAGTTTGCCAAGCGCGTCTTTAAGTGTGTCGTAGTCGTCGTCTCTTTTTTCCGGAAAGAAACTGGCATACACCATCGGACGCACATCGCGATAACCAAACAACGGCTGAAACTTAGTAAAATCGGTGTGTTGGATCGTAATCGTGTCGCCGACGCGAATCTGGCCGGGATCTTTAAGTCCGGTTGCAACATAGCCGATCTCCCCTTCTTCCAAAGAAGTGCCCGACACCAGCTGGGGCGAAAAAAATCCGACTTCCAGGGCATCGGCTTTGGCGCGCGTCGCGGCGGTTATAATTTTATCGCTTCGCTTGATGCGGCCGTCAAAGACACGCACATAAGCGATGACGCCTTTATATGCGTCAAAAGTAGAATCAAAAATTAAGGCGCGCACATCCGCACCGCCGGTAGGTTTCGGAGCCGGGACTTTTTCAATAACTTTTTTAAGTAGGGCGTCTACGTTTTGGCCGGTCTTGCCCGAAACTTCCAAGATTTCGGATTGCTCCATGCCAAGCAAATACGAAACCTCTTCTTTAACCTGCGGCGTCCGAGCATTTGGCAAATCTATTTTATTTACAACGGGAATAATTGTAAGGCCCTGGTTTTTGGCGAGATGCAAGTTTGCAAGCGTCTGCGCCTGGACACCCTTGGTTGCATCTACCAATAAAATCGCGCCTTCAACGGCCGCCAAAGAACGGGAAACTTCGTACGAAAAGTCTACATGTCCGGGAGTATCAATAAGGTTAAGCATGTACTCCTTGCCTTCACTCTTATACATCATTCTGACTGGCTGAAGTTTGATGGTAATGCCGCGCTCCCGTTCCAGATCCATCTGGTCAAGGTATTGAGCCTGCATCTTTCGGCGCTCAACGGTTCCGGTCAACTCTAAAAAGCGGTCCGCCAGAGTGGACTTGCCGTGGTCAATATGGGCGATGATGCAGAAGTTGCGAATGTTTTCCATTTGATAATCCGGCCTTTGCCCGCAGACAGGCCGCGTCTAGCGCTTCCTGCGAGCGCTCGCGCTAGTCTCGGCTCGCTCTTGGAACCAAGCTCGCTCGCCTGCGAATTGCCTGCGTAGCGTGGCAAAGGCTGAAATACTAGTGCAAATACCTTACCATGCACCAACAGATCACGAAAGATGTCGGCGGCGAAAGATAGTGTATAGAACCGTGAAGTTTATTATGCCCCCAATTGCGGTTGCCAGGGCTAATCCCCTTACGCCCATGTCCATCGGGTGAGAAAACAAATACCCCAAGACAACAATGGATATTATAGAAATAATTGCCACGTAAAACGGGGTTCGCGTATCTTCAAGCGAGTAAAACGCGCGAGTCACAATATGGTGCAAACTGTGCGGCACCACATTCAACATAAAGATTCCTAGCACAGCCGCAGTCTCTTCTACTGCGGCGCCCTGAAAAGAACCGGAAGCAAAAAGAATGCGCACAATCGGCTCCCTGAAAAGATAGATGCCGACCGCGGCAATTGTCGTTAGGGCAAACGTATTTCTTAACGAGTGGTTAAAGTTTTCTTTAAAATGATCCATCTGTCCATCGGATGCATGCGCCGATAAGCGCGGAAAAACGGCAGTAGCAATAGAAATTCCAACTAAAGATATGGGAACGTATTGCAGGTTTGAAGCGATGTTAAGAATGGTTATTGCGCCCGCCCCAAGCGCAGAGGCCAAGGCATTGATAATTGTGGTTCCTAAATTATACGTACCGAGCGCCAGAGTTCTTGGAATGGTAAGACGAACAACCCGGCGCAAGGCCGGATCTGAAAACTCAACGTCCCAAGAGAATTTAAAACCGGCGCGGCGAATGGCAAAATGCTGAACCAGCCAATGCAATCCCGCGCCAAGGACAACGCCCCAAGCAAGGGCGTAAACCGGCGAATAGCCCGCATTTTCAGCTAGCGGTACGAAAAACAACGCTCCGATAATAATTCCGACGTTGTAAAGAATCGGGGCGATAGAATACGCCAGGAACCTTTCAAAAGATTGGAGCATTGCGCCAAAAATTGAACTTACCGCCAGAATAATCGTGCTCAAAAGCATAATTCTGAACGTGCCGGCCAATAGAGCGGTATCCGAGTCTGAAAAGCCCGGAGCAATCAAGTGCGACAAGGGACCGGCGAATACCCAAGCGATAACCGCGCCAATGGCAATCACAATTAGAGCTGCGGTAATGGCACGTCGGGCAAAAAGCCAACCTTCTCCCCCGCCCTTTCGGTAGATTTGCGTAAACAAAGGTATGAACGCCGAAGAAACCGCCCCCGCGACGACAAGATTAAACAGCAGATCCGGGATCTTGAATGCGCTGTAATAAATATCCAGCGTATGCGAAGCGCCGAATTGTCCGGCCAAAATCCGGTCGCGCAAAAGACCCACTATTTTTGCCAGTAAACTAAAAGCGGCCAATAAGGCGCTTGAGGTCCACAGGCTCCGCCGAAGCGATTCATTCATAAGATTAAACTCTATTTAAACTGTATGCGAAGATTTAAATCTTTTTCCAACGCACCTGTGAGAATATACGAATCACCCGACTGCCGCAAGGCAGGTTCCGTTTCCCCCACCGTCAGACCTTCCGCCGGGGTAAGTGAAAAATCAAAATGTTTAAACTCCATGCCAGGCTGTTTTTGTATTGTCATTTGGTAGTCACTCTTGGCCAGCGCCGCCGGCACGCTATACTCCAACTCAACTGTTTTTGTGGCGCCAGGCTCCGTAATCATCCAGAACCCGAAAGATGTTTTATCTGCCTCTTCCCCAGTAGTCACTCCGGTGACCTGATCCTTCGTTCCGGATTTTTCAAGTTCGGTTAGTTCTTCGTCTTGAATAAACGCGGCGGTAGCATAGTCCACAAGAGGCCGGTAGTCGGTCTTACTGATTCCCTTTACGCCCAAGAGTTGCGACCCCTTTGGAACCAGAACCCGGACATAGCTTGAGTTTTGGCGATTGTAAAAACCGTACTGGCTCTTGCCGCCGGTATGCGTCCGCGTAATGGTTGCCTTATGGCGTATAATCCCTCCGTCTATAGTTGTCGTCAAAGACAATGCGGAGTCGGTAACCGCATCAGTCTTGGCACCCTTAATATTGGCGAAGTTAACAGTAAGGTAGTCGCTTCTATCCTGGGACACCTGGCCGCCAAGCTCGTGCTCTAACACAAAATCTTGAAGCGCTGGAGTTTTGAAATACATAAGAACATCTTTCCGTTCCAAGCTGGCCATAATTATGTTTACCGCATCCAACCATTTGGCTCCGTCCAAATTTGAGAGCTTAGAAAGGAATAGGGGCACAAAGTCAGTCAGTATCTTCTTGGGCTGATTAAGTTTTTTATTATTGTCTCCGTATTCAACATCGCTTTGGACCTCGGCTAAAAAGTTTTCACTTGTAAGAGTTTTTTTATAGGCGGGCAATTCTACGGGGCCCACCAGTTTTAAAACTTCCGTGATTACCCTCGGGCTCACCGTGAAGACACCGTCAACGGAAGTTCCGGACTCACGCCGGAAAAACCAAATGAATTTTCGGGCGGATTCCGGAAAATCAACGAACCAGCCCGCATCCCTCATCGCCCAATTCACCGTTATGTGCTGAAGCGGAGCGGGCGGGACAATCAGATCTTTAAGCTGGCCGTCGGGATTATAAATATCATCAACCTTTAATTCTTTTAGGCGTCCGTCTTCAAACACCGCCACGCCGTAACTGCCCGGAAATCCTCCGGACGGACGCAGTTCGCTGAAATTTTGGAACAAAACTAAATATCGCTTCGTGCCCCGGCTTCCGATAAGCTCCTCCAGAAACCTGGCTCCGTCCGCCGCGGTGCCGGCCAAGCGCTGAAACTCGGGAATTTTTTCTTTAAAAGATTTAAAGGCCTCTTGCTGGTCGGCCGGCAAAAGCGCCGGGTCAACATCCGCCAGAAGCTCCGCTGATTTGTTTACGTTGTCCTTGGCCTTAGTAAGCGCTCTGACCGTCGGTCCCATGAGCTCGCTTGAAAGCGAGGAGCGGCCGGTGGCCGGATCAAAAAAGTGGCGCGTTTCGGCGAGAGTTCCGACAGCTTCAGTCACCGCCGAGCCAGCATCGGAAATCAGCGCCCCGGCCTCAACTAATTTTCTGGCGGCGGCCAAGCGGTCGGTACCGGGCAAAGCTTCTAATAATGCGCTCACGTTGGCGCCGAGAATATGAAACTGCTCTCCGGCTTTTGAGAAATTCTTATAAGCTGCTAGAAAATCGGTTGTTGCAGCATTAAAATCCAGATTAGCTAAATTATCGCGCGCATTTTGAAGATTAGACACCGCGTGAGCGCCCTGTTCTATGATTCTTTGTTTAACAAACAAGCCGTAAGCGATTGCCGCCGCGGAAATAGCTATAAATGAAACCAGCATCAAGATTCTAAGGTTGCCTCGCGGCGGATTTATGAATCCACCGCGCCGGGGACGAGCCGAAATAATCGGCATCGGAGAAGACCTCGATGACTGGTTTTTAAATCCATCCAGCCAGGTGCCAAGCCGGGCACGATGGAGAGCGGTTTGTGAAACTACAGAGTTGGAACTTACTAGAACCGGCTCAACCGGAACTTCGCTTATGCGGGTCTGACTAATCTGGGTTGCCTGCTTAGACGAAACCCTTATCTCATTTAAAATTGAGTTGTGGTGGCGTTCGTTTTGGATATCAGGGGAACGGTTTACTATCGGATGGTAGCGGGGTTTGGCAAGAGTAATACCGACAACACTTGCGCCCGAACGGACCAGAACAGACTGCGGATCGCCTATTGAGGCCAACGATGCTTCAATTTCTCTTAAAGCCTGATCCCTGTTAAGCGCTGGCGGGACAGATTTAGCAACCGCCGTAACCGGCATAAATGAGCGGGCAACGGTAACTTCACGTTTAACTTTAGTTATTCGCGATCCACCGGTTCTCAAATCAATTTTTGGAGAAAGGTTGGAAAGTTTTTCAACAGCAAGACGGCCGGATGAATCTACCGGCTTTATATCAAACAAGGCCCCGGTCTTGTTCCGGTTAAGGGGCATATGTATTCCCCCTTATTATACCACCCACGTTGCATAAGACCGTGTGGAAATAACTAGAAGGTAAGCACCCTAAGAGTTTCTTTAGCAGTTTTTTCCCAGGTAAACAGTTCTGCCCTTGCCTGACCACTAGTAGAAAGGTCGACCGCCAAAGATTGATCCCCTAAAACCTGCTCTAGGGCTGTGCTAATTGAGGAAATTGAATACGGATTAACCAAGATGCCGGAATTTCCAACCACTTCCGGCAAGGAGGAGTTTTGGGAAACTATAACCGGCACTCCGCAAGCCATCGCTTCCAAGGGAGGAAATCCGAAACCTTCAAAAAACGATGGGTACGCGAAAACCGACGCCGATCCATACAACAACGGTCGTTCGTGTTCCTGAATTGTTCCGAACAAACGAATCCTGTCCTTGGCCGGAGAATTTTCAACGGATTTCAAAATGTCTTCGTACAGCCAACCTGGCGAACCGGCAATAATTAAATGCGTTTCGCGGCGACTAATCATTTCAAAAGCCCGAATTAAGCCGATTATGTTTTTTCTCGGTTCAAGGGTGCCCAAAAACAGTATGAATTTATCCGGCAATACTTTGTCGTATTTAAATCTTGAAATTTCGTGTTGTTCCGGACGCGCCATATCTGATCCGACTCCTGAATATATTTTTGTGACACGCACGGGATCTATGCTGTAAAAATGTTCCAGATCGCGGGCTGTTGAATCAGAAACGGCTATTAGGCGATCGGAAAACTTTGCAGCTTTTATAGGATTAATGAACCGGTGCCACCAGCGCGACGAACTCGGAAAAAATTCGGGAAATCTTAAAAAGGACAGATCGTGAAATGTTGTGACCCTCTTTACGCCCGGCGAAAGGGCCACCGGCAAAAAATGCGGTGAGAAAAAAACATCCACGCCGCCGAGAAGCTTATCAATCTTTGGGATTCCTAAAAATCTTTGTCCAAAAAATAAAAGCCGATTTGGAATTTTAAACCTAAAAACACTGACATTCGGCGCCCGGAGCCACGGAAAATCAGGCAGGGGTCGGCTGTAGGAAGAATAAAAAAGCTTATAGTTAACCGTCGGATCAAGCGGTATTAGGTTTTCAAGCAACCTGATAATATACTCCTCTACTCCGCTTCGCCGGCCCGATCCAAGCGGGCGAATATCAATCCCGATAGTCATGTTTGTTGGACTGCTTTTTGTATTTTTTTTCTAAATTCTTCCACATCAAACTGTTCGGCTCGACTTCTGCAGGCACCAGGATCAAATAAAGCAGGATCAAAAGATTTTAAGGCTTCAAACAGAGAATCCTCCGATTGCTCATTAAAAAACGTGCCAGTCACCCCCTCTTGAACGGTTTCAAGCACACCCCCGGCACGATAAGCGATGACCGGCCGGCCGCTGGCCATAGACTCCAGGGGCACGATTCCAAAGTCTTCTTCCTGCGGGAATATCAAAGCCTTAGCTCCACGGTAAAGTTCGGCAAGTTTGTCGTCATCAACCAAGCCGAGGAATTCAATATTCGGATCGGCTAATTTTTTGAGCCGGCGGGTTTCAATTCCGGTTCCGACGATTTTTAGCGGCCACCCTAAACGGTTAAACACGCGGACAGCAAGATCAAACTTTTTATACGCAACCAGGCGGCCTACCATAAGGAAATATTCTCCGGGCTTAGTTGCAACACTAAACTTTTCTATGGCGACGGGCGGGTAGATAATTTCAGCTTCACGGCCGTAATATTTTTTAATACGATCTTTGACGAATCCTGAAATGGCTAAAAAATTATCTACTCTATGCGAAGCTTCACGATCCCAAATCCTTAAATAAGAAAGTGCCGGGATAGCTATGCGCTTAAGCGGCCAAGGATATTTAAATTCATCAACAAATTTGTGGCTGTCATCCCATAAAAAACGTGGCGGAGTCAAACAATAATCAATGTGGCGAGTATGCGGAGCGGTAACCAGTCCTTTAATGAAGGACGCCGAAACCGAAAGAACAACGTCGTAGTCGGAAGTGTCAAACTGTTCCACCGCCAACGGCATAAGCGGAGCGAAGGCATGGTGATGTCTTAGGGCGCCTGGCAGACGCTGAAGAAACGAGGTTCTAATAACTCTGTCCTTAAAAACCCCGCCCGTCGCCACTTCATCATAGATTGTGGTGTAGATCGGAGCACGCGGGAACATGGCGCATAAAACCTGGAGCACCCGTTCGGCGCCGCCGTATTGGTTTAGATAATCGTGAGCAAGGGCGATTTTCATAGATTTATCTGCACGGAGCCAGTTTTTAAACCTGCCATATCTGATTATAAATTAAGGTCCCGCCGCCTACCCGCACGGTTTAAAAACTGACCCCGTGCAGATCTCATACTGCGCTTCTATCTTTTGAAACCATTTTAAGCACAGTCTTTAAAATAACTTTCATATCCATCCAAAGCGACCAGTTTTCAATATAAAAGGTGTCTAGGGCGACTTCTTCTTCAAACGGAAGATTGGAACTTCCGGAAACCTGGGCAAGACCTGACGCGCCCGCTTTAATCGCAAGAACGCGCTTATGGTGTTTCTGATAACGCGCAATCTCATCAGGCTGGTGCGGGCGAGGACCGACCCAGCTCATATCGCCTTTCAGGATGTTTATCATCTGTCCTAGCTCATCAATACGCCAGCGACGGATAAACTTTCCAACCCTGGTAACGCGCGGATCATTTGCCATTTTGAATAACGGGCCATCCTTGCGTTCGTTAAATTGCTCTAAAAATTGCTTTAGGTCTTCAGCATTCTCAACCATGCTGCGGAACTTATACATATTAAATTCTTTATTTTTGCTAACCCGGCGAAGTCTCGCAAAAACCGGACCCGCCGTTTCCCATTTAATGGCCAGGGTAAGGATGGCAAATACCGGCGATAAAATAATCAAACCCCAAAAAGACGAGACAATATCAAATGTGCGCTTGGCTACCCTGCCCCATCCATCTAATAGCGTTCTCTTGAGTTCAATAATCGGTGTATCCGCGATTGCGTCAAGTTCCACGCGCGATGTGAGTGATTGATAAAGCGAGGGTACAAATTTAAAAACGATATGATGTTCGTTGCAAAAATCCACGAGCGCAACCACCTCGCCGGAAGGAAACCCATCGTCGGCCAGGATAACCTCGTCCAATCCGAGATCATTAAACCGATTGTAAAGCTCCTGAATATCTGGCCGTTCCAGATGACCGACAACCCGATAGCCAAGGGCGGGGTTTTCTTGTATGGAGTGAGTTATTTTATGAGCCTCTTCTCCTTTGCCGATAACAATAAGTTTATGAATACCAAACCCGCGACGGGCTACTACTACGCGCTGAATTCCCCTAACCACGGTTCTTCCAAGGGAAACAAACACAATTGAAAGAAGCCATCCGCCGAGAACCAGAAAGCGCGAATCAAAAAGCTCTTGGCGCAAAAAGATATAAATTATAACCGCAAGAATGCCCGCAGAACATCCAACCAGGATTTTACCGAATTCTTCGGTAGTCTTAAGACGCTTAAACGAATAGAGACCCACAATCGCAAACGCCGCCAAAAACGCCAAGGACGTCAATACACTTAGCCCCAGGTATCTTGTAAGCGGAAGGTTGAGTTCAAACAATACCGGACGGAAAATGGAGATGAGTTCGGTGCGAAGAAAGTAAGCTACTACTGCCGCCAAAACAAGCATGGCAAAATCAACCGGCAGACGCAGAACGGTAAATATGAGATCAGCCCGTTTCACGAGCCAAAGCTAACACGAAAAAGGTGGCCTTTCAACCTAAAACCCGCATTTCTGCGGGTTTTAGGCGGTCTCCATCTAATAAGCCGAGTTCTGTCTGTTTCCGCCCATTTGCGGAACGAGACAGCAATTTATCTGGGATGTGCGTTACCGCACACCTCAAGAGCGATTCTTTTGGGCGGGCTTGCGCACCGCCCACAGAAACTTCGCCCATTAGCGTACGAACTTTTCGAACCTCGTCTTCAATGAAAGATCATCAAAAGACGGGAACGCTGTACTTGCATGCCAGTAAGGATTTAGCCGTTTCACCCCTTGCTTAGCTCGGAGCAAGCCTCAAGGTATTACCGAGAAGGCTAACACGATTGAGCTTATACAAGGATTCGCCCTCCTTCGCATAAAGCTACGGAAGGGCGCCTAAAACCTTTCGGTTTTTGGCGTCTCTGCTCGCACCTCTGTCTCGACGACAAGACGTGTATCTTGACGACGGACGACGGGCGTTACCCGCTACCATTTTATCTGCCCATGTTATGGGCAAGAGCATGCTCGGACTTTCCTCCCCCGCGCAAAGCGCGGGAGTAGCTGTCTAAGATGGAGGACTCTATTATAGCACACTCGGCACCTTTAGATCAAATCCTAAATAAGACGGTTTTCTTCCCGATCCAAGGCATAATTAACCATCCTGTCGGCGTCTTTATTATTTTCGCGGAACACGTGATGAAAAGATACTTTTTTAAAATCCAGCCTTAAGTTCCAAAGCTCAATAAACAAATCCTGAAGGGATGATTCTTTTACCTTATATTCTCCGAGTGCTTGCTTAACCAAAAGTTCGCTGTCAGCGTATACGCCCACGGTGCTCCGACCAACACGTTCTGACCCGGCCAACTGCTTAAGTTTTTTAAGACCAAAAATAACCGCCTGATATTCGGCGATGTTGTTGGTTGTAACGCCGATATATTCGCCGTATTCTTTCTTTTCAATTCCGGCGCCTTCAACAACAACTCCAATGGCGGCCGGGCCTGGATTGCCCCGAGCCCCGCCGTCAGCGTGGATTATAAAATCATATTCTGCCATAGCTGATATTTTATTGAGTAACTTCCGAAGACAGTTCCTTAACAATCTCTTGTTCCAAGTCGGCGGCCACCGAACTTTGTTTTTTTTCGGTTTCTGCCCAGGAACTTTTTTGAACCTGGAAAAACTTTTGCAGATCCGCAACCAGTGAATTTAGCTTGCCTTGCTCGGTTTCAAGAACTCTGACTAATTCCGCCACCTTATCATCCGGTATCTTGTAGAGATTTTGGATGATAGCCTCTTTGATCATTTCTGGCAACGCCGAGTCGGCGAGAAGTATGCCAAGTTTTTCCGCGAGCGCTTGTTGTTCGTTATTTAACATATAAAAAGATTACGGCATTGAGGCGATCACCCTCAAAGCGTTTGCAATTTTCAGCGTTGTTCCGACCGCAACAGCGCCATGTTTAAGTTTTCCCGGTATTGCCCACTCGGGAACGCCAATGCCATTTTCACGACAGAGCGCCGCATCAACAAGTTTCACATTATCCGGATTAACCGTTTTCCCGGCAGAACGCAGCAATTTTTCGCTCACCGTCCAAGGACTTTCTCCGGTTGCCAGTTTCCAGGCGGTAGGAAGACTTTTAACCGCCGGGAGAGCATTCGGGGCCACGACGGCGGATCCAAAAATCCAGCTGGAAATAACCGGCATAGCATAGCTCAACCCAACGCTTGCCGCCACCGTTTCTTGAACTCCGTAAATATAACGCTTCCACCATGCCTGATCTAAGTGCTCCCGAATAATCGCAACGAACTTACCTCGTTCACTTAATGCCCCGCTTTGTTGAATAGCGCGGAGTTCAATTATAAGGCGATCCTGAAGCTTCTCCAGCTTATCTGCTGTCAAGATCGGCTGGCCATCAGAGGCTCGCTTATTTTCAAATTGTTTTACAAGTTTGCTGACAATAGAATTTATGGCATATTTTATTGCCGTTTCATTATTTTCCTTGGATTCTTCCATAAAAAGATCGGCAACTTCTTCCATTTTGTTCCCGATCTCACCAGTGCCAGTGCGAAACTTCTCAGCAGCAAAATAGTCAGTAGCACCAAAGGTGACAACCCCCTTCATGCGGTCTGCAAGGCGGCCTCTCCAACCGCCACCAATGTTTTTCTGGTAGGCATTATTTACCTGTTCCTGAAATTCCTTCTTCCATTGAGGAACTTCTTCGGGAATAGCAGTTGTTTCAGGACCAGCAGATACAGCTTCCGCTTTTTCTGTTGTAGCCTTGCGTTTAAAACCCTTTTGTAATATATCAATTCCCTTATTAGTAGCATCAAGAAACATGCCCATCGCATTAGTGGTGGGAGAAGTAAATACCGGTTTTTCAAAATCTTCTTCAAGTTTAACTGGAGTCTCGGCCATTTTAACTTCAAGCGCCAGATCACTCAACGGCACAACCTTTTCCGGCATTGCCTTTTTATCCTCCGACAGTGTTTGAATTACCGCCTTGCCGTTTTCAATTCTAACAATGTCCCACTTTTTTCCTTCGTAGACGACCCGATCGCCAGCTTTAAAATATTTCTCGTCATTTTCGTTGAAAAGAAGCTCTAACACCTTGGCTCTGATGCCGTTCGCACGGGTAACGCTTCCGAGTCCGCGCCTAAAAACTGGAGCGTTACTGTTTCCGTCTGCCATTTTAAGCGCGTCTCTAAGATCAGTAATTGGTGCCAAAACATCAATTGGCGAGTATTCTACTTCGCCCGATTTTACAAAACCTGCCTCGCGTATTGCTTTGTCTAACTCTTCCCAAGTTTGCGCGTTTGAAATTTTTTGAGTGAGTCCGTCAACAACCTCAACTGGTTTGATCGGTTCTTTTTCATCCCCAGGAACTTTTGCAATCATCCCGGATTCTGATTCTAAAATATTGATCACTGGTCGCACCAATCCTTGTGGCAAATTATCCAGCGCATCCCTTACATATATTGAATTAAGCCTGTCTTTGCCCTTAGACATTTCAAACTCTTTTTTTACCCGAGAGATTCTGCTACGAATTGATTCGGTTGAAAGAGTCATGTCGCGATACCTCATCGGACCAGCGACATCAATGGCTAAAAGGATATCGTTCCAGGTTCTTGATTTCTGTATCGCTTCCAATCCCGCCTCGCCGACAGCCGACTTTTGCTGGGTTTCTTGCGACTTTGTTATAGTTTCAGGTTTTACAATTTCTGCGGGTTTTTGATCTAAACCGAGTTCAGCACCCACTTTTTCAAGATAAAGCTTTGAAGCCTCTATCTCATGGGGTGGCATGCCTGACTTGTTGGTCTCAAAGTTATCTTTAATCCTCAAAAACTGATCCTTTATACTTTCCTTATCAATCTTGCCACTCTTAAGTTCCGTAATCAGCATATCTATCTGATGGCCAGTTATATTTGTATACTCCCCTGACCGACGAGATATTTGAAGTTTAGCAGCGGCCTGCTCCTCTGGATTTTGGGGTTTTTTAAGCCGTTCTTCAAGAGCTTTAATCTGAACCTCTATCAATTCTCGGTAGGCATCATATTCTTCCACCTTCAACTCTCCCTTCTGATGTTTTCCGAAAAATTCCGCTATCTTTAAGTTGCGCGAATTGAACTCTGGATCAACCGGTTGTTTTTCTATGGCTTGCGCTTTAGCCATGGGTACATTTGCTTCAGGCTTTGCGGCAGCTGGTGAATTTTTCTTCGCCCTCAAGAGCGCCCATTCAAAAAATTCAACATCGAGAGGCTCGGCGCTTGCTGACGCGCGCACTCGTTCGGATTCTTTTTCAAGCCAAGCACTATCCGGATTTGTTGCTGACTGGCCGTCCGGGTGAGCAGAGGCCAACTCACGATAACGAGTTAATAAATATTGATCCCTTATCTTAGCGAAGTATCTGTTGCTGTCGTCCAATCTGGCAAGAATTTTTTCTTTTTCATCCGGTTCTTTCACGCGACGATAGGCAGCCGACAGGCGTTCGTCGCCACTTTTAAGCCGTGCTAATTTTTGTTTGATTTCGTCTGAAGTTTGTTCGCGACGAGTTTCTGTGCTTGGAGTGGCATCGGCCTGAACTTTCGCATCATCAGGCTTCGGGACTTTCTCCAATGGTGGGAAGCTCTCAAGAACCTCAACCGCATTTTTACGGGGTTTCCCATCCTTGTTTAACCCCTGCTTCATTTCTCTGGCCACTCTTTCAAATCTGTCGTTAAGGCTTTCGTACGGAACGCTGGGTTCTGGAACGGGAGCAGGCAATACCGCCACGGATCCGGCTTCGGGACCTCTCCTTAAGCCTGCGAGCTGATCCCGCATTTGCGTGTTAAACCCAACAGTTTCACTTGCCACCAATGTTGCCCTATAGGGTTGTGAGCACTCAAAAGCGAGTTCTTCGCGAATGCCATGAAGAATTTCTTTGAATAGATTGGCCATTAAACTAACCTAATTATATCAGTTGCGAGCGCCTGATAACAAGAAGGTTATCAACCAAAACCGCTAGTTTTCTAGTGCGGCAAGTCCTGGGAGCGTGTCGCCAGCCAAAAAAGATAACATCGCTCCTCCGCCGGTTGAGACAAATGAAAATTTATCCAGTGGGATTCTAAATTTGCCAATGGCAGAAACGGTATCGCCTCCGCCGATAATACTTTTTATAGAACTGCTAATAATCGCCTCCGCAACCGCGCGAGTTCCTTTACTGAAGTCATTTTCAAACATACCCATCGGTCCATTCCAAATAACAAGCTTGGCTTGATTGATAAATTGAGCGTACATATTTTCAGTTTTCGGACCGATGTCAAAAATCTTTCCGCTCTCCTCTCTCCAATCAGTCGGTATTTTAAGTTTTGGACTGTTTATATCCAATCCCTCAAGGAGTTCGGGGATATTTTCATCAACCCTGGATGCCCCCACATCAACACCATTAGTTTTTAACAAGTCGTTTGCGACTACACCGCCAACTAAGACAATCTCTGACTTATCAATCAGATTTTTAATAACCGGCACTTTTGTACTCGCCTTAGCGCCGCCGATTATTACAACCTTGCCTTCGGATGGCGCATCTAAAATTTCGGATAAGTTTTTTACTTCTTCAATCACAACCGGGCCGGCGTATGCCGGAAGAATTTTAGGAATTCCCGACATTGATGCATAGTCACGGTGGCATTCGGCAAATGCATTATTTATATATGCATCAAATCCATTGGCCAACGTAGTAGAAAATTCAGGATCATTGGCTTTTTCTCCCGGCCATCGGCGCAAATTATCTAAAAGACCGACTTTCGCTTCCCCGCTCAAAAACTCGGCTATGCCGTCAAGGCTGTCTATAAAAACAATGTCGGCGCCAAGAATATTTTTTATTTCGCTGAATATCGACTGAAAAGATTCCAGCTCTCCGGAATGAGCGACGATAAGCGTTTTCGCCGCATGCTCTCGTAACAACGCAACGGCATCTTTTTGCCGTTCGATTCTGAACGTCTCGGAGATCCTGCCGTCCGCAACAGGTACATCAAGATCGGCGCGCAATATAACGTGCTTGCCGGAAATATCGTTAATATAATCAGAAATGTTCTTCATTTAATCTTTTGCCGCGGAAACAATCTTTGAAAAATCATCTGCGTTCAAGCTCGCTCCGCCAACCAATACTCCATTAAAGACTTGGCTGGATAAAAATGTTTTGGCGTTTTCCGGATTAACCGACCCGCCGTAAAGAATCTTGGGATGCGCAGAAATTTCCTGCAAGATAATTTTGACCGCCGCAGACGCCGATTCCGGCGTGTCCGCTTGGGCGCCCGGATTGGTACTGATAGCCCATACCGGTTCATAGGCCAATACGCACTTATTTATTTCCGATTCGCTCAGGGAGGCAAGGACCGATTTAGTTTGAGCACGCAGAAAATCTTCCCAGTCGCCTTCGCGAGTTTTTTCGCCAAGACAGACAATCGGCGTTAACCCGGCAGCCAAGGCAGAAATAAGTTTCTGCTTTACGATTTCATCCGGTTCCCCGAGTTTCCAGCGACGTTCCGAATGCCCGACGATGACATACCGAACACCCAACCCGGCAAGCATTTCAGCGGTTTCTTCTCCGGTTTGCCCGCGTTCGGTTCCTGGTGCAACGTCTTGTGCACCAAGTATAATTCCGGAACCGGAAATTTCCTTTGAAATTTCTTCCAGAAACGGCATTGGCGGACAGATTACAACGTTTACGGAATCCGTTTTTATCTTTAATAAATTGCGCGCCAGTTCCCTCGCATCCTCAAGGGTTGCGGGGGCGGCCTTCCAGTTTGCGATAACGAGCTTATCCATTAGGACATTGTACCAGATTAGGACTTATAGCGTCTCGTTAGACGGCGCCAAGCCACGACAAACGCGTCTCGCAAGGCTTGCGGGTACGCCCAAATGGTAACGCGTGAATCTGAATCGTGGCGCCATTCAATGGGAACCTCTTTAATCCGATATCCTTTTGATCTGGCAATAGCTAACACTTCAAAATCAAACGTCCAGCCGAATATGTTAAGTCGGGGAAAAATATCATCCGCCGCCTTGGCTGTAAAAAGTTTGAACCCGCGCTGAGTATCGTGAATTCCCGGAACAGCGAGCAAGCGAGTCACAAGATTGCCAGTCTTGCCCAGCATGACGCGCCACCAAGGTTCTCGTTCTGTTTTTGAAATTACCGCGCCGGGTACGGCAATTGATCCGATTACGACGTCATAGCCTAGCTCTATGAACGGCAAAAGGCGGTCCAGCTGGCTTATATCCGTTGCATTGTCGGCATCCATGAAAATCTTAAGATCCCCTCTTACCGCCCGCATGCCGGCGGTAACAGCGTACCCTTTACCTCCGCGGGGTTCGCGGACTACGCTTAGATTTTTAATGCGGTCCGAAAAAACTAAGGTTGCGGCCGAAGTGTTGTCAGTAGAGGCGTTGTCTACCACGAGCACTTCCGAATTATAACTCTGCCGAGATAAATACTCGGCGACAGACGCCAGGGTCGTCCCGATGCGCCCAGACTCATTACGGGCTGGAATAACAATAGAAAGCCTCAGTTCAGACATAAAACCACCTTACCACCGCCGGGAACAGTTTGCCAACCTTTTGACACATGACATTCGCATCGCGTATCCTTTACTAATGGCGCGCGAAAAAATCTCCGTCATTCAAAAATCATCGCCAAAGTTTCCAAAACGACTGGCGGAGATTCCGGATTTTCCTAAAAAACTTTTTTGCCGAGGAAATACGGACTTGCTCACAAGCGAATGTTTTGCGGTTGTCGGCACGCGAAAGATGACAAGCTACGGCCGGCAAGCCGTTGGCCATCTTGTTCCATCTCTCGTACGAGCAGGTTTCACGATTGTCAGCGGCCTGGCTCTTGGCGTGGATGCGGCCGCCCACGAATCCACTCTTGATGTCGGCGGACCGACAATTGCGGTTCTCGGTTCCGGCGTAAACAACGAGTGCATCGGTCCGCGCTCTAATTTTAAGCTTGCGATGCGGATTTTAGATCAGGGAGGCTTAATTATCTCCGAATACGAATCCGGAGATCCCGCCTTTAAGGGAAGTTTTCCGATGCGCAACCGGATTATTAGCGGTCTTTCCGTTGGTACGCTCGTAATTGAGGCGGACGAAAAGTCAGGTTCTCTGATTACCGGCCGCTTAGCTGCTGAACAAAACCGGGATGTCTTTGCCGTGCCCGGAAATATCTTCAGCCCACTCGCCCGCGGAACAAACTGGCTTCTCAAACAAGGCGCAAAATTGGTAACTGCGCCGGATGATATTTTATTTGGTTACGGCCTGACAGGAGAAAACTCTCCCCGTAAAACAGTAAATCTTTCGGACCCAGTCCAAAAGGCAATCTTAGCATCACTATCCGAACGCGGAATATTGTCAGCAGACGAGATAATTTCAACCTGCGGGATTAACGCATCCGAATTAAATGTTGCCTTAGCAATGCTTGAAATTCAGGGTCATATTATAAGTGATGGACATGGAAAATACCGGAGCGCTTAAAAACATAAATTTGACGAATCTTGATTTAGTCCGTATCCTTACATACCGATGCGTCTTGTAATCGTAGAATCGCCCACGAAAGCAAAAACAATCTCCCGATTTCTCGGGAGCGATTTTGTCGTTACCTCGTCATTCGGACACATCCGCGACTTGCCCAAAGGCGAGCTTGGCGTAGATGTTGAGAAAAACTTTGAACCGTCGTATATCATCCCGACCAAGGCCAAGAAAAACGTAACCGCTCTTAAAAAGGAAGCGGCTAAGGCGGATGAAATTCTTCTTGCTACCGATCCTGATCGCGAAGGCGAAGCAATTTCTTGGCACTTAGCGCAGGTGCTGGGATTAGGCAAAAAATCCGCCAAGAAAAAAGATCCCATAAAAAAGGTTGAGCGCGTCGTATTCCACGAAATCACCAAGCACGCAATTGAGGAAGCGATCGCCCACCCGAGAACACTTGATCAAAACCTGGTTGATGCCCAGCAGGCGCGCCGAGTTTTAGACCGTCTCGTCGGCTATAAGCTTTCCCCTATTTTATGGAAGCGCTATTACCGCGGACTTTCCGCGGGGCGCGTACAATCAGTGGCGGTGCGCTTAATCGTTGACCGCGAGCGAGAAATAGAAAAGTTTGTTCCCGAAGAGTATTGGACTATTGGCGCATTAGTAGCGCCGAAAAAATCTGATAAATCTTTTCTTTCGGAACTTATAAAGATCGGCGACAAAACGCTTGAAAAACTTTCTATAAAAAATAAGGCCGAATCGGACGAAATAGTCAGTGCGCTTGAGGGTGCAAGCTGGAAGGTCGCGAGCGTGGACCGCAAAGAAGTTGCCCGTTCGCCGTTTTCGCCGTTTACCACCAGCACGCTTCAGCAAGATGCCGCTAAAAAACTTCGCTATTCATCAAAGCAAACTATGATGTTCGCCCAGCGCTTATACGAAGCCGGCTATATTACCTACATGCGCACGGATTCGGTAAACCTTTCTACCGAATCCATTGCCGCCGTAAAATCATACATCACAGAAACATTGGGCGAAAAGTATTTTGAGGCTCGCGTGTTCACAAAAAAATCAAAGAACGCGCAAGAAGCCCACGAAGCAATTCGTCCGACAGACCCCACACGCACTCCGGAACAGATGGCAAAAGAGCTTGAACCCCAACAAGCAAGGCTTTACGAACTAATCTGGCGGAGATTCGTAGCATCCCAGATGCCGAAGGCAATTTTTGATGCCGCGGCAATAGATATTGAAGCTAGTAAATACACATTCCGCGCAAATGGTTCAACCCTAAAATTTGACGGTTTTTTAAAGATTTACCCGGTCAAATTTGAGGAAACTGAATTACCAATAGTAGAGGTCGGTCAGGAGCTTGATCTTAAAGAACTGAAGCCTGAACAGCACGCAACCAAACCTCCGGCGAGATTTAATGAAGCGTCTCTTATTAAAACCCTGGAAAAAGAAGGCATCGGTCGGCCGTCCACTTACGCCAGCATTATTTCAACCATTCAAACCCGCCGGTATGTGGAGAAGGATCGATCGCGATATTTTCATCCGACCGAAATTGGCAAGCTTGTGAACGACTACTTGGTTGAACATTTCCCTAAAATAGTGGATATTGCCTTTACCTCGCATATGGAAGACGAACTTGATGACATTGCAAATGGAAAGATTGAATGGGCGCCGGTAGTGCGTGAGTTTTATGAACCGCTTGAAGTCCAACTCGCTTCAAGAATGGAAGAGGCCAAGGCGCAAAAGAAAGCCGAAGAAACCGAAACAACCGATAAAATCTGCGATAAGTGCGGGAATCCGATGATTGTGAAGCGCGGACGCTTCGGTAAGTTTATCGCCTGCTCAAACTTCCCAACCTGCAAAAATGTTTTGAAGGAAGCAAAACCTGCAATGCCGGTGGAGAAAACTGGAGAAAAGTGCGACAAATGCGGAACCGGCGACCTTATTATTCGCGTCGGGCGTTTCGGACGCTTTATCGCTTGCTCAAACTTCCCGAAGTGTAAGAACACCCGCAAACTCACCAAAGAGGAAGCTGCCTAACTAATCTATAATATTTTTCGCGATCGTGTTGAGTTGCTCAAGAGTAGCGAACCTTATCATGATGTGTCCGCCCTTGGTTCCGCTTTTGATCAAGACCGGAACGCTAAGTTTTTCGCCTAGATTTTTCTGAAGTTCTATAAACCGGCCATCCGGTTTTTGTTTACCGGTAGTGTTTTTGTCAGCTGACGCGCTGGCCTCGGTATCCTTAGATGAAAATCCGCCGATTAGAATCTGCTGATACACCGCTTTTTGTTTTGTTTCGTCGTCAAACGATAAGAGGGCACGGGCGTGAGCGGCAGTAAGCCGTCCGTCGCGCAGAGCATCCTGGATATATTTAGGGAGCTTCAGTAAACGCAAGGCATTGGCAACCGCAGGCCGCGACTTCGCAACCTTAACCGCAATCTGATCCTGCGTCATATTAAATTCAGCCACCAGGCGCGTATAGGCCTGCGCTTCTTCCATCGGGTTTAAATCTTCGCGTTGGAGGTTTTCAATAAGCGCAAGCTCAAGACGCTCCGATTTTGCCTGGCCCGCCGGAGGTTCATCGCGGATAACCACCGGTACTTGGGGCAATCCGGCTAATTGCGAGGCGCGCAACCGACGCTCACCGGCAATCAACTGATAAAACACGTTCAAACCTCGGCCGGTTTCTTCTTCCATTTTTGAAACCAATAACGGCTGGAGCACGCCGTATTTGCGAATGGACGCCGCCAGTTCTTTTAGGGCGTTCTGATCAAAATCACGGCGTGGTTGGTCAGGGTTCGGACGAACCTTGACCACCTCAACATAAAATATATTTTCTTTTGAAGTCTCGGGGCGCGAAGTCGGCGACGGTATCAATGAGCCGAGCCCTTTGCCAAGTCCGAATAATTTTTTTGCCATATTCATTATGAAAGTTTTAAGATTTCTTCTGCCAGCTGGTGATATGCACGAGCGGCGCGAGAACCAGGATCAAATTGAAGAATTGTTTTTCCGAAGCTTGGCGCTTCGGCGAGCGATACCGTGCGCGGAATCATCGCTTCAAAAACCCTGCCTGGAAAATTCTTCATCACTTCGTTCACTACCTGGTGCGCCAACTGGTTGCGCTTATCATACATTGTAAGCACAACGCCCAAGACCTGCAAATCCGGATTCACGCTCCCCTTCACTAAATCAATCGTATTCATCAACTGTCCGAGTCCCTCAAGGGCATAGTATTCGCATTGAACAGGAATCAACACCTGTTCGGCGGCGGCTAAAGCGTTGATGGTTAAAAGTCCGAGCGACGGCGGGCAGTCAACCAGAATGTAATCGTAATTTCCGCGCACCGCGCCTAGAACTTTTTTCAAGCGCGACTCGCGGCTATCCATGGAAACAAGCTCAACCGTCGCCCCAGCCAAGTTTTGGCTGGCTGGCAGAATATCAAATCCGAATAAACTGGTTTTGCGGATTAAAACCTCCGGATTGAGATCATCAATGAGCGCGTGGTACACATTCTGGGATTCCGAAGCAAGCTGTACACCCAGACCGACGGTCGCATTAGCTTGAGAATCAAGATCCGCCAAGAGTACAAACTTTCCGGCCGCGGCAAGATATGCTCCGAGATTGATGGCAGTTGTGGTTTTGCCCACGCCGCCTTTTTGGTTACAGATTGCGATAATCCTTGCCATGAGATTTCTTAGAATACGATGCTCAAATCATAGCATGCCCAAAACCAAAAGCAACCGAAAAAACGTTGAAAAATCACCCCAGAAATGCTAAAGTCTTTAGGTTGAGCCCGGGTGGTGGAATGGCATACACGCACGACTCAAAATCGTGTGGGCGCAAGCCCTTGTGGGTTCAAGTCCCACCCCGGGCACCAGAATAGAGCACCCCGACAGGGGTGTTTTATGTTTGTGCTTAAGGCTGTAGACCGAGGGCAAATCCCACCCCGCTAAGTTATTTGCCCAGCTCAACCAAGTTCTGCAGTACCGCGGCAATCACAAGCGGGCCCATGCCGCCGGGAACCGGAGTTATCAAGCTCGCCTTTTTAGAAACAGCTTCAAAATTTACATCGCCGAGCATCTTGCTCCCCTTTTTACCAAAACCGTAGTCAATAAGAATTGCGTCGCCTTTAACCATATCCTCCCTAATAAGCCCCGGTTTGCCCACGCCAGAAATAATTACATCAGCGTTCAGGGAATAGCGTTCAGGGTTTGGGGTATTTTCATCAATCCTGTCTACTGTCGCACCTTGCTGTTTAAGCCAATGCGCAATCGGTTTTCCGACAAGCATCCCCTGCCCGAATACTGCAACCCTTTTTCCTTTTAAAGAAACTTTGTGTTCATCAATTACCATTTTGAGAGCACCAACTGCGGGCGGTAATATCTTCGCTGTATTGTTATAAAAATCTTTTTGCGCCAAGGACGATAAGACATCTACATCTTTCGCATCCGGAACCAGGTCAAGGATTTTTTGAGTATCCCATCCAGGCGGCAACGAAAGTTCAATAAGAATACCGTTTACAGACGGGTCGTCAGCAAGAAACTTAAGTGTAGCAACTACTTCCTTTTGTTTTTCTGCATCGCCGTCAAATTTGTAGGCGGAGAATTGAATACCGATACTTTCGGCGGCTTTTTTCTTGAGTTCCACAAACTTTTTAAGGCCTGGATCATCTCCAACCACGACGGCAACTAAATGAAGCTCTTTCCCGGAGTTACGAATTTCCTCGGTCACCTGTCCGAGAACTTTATTGGCGATAGTTGTTCCGTCAATATTCATGCCGGTGTGCGTTAGTGTAAAAGCGCGGAAACTTCTTTTCGCGAAACAGAAAGAGAGATATTCTTCTTTAGTATACCAGCAATAAGCTTTGCAATCTTTTTCATGTCTGATTCTTTCATTCCCTGCGTGGTAACTGCGGGTGTGCCCACGCGGATGCCCGATGGATCCCATGGTTTTCTTACATCAAAAGGAATGGCGTTTTTATTCACAATAATTCCAACGCTTTCAAGAATCTCCCCCGCTTCTTTTCCTGAAATGCCCAGCGGAGACAAGTCTACAAGCATGAGATGGTTGTCCGTCCCGCCCGAAACAATCTTAAATCCTTCAGCGACAAGCGCTTTAGCCAAAGCCTTTGAGTTTTTAATCACCTGCCGAATATAGGACTTAAACTTTGGTTTTAGCACTTCTTCCAGGGCAACCGCCAGAGAAAAGATGGTGTTTTCATGCGGACCACCTTGTAGGCCCGGGAATACCGCCTTGTCTATCGCCGGCATAAGTTCCTGGCGCGCATAGATCACGGCCGCGCGAGGGCCGCGGAGGGTTTTATGGGTCGTAGTAGTTACAATATCTGCAAATGGAAACGGTGATGGGTGCGCCCCGCCGGCGATAAGTCCAGCGATGTGAGAAACATCCGCGACAAGCCATGCTCCGATGCTTTTTGCAACCTTTGAAAACTTTTTAAAATCTATCGTGCGGGAATACGCCGATCCGCCGCAAACAATAATCTTCGGTTTGTGCTTTTTTGCCAACCTAGCGACTTCGGCATAATCAATCCTGCCATCTTTTCCAACACCATAGTGTTCAAAATTCCACCATTGCCCCGTCATGCTCGCTTTGTGGCCGTGCGTGAGGTGGCCGCCATGGTCCAAAGACATACCAAGGATTTTATCTCCCGTTTTTGTCAGCCCGGCGTACACCGCTAGGTTCGCAATGCTTCCGGCATACGGCTGAACATTCACACCCCACTTCTTTAGAGAAAGCCTAAAAATCTTAAGCGCGAGTTCTTTGGCGTGGTCCTCCATTTCGTCTACCACCAAATTTCCAAAATAATAACGCATGTGCGGTTTACCTTCCGCGTATTTATCGGTAAACGGCGTGGCCAGAGCTTCCAAAACAGCCTCCGAAACAAAATTCTCCGACGGAATTAAATTAATAACCTCCGCACGGCGCTTTTGCTCTTTTGCCAAGAGTTTGAATAGTTTTGGATTATTTTTTTTAAGCGCAGGATATTTCATGTCTTATTAGTCGGACTGTCCCATGCAAGCCCCGCCATTTTTTATTATAAACAAATGAACCCACTGCCTACCCGCACGGTCTTGCATGAGACAGCTCCGACCCTCATCAATCAAAAGAGGCCTTGCGGCCCCTTTTTGAGTATCAGATTTATTGGGCCGGCGCAGCTTGTGCTTCCGGCTGTGCCTCGCCAGATGCCTGCTCGGCGGCAGGCGCCGGAGCTGCGGCTTCAGTTGGAGCGCCGCCTTCTTTCTTCTTTGGCTTCCAGCTTATCATCTTCGGACGATCCCAGACTTTATAGTTAACCATCAGGTTGTTTACGGTTGGAGAAATCTGCGCACCCTTGGACATCCAGTATTCAATGCGTTCTTTTTGAACATTGAGGACTTTCTGGTGTGGGTTGTATGAGCCCAAAAGCTCCAAGGATTTACCCTTGGCTTTTTCGGTGTGTTCTTGGATGACAACGCGGAAATGAGCCTGTCCACGCTTGCCGATCCTTTGGAGTCTTATCTTCAACATAGCCTGAATATCCTATCAGAATAGCCCCATTTTGGCAAGTAAACTTGGCGGGCTACTCCCATCCTTTCTTCTTGAGTGCTTCTTGAGCGGCTTGCTGTTGGGCTTCTTGTTTTGAGGGACCCTCGCCGGAAGCGATCATTTCAGAACCAAGGAACACCCCGACGCGGAAATTGCGAGCATGATCCGGTCCCCATTCTTCCAAAACATCATAGGTCGGCGTAATGCCCATACGATCCTGCGATTCCTCCTGGAACATGCTTTTTGAGTCGCGGTAAGTTCCGTCTTTAATAATCTCGGGAAGTTTTGTGATGATAAACTTATCAATGAATACTTTGGCGGGTTCGTATCCCCCGTCCAAATAGATTGCGCCGATAAGCGCCTCCATCGCGTTGGCTAAGATGTAATGGCGGGCGCGGCCGGTATCTTTTGATTCCCCGCGCGAAAGCATAAGGTAATCATTGAGTTTAAACTCATTGGAAATACCCGCGAGAATAGTTGCGTTTACGAGCGCGGCGCGCCAGTTGGTCATCTCGCCTTCCGGATTCGGATAGTTGCGGTACAAATACTCGGTCACGACGAGTTCAAGCACGGCGTCGCCCAAAAACTCCAGCCGTTCATTGTGATCAACGTCCCAGGAAGGGTTTTCGTTGATGTATGAACGATGGGTTAATGCTTGGCGAAGGAGGTTCTTATCCTTGAACGGATAAGCAATTAAACTTTCTAGCTCTGGCGCTGGTTTTGCTGGCATGGTATGGAACTCCGGTTTTCAGTTCCTCATTCTCCGCGATGTGCGGACAATGCAGAAATGAGAGTCGGAATGCGGTTATGCTTCTGAAGCCGGTTGCGGCTCCTCTTTCGGCTTTTCTTCTCCGCCTCGGCTCGCCATCGGCGAGACGGGTTTGTCAGTCTTGGGCGCATCGTCCTTGCCCGGCTCGCCTATCTCGCGGTAGACCGTCCCTAAAACTCCGTTAATGAACCTACCCGAAGATTCGCCTCCGAATGATTTGGCCAATTCAATCGCTTCATTAATCGCAACTTTTGGCGGAACTTCCTCGCGCTTACCGAATAAAAGTTCAAACAACCCAAGGCGCAAAATGTTGCGATCCACAATGGCGATCTGATCCAGCGGCCACTGCGGGGCGGCTTTCTCAATAATCTGGTCCAGGTTGTCCAGGTGCTCTATCACGCCGTGAATAAGATTTCGGATAAAATCAGTCTCTTCAAGGCCCACGCCGAATTCCGAAATATTGCGCTCAATAATCGCGTCTAATATTTCAGGCTTGCGGCCTTTGAAATCCCATTCGTAGAGGGACTGCATGGCAACGGATCGGGAAAGATGTCGTGAGGCCACGGTTGGTAATCTAAACTAAGACTGTTGGCGCTGTTTGCGCTTTTCTTGCTTCTTCATCGCCTTACCGAGAACGTCTATAACCTGGCGACCTTTATAGTAGCCACAAAATTTGCAGACGGTGTGAGAACTAATCGGCTTTTTGCAATGCGTGCAGACGCTAAGCTTGGACGCTTTCAGCGCTAAATGTGATCGGCGGCGACCCTGCTTGCCCTTCGCCATGTGGTGTCTTGGTACTGCCATGTTTCGTTTATTAGGTTAAACAGACTGGGAAATAGCTTACCAGAAAAATAGACCGCGCGCAACTCCCGAGGACCTTCAACATCAGAATACTTCTTGTCAACATTGAGCTCGTTGAAACGAGTGCTAGAATACGTGCTGTCTTAGCCGAAGCAGGTTATTTTGGAAACCATGCGGGTTAGGCGGCGGGACATTAATTTATAATAAATATGGCAGGTTTCCAAAATAACCTGCACAGGCTTCTTTATTGCTTATGTCACACTTCGTCCATCTTCATACCCACTCGCACTACTCCCTCCTGGACGGACTCTCTCAAATTGATGACATGGTCAAGCTGGCTAAAGAACACGACATGCCGGCAATCGGACTTACGGACCACGGCGCCATGTACGGCGCAATTGAGTTTTATATGGCCTGCGTTAAGGCCGGCATCAAACCGATTATCGGCGTTGAAGCGTACGTTGCCAATCGCACGCGTTTTGACAAAGAGCCGGGCATAGACAACAAGCGCTACCACCTGACCCTCCTCGCCAAGAACAACATCGGCTACCAGAACCTAATCAAGCTAACCACCGCCGCCCATCTTGAAGGGTACTACTACAAGCCCCGCACCGACAAAGAACTGCTCCGCAAACACTCCGAGGGCGTCATCGCCTTGTCCGGATGCCTTGGAAGCGAACTTGGACGCACGATACAGTCCGGCAACATGGGGAAGGCTGAAGCGGTGATCAAAGAACACCAGGATATTTTCGGAAAAGAAAATTATTACATTGAGATAATGCACCACCCCGAAATTGAAGATTTTGAGGAGTGGCGCGGAGCTCTGATCAGCCTCGCAAAAAAGTTTGACATCCCGTTGGTCGGCACGCAGGACTCCCACTATCTGCACACGGAAGACGCATTTGCGCATAAAACCCTGGTCGCCATTTCCACCAACACCGACGTGACGGATACCGGAATCTTTTCCGGCGACGGACACTATCACTTTATTTCTACGGAGGAAGCTCTGGAAATGTTTAAGGATATTCCGGAAGCAGTTGCCAACACCGAGAAAATTGCGGAGCAATGCAATGTTGACCTAACGTTGGGCAAGTTTATTTTCCCAGATTTTGCCCTGGAACCAGGCAAGACCGCCGATCAGATGCTAGACGAACTTACCCTGCAAGGCGCCAAGGAAAAAGGCCTGGTGGACAATCCGGAATCGGAACAGCGCCGCCAGTATGAGTTGGACATTATCAAGCAGAAAAATTACGCTCCTTATTTTTTAGTTGTCGCCGATCTTTTAAAGTTCGCTAAGGAATCCCACATTTATACCACCGTACGCGGATCGGCTGCCGGTTCATTGGTCGCCTACCTGTCAGGCATTACAAATGTTGATCCGCTTGAGTTTCAGCTTCCTTTTGAACGCTTTTTAAATCCCTTCCGCCCATCGGCACCCGATATAGACATGGATTTTGCCGACAATCGCCGAGAAGAAGTCATAGCCTATGCCAAAAAGAAATACGGTGAGGACAAAGTCGCCCAAATCGGAACCTTTGGAACCATGATGGCCCGCGGGGCGGTCAGGGATGTTGCCCGCGCACTCGGCAAATCTTATGAATTGGGGGATAGAATCGCAAAACTTATTCAAATGGGTTCCCAAGGATTCCCGATGACCATTGACCACGCGATGGAGCTTGAGCCGGAACTTAAGAAAATGTACGAGCATGACGGAGAGGTAAAACAGATTCTTGACGTCGCAAAAAAACTGGAAGGCACGGTCCGCCATGTATCAGTCCACGCAGCCGGCGTAGTAATCGCCCCAAAACCGCTAATTGAATATGTACCGATTCAGTTTGACCCCAAAGAGGGCGACCGCCTGATTACTCAGTACGACATGTACACCGTCGGCGAAGACGGTGTCGGGCTTACAAAACTGGACTTTCTCGGAATTCGCAATCTGGCGATTTTGGAAGATGCGGTTCGGCTGGTGAAAGAACATCGCGGCATCCAAATGGATATAGAAAAAATACCGTTTGATGATCCGAAGACTTTCTCCATGCTCGCCAAGGGAGAAACCGAAGGCCTGTTCCAGCTTAACGGTTCTGGCATGACCAAACATCTCATGGATCTTAAGCCGACCGTAATCCACGACATTAATGCCATGGTTGCGCTTTACCGCCCGGGCCCAATGAACAACATCCCGGAATACATCGCCCGAAAACATGGCAAAAGCCCGATAACATATTTCCACCCCAAAGTGGAAGAGTTCTTAGATAAATCTTATGGAATCCTGGTTTATCAGGACGACCTTTTATTCACCGCGATGAGCCTTGCCGGATACAACTGGGAGACCGTGGATAAATTCCGCAAGGCAGTCGGCAAAAAAATTCCGGCCGAGATGGCTAAACAGCATGAGATATTCGTTGCTGGCTGCCAAACCCACAGCAACATGACCAAAGAACAGGCCGAAGAGATTTGGAACCTCTTCGAACCGTTCCAGGGTTACGGTTTTAACAAAGCCCACGCCGCCTGCTATGGGCGCGTCGCCTATCAGACCGCGTACATGAAGGCGAACTTCCCTGCCGAATATATGTGCGCCGTTCTTTCCGCCGAATCCGGGGACACCGAAAAAATCGGCGAAATAATTACGGAGTGTAAACGCATGGGAATCCCGGTAGAGCCGCCGGATGTAAACTTTTCATTCAAAGGATTCTCGGTCATTAAAGCAGGGTCAATCGGCGCTGAACAGCCGGCCACCGACGAAATCCGTTTCGGCCTTCACACCATCAAGAACGTAGGCGAACATGTTGTGGAAGGCATCATAAGCGAGCGGGAAAAGGACGGAAATTTTAAAGATATAGAAGACCTGGTAATCCGCGTGCAAAGCAAGGATTTAAATAAAAAATCTCTTGAGAGCCTTATTAAGGGAGGGGCTTTGGATGCTTTAGGCGAGCGCAATCAGCTTTTATTTAATACGGAAACACTGCTCGCGCACGCCCGTGAAAAACAAAAAAGCGCCCTCGGCGGCCAAACAAGCTTGTTTGGCGAAGATTCACTTGCTCCTTTGCCCCCGCTTAAACTTGCCGCCGCGCCCACAGAAGCTACCGCAGCCGAAAAACTTTTATGGGAAAAGGAACTGCTCGGTCTTTATGTTTCCGCCCATCCGCTTTCCGCCCACAAAGAATCATTTGCGCTAAACAAAATTACGCCAATTAAAATTGCCGCCGCCAACATTGGGAATTCTGTAAGAGTCGGCGGAATTATCACCCGCGTTCAGAGAATCACTACCAAAAACGGAAAGCCGATGATTTTTTCCGCCGTTGAAGACTTGAGCTCAAAAATTGAAGTCGTGGTCTTTCCGAGCATACTTGAAAAATACCCTAACGTGTGGAATGAGAATGGCATCGTTATGATCCAGGGCAGAATTGATAACAAAGACGGCTCTCCGAAGATTATCTGCGAATCCGTAAAATCCATGGTAGCAACGGCCTAAAACAGCAAAACGCCCTTTATTTCAAGCTTGGTTTCTGCTAGGCTTAGTTTTATGAATCCTGAACACCTACGCCACTCGCTCGCCCACCTACTCGCCGCGGCTGTTTTAGAACTGTATCCCGACACCAAACGCGCCATCGGCCCGGCCATTGAAAATGGTTTCTATTATGATCTTGAACTTCCGAAGCCAATTTCAGATGAAGATTTGCCAAAGATAGAAGAAAAAATGCGCGAGATTTTGAAAACCTGGACCACGTTCTCACACAAAGAAGTTTCCGCCGATGAGGCCAGAAAAATATTCAAAGACAACCCATACAAGCTGGAGCTTATTGATGAGTTTTCAGAGAAGGGCGACAAGCTTACCATTTACACTTCAGGCAGTTATGACGATCTATGCCGCGGGGGCCATGTTGAAAACGCAAAAGAAATTGATCCTAAGGCATTCAAGTTGACCCACCTTGCTGGCGCCTACTGGCGCGGAAGCGAAAAAAACAAAATGCTAACCCGCATCTACGGGCTTGCCTTCGCAACACCCAAAGAACTTGAAGACCATGTGGCGATGCTTGAGGAAGCAAAGAAGCGGGATCACAAAAAGCTCGGGCCGGAATTGGATTTGTTCGTATTCTCCGAACTCGTTGGCAGCGGACTACCGCTTTGGACACCGAAAGGAACGCTCGTTCGCAACCTCTTAGATTCTTTTGTTTGGGAACTCCGCAAAGCGCGCGGATATGTACAGGTAGATATTCCTCACATCACCAAGAAAGATTTATATGAGACCAGCGGACACTGGGAAAAGTTTAAGGATGAGCTCCTCAAGATAACTACGCGCGAGGGACACGTGTTTGCAATGAAACCAATGAACTGCCCGCATCATACGCAGATTTATGCGCGACGGCCGTGGAGCTATCGCGAACTCCCCCAGCGCTACGCTTCAACCACCAAAGTCTATCGCGACGAACAATCAGGCGAACTCGCCGGGCTTTCTCGCGTAAGAGCAATCACCCAAGATGATGCTCATGTATTTTGCCGCCACTCCCAAGTGAAGGACGAGATATTTAAGGTGTGGGACATAATCTCCGAATTCTACGGTGCTTTTGGATTTGAGCTTTCCATCCGCCTGTCTCTGCATGACCCGGAACATTTTGAAAAGTACCTTGGTACGCCTGAACTCTGGAAAAATGCCGAAGATAAGCTAAGAGAACTGGTTAAAGAGCGTGGGGTTAAGGCAACTGAAGCTGTCGGTGAAGCGGCTTTATACGGCCCCAAAATTGATTTCTTGGGCAAAGACGCGATTGGAAGACTTCATCAGATCGCAACCATACAGTTAGATATGAACCTGCCTGAACGGTTTGATCTGACGTGCGTAAACGAAAAGGGAGAAAAAGAAAGAATCGTCATGATTCACTGTGCAATCATGGGATCAATTGAACGATTCCTCTCGGTTGCTATTGAACACTTTGCTGGAGCATTTCCAGTTTGGTTGGCGCCGGTGCAAGTCGCTATTCTCCCAGTTTCAGACAAGGTAAACGAATATGCGGGTAATGTTTTGAAACAACTATCCAACCTGGGAATTCGCGTTGAGCTTCATGACCAAAACGAATCCATCGGCAAAAAAATCCGCAATGCTGAAATGCAAAAGATCCCCTACTTATTAGTTGTCGGCGAAAAAGAAGCCGCAGCCGAAGGCGTGGCAGTCCGCCAGCGCGGAAAGGGTGATCTCGGCGTTCAAAAACTCGGTGACTTTATTTCTCAATTAGAAAAAGAAATTAAAACAAAGCAACTCTAGACCTAAAACGAAAGGCCGTCTCACGACGGCCCACGGCTTCCTTTGGCTTAGGAAGAAACTGACAGGGACCTGATCAAAGAAAACACCACTTCCCAGCCCAGAATGAAGTAGCCAACTTTGATTAGGTTGCCCATGAACATTGACCAGTATCCGCTCTGCCACCGCTTGGCTTTGCAGAAAACGAGGCCAGGAGCCCAGAGAGCAAAAGGCGCGGCTCCCCACGTGATCATCGCCAGGTGGCTTACCGCCCAGCCCATGACCTTGAGTGTCCCGTTGATATACCCGTTTGTAAAGTGCGTGGCATCTGCTAGCCAGCCGTCCAAAAACTGTACGAACGAGTACACAAGGTATTGAAACCTTGTCGGGTTTTTGAGCGTAGTGCCCGTCAACCAGAACCAGTAGTGAAACTCAATGGAAACTGCCACGGCACAGATTCCAAAGAGCCACCAGCCCCTCACGCCCAGGTAGCGCAAGGTTGGCATCACTACCAAGTCTACGTTCAGGATGGCCACGGCAAAGAAGTGCCATGGTGCCTTGCGGATCAGCCCCAGAAGCCTTTTCACTTTGGCCCTCCTTTGCTAGGGTGTGGCTATACTATCAATAAATGCCGAAAAGTAAACTAAAAGTCATCATCATTGTAGGCCCGACCGCATCGGGCAAATCAAGCTTGGCTATAAAGTTAGCAAAGCGTTTTAAGGGCGAGATTATTTCTGCCGATTCGCGACAGGTATACAAAGGAATGGACATTGGCACCGGCAAGGTGACAAAACAAGAACAACGCATGATCCCCCATCATCTCCTTGATGTTGCCGATCCTAAGAAAGACTTTTCGGTTGCAAGGTATATCCAACTCGCAGAAAAAGCGATTTTAGACATTCATAGTCGCGGAAAACTCCCCATTATTTGCGGCGGAACTGGATTTTATATAGACGCTCTCTTGGGAACCGCTACACTGCCCGAAGTCCCACCGAATAAAAAATTAAGGAAACACTTCAACAAGTTCAGCGCGCAGCATCTCTTTGAGATGTTGCGAAAACTTGACCCGAGGCGCGCTCACAACATAGACCGGCACAACAAAAGGCGTTTGATCCGCGCCTTGGAAATAATCGCTCAAACCGGAAAACCTATTCCGGAACCAAAACCTGAATCTAAATACGATACGCTCTGGGTTGGGATTAACCTATCAAAAGAAAAACTCGCCAAAAGAATAGAAAAAAGATTGGACGATCGCCTGAAGCACGGCATGGTTACAGAGGTAAAAAAACTCCACAACCAAGGCGTAGGCTGGAAGCGTCTTGAAAACTTCGGACTTGAATATCGCTGGATCGCCCATTATCTCCAAAATAAAGTTTCAAAAGAAGAAATGCGCAACCTGCTTTTGCGAGATATCATCAAATACTCTAAGCGCCAGATGACATGGTGGAAACGAAACAAGGAAATTAACTGGATTACTTCGACTGAACAGATAGAAAAACTTATCAGACTTCACTGATTTTTGACTCTTCAGGAGTTTCTTGTTCCTTTTCTTTTTGTTTCTCCCGCCACTCGGCACCCTCGCGTTCTTTTTGCCCCTTAGCCAGAGCCATATCGCGCTGGGTATCCATTCTTTCATCTCTTAAAACTGTTTTCATTGACGGAATCGCTTCGTGTCCTGGCTGGGTACGCGTTAGAAACGCAATAATTTTTTTAAGCATGGTTTTTGAGAGCAAGTTTATCCTTTAAAATCCTATCCAATTCTTTTCCGCCCATTGGCTTTATTAATTGTATTTTAAACTTAAGATCTCTTAAAGCTTTACTGTCCCCCTTTCGGCTTTGCACAACAAGTTGCGGGTTATTTTCAATAACTCGGTCTATAACTCTGTCTAGTACTTTGTCCCGCAACTTGGGTTCAATAACCCCGTGGGCTTCGTGTTCCAAGGACCCTTCTTGATCATAGAGCTCGTTATAAGATGTGTCTATATCCTGCTGATTGTATAAAGACGATCCGAACACGCCTATCCAATCTTTAATGCCGACCAAAGAGCTTGTTACTGGTGTTTCTGAAAATTGCTTGCCATGGCTTAGTTCGGCAATAAAATCGTCGGATAAGGGTCCGTTTCCGGCTTTGTCCAAGGAAAGATATATAATATTACTCATGGGGTGATAGCTCGCACGAAACTGGTTGGCTTTACTCCCCTTGAAAACAAGATAATGTTTGTCGCCTCTAGAAACTAACCTTATTTTAGGATTACCACACTCCCGCTCCAATCGCCATAAGATTTCGTATATTTCTTTCTTGTGTTTCCCACCATACTGCATTGATATAAGAAAACCTACAAAATCTTCGCCTCTTCCTACAGCATTCACAAGGTCTATTCCCAACAGACCACCATCGGCTATGAGGCTTTCTTTGTGAGCAGATATCACTTTAACTAGTAAGTTGTTGAATTCTTTTTCTCCAACAGAATCTATCTCAGGAGGCAAATTAATCTCTAATCGCCCACGAAACAACGATTTAGCAACGTCCCTAGCAACTTTCAACTTAAAGGCAGAGGAAAGTTCACTACTACCGGTCATAAGATTAATAACATCGGTCGTTTCTTGATCTTCATGAACAAATCCAACACTTCCATCTGGGTCTGACTTTTCCTGGACAGTATATCGTGTGCGTTCGTAATTACCATACAGTCCGGCAACCGATAAAAGACATGCTATACCCATACCCCTAGATGCTTTTTTAAGGAAACTAATTATCCTGCCCCCATAACGGTTTTGAAGTTCCGGCGATTTCGTTTTGAGGTGTTCGCGCACTAGCTCAACCTTACGATCAAGATCATTGGCTCTGGATGCCATAATCCTGTCTATAGCTTCTTTTATATCCGATCCCTTCTCCGGTAAAGCCTCCTTTTGTTCAGATTGTTTATATTCAAACCTTTCCATAATTACTCGGATTGATTAATTTCTGCCAAAATCTGATCCAGTTCTTTCTCGAATAAATCAAATAACTTATTAATCAGCTTAATAACTTTTTCTTTCATGATAGCTTTCGTTTTAAAATTTCTTCGGCAATACTGGGGTTTGCTTTACCCTTGCTAGCCGCCATGACTTTTCCTATAAGGAACTTCAGCGGCGCTTCTTTACCCTTTTTAAAGTCTTCAACTGCCTGCTGGTTGGATGAGATAACCTCATCAACAATTGAATCAAGCGCACCCTCGTCCGACATCTGCGCAAGGTCCTTTTCGCGAATCACCTGCTCCGGTGTTGCACCCGTAGCAAACATTTCCGCCAAAACGGTCTGGGCGGCGGACGAAGAAATCTCTTTGTGAAATACGCGCACGATTAAATCTGCAAACCTCTCTGGTGAAATCTTTGTATCGGCCGGATCGGCGCCGACCTCCGCCGCATGGCGAGCTAACTCGGTAATCAGATAGTTGGAGGCTAGTTTCAGAACTTTGGCACGATGTTCCGCTTCTGGCTGTTGCAAATGTTTTAAGTTATCAAACGAGTCCAACTCGCTCACTACGTGTTCAAAATAATCACCGAGCGATTTGTTAATCGTAAACACGGCGATGTCGGATTCGGGCGAACCGTACTCCCGCGCAAAACGCTCTCGGCGCTGTGCTGGCAATTCAGGAGTTTTTGCCTTTATTTCGGAAATAAGTTCCTCTGATAAATGAAGTGGTGGCAAATCCGGCTCTGGGAAATAGCGGTAATCTGCGGAGCCTTCTTTAATGCGCTGGCTGATTGTTTTTCCCTTGTTCTCATCCCATCCGCGCGTTTCCTGTACCAATTTCTCTCCTGCTTCCAGCGCTTCAACTTGGCGAGTAAATTCATATCCCGCCGCCCGGGCGGCCGCGCTGATGGAGTTGATGTTTTTTACCTCAACCTTGGTGCCGTATTCTTTGGCGCCTTCTTTTGCGACCGAAATGTTAACCTCAACACGCATCTGACCCTTTTCCATGTCGGCATCGGATGCGCCAAGATAGCGCAAAATGAGCTGGAGTTCTTGCGCAAACGCACGCACATCTTCCGCGGTTTTCAAATCAGGATGCGTCACAAGCTCCATTAATGGAACCCCTGCCCGATTAAAGTCCAGGAGTGTTTCGTCCCCTTCGCCGGTTGAGTGCTGGGAACGGCCGGTATCTTCTTCAAGGTGAATGCGTTCTATGCGAATTCGCTTGTCGTTTATGTCCAAGTGGCCTTCACGGCAAAGCGGTTTTTGAAACTGGGAAATCTGATAGCCTTTGGGCAAATCCGGATAAAAATAGTTCTTTCGTTCAAAAAAAGTCTCACGGGTTATTTCGCAATTCAAAGCCTGTCCAACCATAATTAGTTTCTGAACCGCTTTCTGATTAATAACCGGCAAGGTTCCAGGGTGAGCCATGCAAATCGGGCACACGTTTAGATTAGGATGCTTTTCGTCCGGGTCGTTTTTGCAATCGCAGAACATCTTTGTCTGCGTTTTCAGCTCAACGTGGATTTCTAGTCCGATTGTCGGAACGTACTTCATAATGGTTCAGGTTAGCACGTTTTTATTGGATAAAAAAGATGCCCTCCGCACGCGATGACGGCTAGCGTCAACCGCGAACGAAGGGCTTAACCCCTAACTGCCACAGGCGGAATGTTAGAGGCGGGGAAACGTTCTGCCAGCTTTTGAAGTATGTCTCGGTACACCTCGCTTTCTTCTTGTTCGGCATCCACCCTTACGCAGTTCGGGAAAGTGTGGATGAACGACTCGTAGGCTTCAGCAACTCTCTGGTGAAAGGACCACTCCTCTCTCTCGATTCGATCCAGGTCCGTGGATCGGCCAATCGCTCGATTTAGCCCAACCTTAGGCGAAACCATCAGGATGATGGTGAGGTCGGGCATGAGCCCTTGCGTCGCCGTCTTGATCACCTGTCGGCACACCTTTTCGTCAAGGCCGCGACCGTGGATCTGGTAGGCTATTGAGGAAAAGATGTACCGATCTGAAAGAACGAACCTGCCGTTTTTAAGAGCAGGACGTAGAACTTCTAAGGCGTGTTGGGCTCGATCAGCCTGAAAGAGCAGGAACTCAGCGAATGGATCCAATCCACAGCTCTGCGCATCAAGCAAGATACCTCTGATGTGCCTACCCAACAGTGTACCGCCTGGCTCTTTGGTGACAATCGGATCCAGTCCGGCGATCTTCAAGTCCACAGAGAGCTTTCGTAGCTGAACGCTTTTACCTGCCCCCTCCGGTCCTTCTAGGGCGATGAATGGCATGGCTTTCCCTCACAGCTTGGGCAGCGTCAGGCCTTGCTGGGCCTGGTACTTGCCGCGCTTGTCGGCGTAGGACGTATCGCACGGCTCGTTGCCCTGGAAGAACAACATCTGCGCGATGCCTTCGTTCGCGTAGATTCGGGCCGGCAGCGGCGTGGTGTTGCTGATCTCCAGCGTCACGATGCCTTCCCACTCGGGCTCCAGCGGTGTGACGTTGATGATGATCCCGCACCGAGCGTACGTCGACTTGCCCACGCAGACGACCAGCACATCCCGCGGGATGCGGAAGTACTCCACGGTCCGTGCCAGCGCAAAGCTGTTCGGCGGAATGGTGCACACGTCGCCCTTGAAATCCACGAACGAGCGCGGATCCAAGTTCTTGGGGTCCACGACCGCCGAGTGGACGTTCGTGAAGATCTTGAACTCGTCTGCGATGCGCACATCGTAGCCGTACGACGACACTCCGTACGAGATCACGCCTTCGCGTGCCTGGTCCGGGTAGAACGGTTCGATCATTCGCCGGAATTCAGCTTGCCAGCGAATCCACCTATCGTTCATGATAGCCATCGGTCCCCTCCTTAGGGCTAAAGCTAACGGCGACTCACCATGAGCCGCCGTTAGCCTATCAAACATTGGTTTTATTTCAATAGAAGCTACTTCACCTCAATTCCCATGCTGCGGGCGGTGCCTTTGACGATTTCCATCGCCGCTTCTACGTCGTTGGCGTTGAGGTCTGCCATTTTTTGTTCGGCGATGTTGCGAACTTGATCAAGGGTGACACTGCCGACTTTCTTAGTGTTCGGCGTGCCGGAACCCTTTTCTATGCCAGCCGCTACGCGCAAAAGATACGCTGCGGGCGGGGTTCTGAGTTTGAATTCAAACGTGCGATCTTCGTAAATCGTAATTTCAACCGGAATAACTTGTCCCGCCTTGTCTTTGGTCGCCTCGTTCACCTGTTGCATGAACTGCTGAAGGTTTAATCCATGAGGACCGAGCGCCTGACCGATTTTAGACGGCTCAAGCTGTCCGGCGATTACCTGTAATACTAATGTTGTCTTGATTTTCTTTGCCACTATTTTGGTTTGGATTTCGGGAAGAAGCGCTCCCGAAACTCATATTATTTCATTAAATCTTTCGTACTTGCAAAAAGTCTAACTCCACCGGCGTCTCGCGCCCGAAGATCGTTACTAATACCTTCAACCGGCCACGCTCTGCATCAACTTCCGAAACCTTGCCGTCAAAATCCTTGAAAGGGCCGTCTATAATCTTAATCTGATCGCCCGGAGCAAGGTCAAGCTGGTAGGTCGGCTCCTGGGTGCCGGTTCGCTTGAGTAGGTCATCCACTTCCGCCTGCGAGAGTGGCGTCGGCACCGTACCCGCTCCGATGAACCCTGTTACATTCGGCGTGTTGCGGACGATGTACCATGAGTCGTCGTCTACCAACATCTCCACCAGTACGTAACCGGGGTAGATTTTTTCCTCAACGGTTTCGCGTTTGCCACCCTTGATCCTGATCTTCTTTTCTTTCGGAACTAAAACATTAAAAATCTTGTTCTCAAAGCCAAGCGATTCTACGCGTTGAATAAGGTTTCGTGCGACATTGTCCTCATAGCCCGAGTACGTATGAATGGCGTACCAGCGGCGTTCTACGGTAGTTACCTGCTTTGGCATATTAAATAAAGAATCTTATGAGTGAGCTAAATAATAAACTTCTGAAGCAAAAAACCAAAGAGAAAATCCAGCGCGCCAAGATAAATTGATAGCGCAAGGCTCAAACCGACCACGATAAGTGTGTATCGGATTGTTTGACTCCGGCCGGGCCAGCTTACTTTGGCAAGTTCGGCTCGGACATCGCGCAGGAATGTTGAGACTTTAGACATTGTCTTTAAGTATATCTTTTTGAAAGTCGGAATTGCTTAAGTCCTTCGGACTGCGATTCTGCCTGAAACAAGTTTTTCTTTAAAAACTTGTTTCAAAAACCGCCCGAAGGCGTACCTACATACTACTCTACACTTCACTAAACGTCAAGGTTTTGGACCGATTTGGCATGGGTCTGGATAAACTTCTTGCGAGGTGCCACGTCTGAGCCCATAAGCACGTCAAAAGTGCGATTGGCCTCTTCGGCATCCCCAACAGTAACTTGATAGAGCATGCGGTTTTCTGGGTTCATGGTCGTTTCCCAAAGCTGGTCCGGATTCATTTCTCCAAGACCTTTGTAGCGCTGGATGTTTAGGCCAGGAATTTTAGTACCGACAGCTTCATCACCTTCCCCTCCGGGATTTTCATCAGCCGATTCAGGTGCAGGCTGGCCATCCTCAAGCGGGGTAACGTCCCAGCCGATTTCATTTTCTTTCGCTTTTTTAGATTTAGCCGTTTTTGCTTCCGCAACTGCCAACCCCACGCTTTGTGCGATTTGTTTGACCGCACGGTCTTTCTCATCATCAGAGTAGACATATTGCACAGAGCTTCCTTTTTGAATCCTGTAGAGTGGCGGCTGAGCGATGTAAATATGTCCGGCAGTGATCAATTCCGGAAAATGGCGGTAGAAAAGCGTTAAAAGAAGGGTTCGGATGTGTGCTCCATCAACATCGGCATCCGTCATGATGACAATCTTGTGATAACGAAGCTTTGCAACATCAAGCTCTTCAGCAATGCCTGTGCCTAGGGCAATAATCAAATGGCGTATGCCTTCAAACGCGAGGATTTTATCCAGTCTGGCTCTTTCAACATTAAGCACCTTTCCGCGAAGCGGTAAGATTGCCTGGAAGTGGCGGTCGCGTCCTTGTTTTGCCGAACCGCCTGCCGAGTCGCCCTCTACAATGAACAGCTCCGATTCGGTCGCATCGCGGCTGGAACAGTCGGCAAGTTTGCCGGGCAAAGTCATACCCTCAAGCGCGCCTTTGCGAAGTACAGTCTCGCGAGCGGCTTTCGCGGCCAACCGAGCTTTGGAAGCTAGGATAACCTTTTCCATAACTGCCCGCGCATCAGAAGGATTACGCTCCAGCCAATCAGGAAATTCAAGGTTCATGATCGCCTCTACAGCTGTACGGGCGTTGGGATTGCCGAGCTTGGATTTTGTTTGGCCCTCAAATTGCAGTACGGAAGATTTTATTTTGACCGAAATAATAGCGGTGATGCCTTCACGAACGTCTTCGCCTGAAAGGTTTTCATCTTTCTCTTTCAGGTAGCCGTTCTTGCGAGCGTAGTCATTGAGCGTGCGGGTAATTGCCGACTTAAACCCGGTCACGTGCATACCACCTTCGGTGGTATGGATGTTGTTGGCGAAACTGATCTCGCGCATTGAGATATCATCCGTGTACTGAAGCGCAATCTCAATAAAGATGTCATCCTGCTCTTTCGCAACATAAAAAATATTGGAATGTTTTGACTCCAGATCGCGATTCAAAAACCGTACATACGAAACGATTCCGCCTTCAAAATAAAAAGTGTGGGACGGAGACTGCGGTTCTTTGCTATCCTTGGGCTGGATCGGACTGCGCGCATCAATAACCGAGATTCTAACTCCGCGCGACAAATAAGCCTGCTGACGCAAGTGGTTGAGAATATCCGTCAGATTAAACTCACGCTCCTTGAAAATCTCCGGGTCCGGTTCAAAGGTTATGATTGTGCCAGTACCTTTTGCAGACCCGACTTTGCGAACCGGCTTTTTGGGGTTGCCGCGCACATACTCTTGTTCATACAAAGCGCCGTCGCGAATGACTTCGGCTTTTAAATACGATGAGAGAGCATTTACAACCGAAACGCCCACGCCGTGCAACCCGCCCGACACCTTATATGCTTCGCCTTCAAACTTACCCCCCGCATGAAGGATCGTTAAAACAGTTTCAAGGGTTGAGACTCCGGTTTGTTTGTGTTTTTCAACGGGAATACCGCGACCATCGTCTTTGATGCGCACCCTACCATCCGAGAGAAGGGTTACTTCAATGTTCTTGGCAAACCCGGCCATCGCTTCATCTAAAGAGTTGTCAAAAACTTCCCAGATGAGGTGGTGTAGGCCGGTAGGACCGGTGGAACCGATGTACATGCCTGGACGCTTTCGTACTGGCTCCAGGCCTTCCAAAACATGGATATCCTGGGCTGTATATGAGGATTTTTTGACAGATTCGTCGGCCATATAGTCAAACTTACCCCGCCACTGCGGCGGGATAGTAGCTACCTTCAAGTATAGCAGTTTTGAGCCATGGGAGCAACCCCAAAACTACCTCAATTCAGCCCCAAATTGCTGCTTGGTAGCATCGTAAATCTTGGCCTGAATTTCGTCTACTTCACTTGAAACAAGTGTGCGCTCGTTGCTTCGGTAAACGATCCGATAAGTGTAGCTTTTTTTGTCCGCGCCGAACTTTTTTACGTTCTCATACGAGTCCAGGAGCTGGACTTCTTCAACCAGGTCTCCGCCCAAATCCCGAATCAAATCAAAGTAGTTATTTGGGATAAAATCTTGGGAAACAATAAACGATATATCACGCGTTATGGGCGGAAACTTGCTCACCTCTTTGAATTTGTTGCCAAGCTGGAGCTGTTTCTTGACCCGCTCATCGTCGGACCACAACAGGCGGATATCGGGCAGTTCCATGCTGATGATCGCTAGGCGCTCAAGACCAAATCCGAAAGCCCAACCAGTATAGTTGGAGGAATCAACGCCGAGTTTTTTAAGCACGCTCTCCTTCACCACGCCACTACCAAGCACCTCAACCCAGGCGCCGTCCTTGTCTACTTCCATCTCAAGGCTCGGGTCTGTGTAAGGAAATTTATCCTCATTGAATCGGTACTTTACATCTTTGCCGAACGCCGCTTGAGCGATCTTCACCAAAATTTCCTTAAGATCCTCTATCGTTATGGTTTTCAGACTCTTCGGCGCCAAATAATAGCCATCTATCTGGTGGAACACGTTCATGTGGTGGCGATCTATTTCATCTTTGCGATAAACCTTGCCATATGTGAGAACACCAAATGGCTCGTTGTTTTTTATTTTCTCCTTTGCCTCGTCGCTCATGAGGTAGTAGTACCAAGAGATGGTCGTGTGGGTGCGCAGAATGTGTGTATCATTTACATAGTACGTGTCGGACTTGCTGCGCGCCGGATGATCGGCCGGAAAATCAAACAAATCAAAGCTCTGGGCGGCGGGCACAATCTCCGGAACCTCAACGTCGTCAAAACTTTGTACTTCCGGCAAAGCCAAAATGCGTTGGATAAGTTCGTTAATCGGACTCCCTGGAGTACGGGATAAATCTGGCATGGCAAGAAACCGCTTTAACCTTAGGCTATCGGGATCATTCTTCTCCTGAAGTTGGTGTACTATCCCCAATTCATCCTGGGTATTTTTTATGGTTATTTTTCTAAGTGTCATGTTATGGTTTTCGCTTTTCAGACGGCAGTTCAATTAGATTGGTGAGAAATTCATAAAATGCAGACCGTGATTCATTTTGCGGGGAGTTTTTTGCTTTACGGAGAATAGATTCAATGGAATCCTTCTCCTTAATAAACCGCCCAAACTCTTCCGTACCAAGTTGAACCGAAAGCGCCCACCGATACATAAGCGCATCAAACTTGCCCAAAAATCTTGGATTTACGTTTATTAAATGTCCTCTGCCGTTGTCGGCCTCCCTTTCTTTCATGTGGCCAACGAGACTTTGAAATGCCTCAAATTCATTATCCGAAATATTGGGCTCCGCGCTTAAGTCAAGCTCATGGAGCTCGTTTATTGCCGCCTGACGAAGCGGGTCTTCCTGCATTTCTCGTTTGTTCTCTCCTTCCATATCTATATCTTGCTCTTTATAAAGCTGGCTAATTCGTCCGCGGAAATTGTTTCCTGTTTTGCGGTATCGCGGTCGCGGACCGTGACGGTTCCCTTTTCAAGGGTGTCAAAGTCTACGGTTATGCAATACGGGGTACCGATTTCGTCTTGCGAATAATAGCGCTTCCCAATATTGCCTCGGTCGTCCCAGGCGACCATAAATTCTTTGCGCAGATTATCGTAGATTTCTTTTGCTTTTGCAACCAGCTCCGGCTTGTTGCGTAACAGCGGAAAAACCGCCGCCTTATACGGGGCAAGTTTTGGTTTGAGCTTCAAGAACACGCGATCGCCGTCTTCGGTGTAGGCGCTCAACAGAACAACGAGCAACGTTCTATCAACTCCAAGCGATGGTTCAATAACGTGCGGCACAAATTCTTCATTAGTCTCCGGATCGCGGTATTTTAATTCTTTTCCGGAAGCGTTTTGGTGCTGGGTCAGGTCGTAGTTGGTGCGATAGGCTAGGCCATAGAGCTCTTTTTGCCCGAACGGATACTCAAACTCAAAATCAATCGTGCGCTTTGAATAAAACGCTCGTTCTGATTCTTCAATCTCATGTTCGTGCACCTTGGACATATCCAAGCCGATCTCCTGCATCCAGTTTTGCATTTCTACGCGCCATTCTTCAAAATGTTTCTCCCAATTCTCCGGCTTGATGAAGTATTCCACTTCCATCTGTTCAAATTCGCGCGTGCGGAAGATAAAATTACCCGGTGTGATTTCGTTTCTAAAAGCTTTGCCGATCTGGGCCACGCCGAACGGAATCGTCTTGCGCGAGGTGTCTAAGATATTTTTAAAGTCCACAAACATCGCCTGCGCCGTTTCGGGACGGAAATAAACAATATTCGCCTTCTCCTCGGCTGGACCGAGGAATGTTTTAAGCATTAAATTAAACTGTTTGGGTTCTGTCCACTCGTGTTGTTTTCCATCTGCAGGGCAAGTAGGTTTACCACCAATAACAATGGCCCTTGAGGCCAGACTTTCTAACTGGTCCGCTTGATCTGCACGAATCCTGTTGTGACATTTCTTGCATTCAATAAGCGGATCAGAAAACCCGGCTAAGTGTCCGCTCGCTTCCCAGACTTTGGGATTCATGATCAAGGCGGCATCAATGCCGACCATGTCGTCGCGCTGTTGCACAAAGCGCTTCCACCAAAGTTGTTTGATATTGTTCTTGAGTTCTACGCCGAGCGGGCCATAATCCCAAGAGTTGGCCAGTCCGCCATAGATTTCGGAACCCGGAAAAACAAAACCCCGCCGCTTTGCGAGGGAAACTATCTTTTCAAGCAAATTGGGTTGCTGGTCAGCCATAGAGCCAATGATAGCAGAAAATAAAGCGAAATCCAGCGTTAAAAAGTACCGGAGGCCTGGCTGGGCCCCCGGAAAGTGCTTATCCAAAGCACCTCACTACTTCTTGCACCGCTTAGCACGACGGCGATGAAGTTCGCTCCGGTAGTTCCGGAGTATCAGGTTGAGGTCCTTTAGCCTTTCCTTGTGAAGCTTAAAGACATTGCGGGCGCCCCTCACGCGAGCCCGCTGGTGTCTGGCCTCGTTCTTGAGGTCACTGACACCCTCTTTCAAAGACGTGGTCGTTTGTCTCCTGACGTAATCTTTCTGGTGCACTTCAGCCTCCTTGTCGCGGATAAACTATTGAACGACGCCTTGTCCAGGTTTATCAATCGTGTCGTTCGTAGTCAAATCTCTGACCGTTGTTACAATCGGCTGGCGAGTAAATGAATCGGTGCCGGAAAGATTTATATTTTTGAGAATTGTAACCGGATTTCCTACTTGGGTGGACGACGGCGTTACGCCGATCTGGAAACTAGCTTCATATGCCCCGCCCACGGTGCCCGCGCCGAACGGCAGGCGGCCGAGGTTCCAGGTAACCGTTGACCGGTTGGCATCATAGGTCACCGCCGGTTGTCCGGAGGTTACGCCGGTTACGTTCTTCCAACTTACCCCCGGCGGTAAAACTGCGACGATCTTCGCGTCAGTCAAATCATTGCCCGGATTGGAAACCTGCCAGTGCACTGTAAACACGGTTTCCTGGCCGACTTGTGGCGGCATCGGGCCGGTTGATCCGAAAGCTGGATCATTCGCATAAAGCGCCTGGTTCAGCACCGGTTGGGTTGTAATCTTGGACGTCACGCTGTCCTGGCTCACGACTTCGGTAGCATCAATTCCCGTCGGAGCGTTCGGCGTGCGTAAAGTTGCATTGGCTTTTACGGAAAATGTTTTCGCGCCCTGCTGGCCAGGCGGGAAAGATTTTTTAACTCGGATGCGAAAATCCACCGATCCCTGCCCGCCTGCGGCAAGTGTTCCAAACCTAGGCACAGCGCCCGCTGTCCAAGTTATAGTTCTGTCGCCGGTGCTGAAAAAGCCTAACCCCGGCTCAAGCGTAGACAAATCGTACATATCGCCGTCCAGAGAAACAGACAGCGTCAGCCCCAGCAGATCAAAATTAGAAGTATTTTTATAGCGCACACTGTAGGTGAGTGCGTCGCCAAGCGAAGCGGTGTAGTCTTTGCTACCGTTTGCGAGAATTGTGACGTTAATAAGTGGGCTTGAAATAACTGTTGAGGATTCGGCGCGTTCGTAGTTTATATACTCGCTCTGAACTTTTCTTTTCAAAACCACGGAAACCGGTTTCACATCCCTTTCGCCTCCAGTCAGGGAACCGGATATGGTTATGCGGCTGCCGGAACCTTGCCTAAGAAGCGGGATGATCCAAACATTTTTACCCTCGCTGGAACTCGGACGCAGGCTATTCGGCGAAAATCCGTCCGGGTAAGTAAGCTCAATTCTCAAATCCGAAATGTCGGAACCGGAATCATTACGATAATCCAGAACATAAGAAACATCCTGTCCGGACACTGAGCTCGGCGGAGCGCTTAAAGTAATCGGGACCGGCAGGCCAACAAGGGTCGTTGTGTAAGAGGCCGACTTTTCAAAAGATGATCGCAAGGTGCCCGCTCGGAATAGCATGTTGGAGGTAATGTTTTTAACATCGCCCTTATCGCCCACCAAAAACGCCTTAAATTCCTTTTGGCCTTCTTCACCCGATCCCAGTATGTCTACCTCAAAGCCTTCCGACTGTTTTTCCGAGAAGGAACCGTCCTCGCCAATCACAATTGAATCTTCCGGGTAAAAAAACCTAAATTGCAGATTTCGGAGTTCGGTGCGGGTATTATTTTTATATTTAAGAATATATACGGCCTCATCCCCCGATTTGGCCTGGGCGGGGCCTTCAATATTTAAAACCACGTCTTTCTCGCTAAACGAAGCGCCGCCAAACCAAAAAATAAGAAGTGTTGCGATAAATAAAACCAGCGCCGCCAAAATTAACCAACGCAACACGGCCTGCGCGGTCGCGCTCTGAATGCGAGCGAGGAACGAGTCTAAGTTCATAATATTATTGTAGCACAACCCGCACCCGGCGAAGTAAACTTCCCGATGCCAGGCGCGCATTAGCTAAACGGTCAAGCGTTGCTTGAAGATTTTCTTTTTGGGCGCCGTGTCCTAAAACTGTTATCAACTCCCTCTGGAATCCGGCAAAGGTTGCATCGTCACAACCTTTCGGGCCGTTCAGGCTATCAAATACGTTGTTTAAAAAGTCCCATAGCTCATCGTCTCTTTGCCCGTCAAAAACTATTTTATGAATTGCCTCGGTAAAAAATCCGGCTATGGCTAAGCTGGAAAGCGAAGATTTTATGTGTCGGCGCCCGTCCAGGCACTGCGCCCCTGCCATAATTGGCCAGGACTTGCCGTCAACCAGCTCAACATCAATAAGATTATAGGAATCCAAATGGGATCCCTGGGTAGAGCTCGGCTTGAGCGCACTCTTGGCGATTGCGGTCAGTTTGCCCAGCTCCTGGGTATACAGAGTTACCAGAAGATCGTACTCATTTGTCGGCTGGCGCTTAATTACTATTGCGAGTGTTCTCATTTTTTTTACCCAGCGGCAATGCTTCCAGATCATGAATAATAAAAACTCTTTTCATCTAGAGAAGCACCAGAACAAGCGCAGTTATTAGCGCACCGCATCCTACCCATATTATTTCTTTCTTTATATCTAACTTGTCTCGATTTTTTTGATAAAAATAAACTGCGACTAACAAAGAAATTGCTATCCCATAATTTCTGCCTAAACTTATCGACAGGATTCCAAAGACAATGGCAAGCCATACATTTACGATATAGTAGAGGAGAATACTTAGTCCAAACATCCTTACGTTAAACTTTTTCTTTTGTTCTTCCATATTTTTATTATAGTTTATTACTTTTTAATACCGACCCATATTTTTTTACCGGGAACGATTTCAAATTCTTTTTCAATATCGTAGGCGCGCTTGTCGTCAAGGATAAGTTTAACGAACTCCGACAGCGAAGTGTCGCGCTTAATATCATCGCCCCATTTTAACAACGCTTCAGACAATTCGGAATCTTCCGTAAACCACTGGCAATATGCCTTGTCGTCAAAACGATAGCCGGCATCTTTGCGAAGGTCTTGAATCTGGCGCATTGCCTCGCGGGCATATCCTTCAGCAATAAGTTCCGGCGACATACTCATGTCCAGCGACAGCTCAACGCCTTTCTTATAAACCACGCCCTTTACGTTGAGTTCGTCTTTAATAAGCGCCTCAAGACCCGCATCAAGTTTCTTGTCGGGTAAGATTATAGACGCCAATGGTTGGCGAACTTTGATCTGCTTTTCTTTGCGGATAGCCAATCCGGCAGCGACAATCTCGCGCACCCTGATCATCGTTTCTTCAAGTTTAGCGTTAATAAACTTCTTCTCTGCTTTAGGCCAATCTGCCAGGTGCACGCTCTCCTGACCAACCGCTTCAGGCCCATTCAGGCGCGCGAACATATCTTCGGCTGTGAACGGAATAAACGGCGCAACCAGTTTTGAGATATGTAGGAGAGCTTGCCGCAACAAAGTCAGCGCTTCGGGACGTTTTCGCGAGCGGCGCAACCACCAGTTTGAGAAATCCTCCACCACAAACTGTTCAAGCGTGCGTGCAGCTCCGGTCGGGTTATAGTTTTCCAAACTTTCGGTCACGCCCTGGATAACATTATGAAGTCTTGAAGAAAGCCAGCGATCCAGGATATTCGGCTGTACATCGCCGGATGGCGATTGGTTAGTCTGGGTATACAATTCGTAAAACCTTAGGCAGTTCTGAAGCGTGGAGAGAAAGCCGTTTAACGTATCCTGGAAATCCTGGGCGGAAATAACCTTATTATCTTCCGGCGAACTCATGACGAACATTCGCCAGCGTGCGGCATCAACGCCGGCGGCATCCATCGCTTCACCTGAATACATAACATTCCCTTTTGACTTGGACATCTTCATGCCCTTCGGATCCAAAGTTAATCCAAGCACAATTACATTTTTAAACGGTGCTGGGCGATCCATAAGCGTGGCTACGGCCAGGAGCGTATAAAACCAGCCGCGGGTTTGATCCACCGCTTCCACAATAAAATCCGCCGGGTATTGGGACTGGAAAAGTTTTTGATTTTCAAACGGCCAATGCCACTGCGCGAACGGCATGGAACCGGAATCAAACCAAACGTCACACAGCTCCGGCACGCGGTGCATCTGCGCGCCGCACTGGTCGCACTGAAAAGTCACCTCATCAACATAAGGCTTATGGAGATCCAGTTCCCCTCTTTCGTTGCGAGGAAGTGCCGGCCATTCTATTTTTTTGATTTCGCCGATCTGCGGCATCCAGCCCTGGTTGGATTCATGTTCAGCAACAACCTCCGCCTCGCTCTTCCCATCAGCCATTTTTTCAAGAACCCAGATCGGATCGCCGTGGCTGACTACAAGAATATTTTTATTGCGGTATTGCCCGTCAACTTCTCGCATAAATGTCATCACGCGTTCGCGAACCATGTTGAGAGTTTCACTGCCGTCTTCAACCGTGTCAAAGCTCCTGCGTTCGCGGTCCAATACGCATTGCTGATGGCTCTTGCCTTCGCATTCAATGCCATGCCGTATTTCTGATAATCGTTCATCCTCAACAACCGGCAAATGGAAAACTTGCCCGGCAATTTCGGCGGTTTCTTTCGTTCTTAGGAACGGTGACGCGTAGATAACGTCAATGTTCAGCTTGCGCTTTAAACGTTTCAAGGTTTCTTGCGCGTGTTTTTGGCCGGCTTCGGTCAAATGATAAGTATCGGTCTCTCTCCTTGAACTGACGAGCATCTTTCCGTTTTCATCACGCCCGGAAAGGTCGTGACGCATCAAAAAATAATTATTTCCCGATTGCGAGACCGCTTCCTTTTTTAAATCTTCCATCGAACCAATAACATGATAAGCGGAACATTTGACACATTTCCAAACCGGCAACGGCGTGCCCCAATAGCGTTCGCGCGAAAACGCCCAATCTTTTCCTTCTTTAAGCCATTGGCCAAACCTTCCTTCTTTTATGTGGTCCGGAAACCAGTTTATGGTGCTGTTAGCCTTAAGAATTTGCTCATTAACCGCCGACATCTTGATAAACCAAGAACTCTTGGCGTAATACAGGAGCGGAGTATCGCAACGCCAACAGTGAGGGTATTCATGTTCGTAGGCTTCGGTTTTTAATAACAGCCCACGGGCTTCTAAGCTTTTTATGATCGTTTCTTCGGTTTTTCCAGCTTTGACATATTTTCCATTCAGTTCTTCGGAAACTCCGAAAAACTTTCCAGCCTCATCCACTGTGTGTACTTTTGGCAAACCGAGCGCGTTGCCGAGATTGTAGTCATCCTCGCCGTACATGACGGCGGTGTGGACCACGCCCGTACCATCGGTGGTCGTCACAAAGTCTGCTGGATAAATTTTGTACGATGTTTCGGATTTTAAGGCGGGCACATCAAAGAGCGGCTCGTATTCAAGCCCGACCAGGTCTACACCCTTAACATATTCGGGCAACGAGAAAGATATATCGGGTTCAGGAAGAAATCCTGCTGTTGGTCTTTCATAGAGATCTTTAGAAAGAATGAGCGTTTCTTTTTTATTATTAATTTCCTGTGTTGAGATTACATACTCAATATCTTTACCAACCGCTAGCGCAACATTGCCCGGTAATGTCCAGGGTGTAGTTGTCCAAGCAAGCACAAAGGCATTACTTGGAACTGTGTGCTCACCTATTTTTTGCCCCGACTTTAATTTGAATTTAATATAGACCGAGGTATCCGTAACTGTTTTATAGGCTCCTGGTTGACCAAGTTCGTGCGTTGAGAGTCCGGTTCCACAACGTGTGCAGTAAGGCACCACGCGATGCGCCAAGTATAAAAGCTTTTTATCCGCCACGGTCTTGATGATATTCCAGAGAGATTCAATGTACGGATTGGCGTAGGTTACATACGGATGCTCCGTATCAACCCAGAACCCCATCCGGCGCGTCATGACTTCCCACTCTTTTTTGTATTTCCAAACGTTCTCGCGGCACTTTTTATTAAACGCCGCGACGCCGTACGCCTCAATATCTTTTTTACTTTTGAAGCCAAGTTCTTTTTCTACTTCAAGTTCAACCGGCAGACCGTGAGTATCCCAGCCGGCCTTGCGCAGAACATAATACCCACGCATGGTTTTGTAGCGCCCATAGACGTCTTTAAAAATGCGCGTCAAAAAATGACCGACGTGCGTGCGGCCGTTCGCAGTCGGCGGGCCTTCAAAGAACACGAAAGTCTTTTTGCGCTTTCCGCCCCGCAATTCAAGGCTTTTTTCAAAAATCTTGTGCTCTTCCCAGAACGCTAGTATTTTTTCTTCCAGCTTTCCAAAGTCAACGGCAGGCATAGTCACTCCATGCTAGCAAAATGAGTATATTTTTCAATGGCAATTTTGAGCTAAACATTGTCAGCCGGCTCAAAATCTGTTTTACTGGAATACAATTATGAAACTATACGCCTCCGCATTTTCAGCCCTTATCATATTAGTTCTGGCCATTCTTTTTGGCGTTCGCCTGGGTTTATACGATACAATTCCCCATCTAGATAAGTTGTTCCACCTCTTGGGAGGGGCTACGCTGGCAGCATTTGTGTTGTCTTGGTTTGAAAAAGATTTAGATCGGATGCCGCAAGGAATCGCGATTTTGTTTGCCGTCGGCATCGCCGCAATAATAGGAATCTTTTGGGAAGTCGCCGAGGCGAGTTCTGGAACTCTAGCAAAAGACGTACTCCCCCTTTTCTATAAATACTTCCACGGAGGCGGATTATGGGACACCCTTGGAGACTTGGTTGTGGACATTGTCGGCGCACTAATCCTGGCAGCCGCCTGGCTCCGCAATCATCGCCGAACTTAAATTCTCTTTAGGACTTTAATCCCTAAAATCTCACCACTTCTATGGAAAGGGGGGTTCAAATGCTGGCTACCATTATACAACACCGAACCTAAAACTTTTATCCAAAAAGGTTGTTCCATTTCCGATCATAATCTTTCTTCCAAAAAAGGCTCTTGATTGAATTATCTCGAGGACATCCTTCGTGAATACTGGCTTTTCATCGAAATAGATATACTTCAATATATCTATCAGTTTTTTCCCGTTTCCTAGGTTATTTATATAATTATCAACCTCATCTGTGCTGGTAGGGATTTCAGAAAAATAATTATGATTTGCTGGTAAAATACCACTGACAATTTTCTCCCTTAAATCATCAAGAAAAGATTTGAGTATCCTACTTGAGTTAGCAGGAAAAACCGCTTCCCATCCTTCCGGGATTTCTCCTACCAAGGCAATCTTATAATGCGAAAGCGAGTGCAACCAAATCATCGAGTCATACTTATCAGCCGAATTAATGTCAGCGGCAAGAGTCAAATCATCAAAGGACTTTACCGCATTTTCCAACTGTCCAAACTCTACTATCTCTACTGGATATCTAAAATCTGGAATTTTCCCAAAGACTTCGGATATTTCAAAAATCCACTCAAGATATTGGCGTATTTGTTTGTCGTCCTTTCTTTGAACACAGACAAAAGTATCGATATCGCTAAATGATTTCGCACGATTTCGCGCATAGCTACCGAAAATATATGCGAATACGAGGTTTTCTTTAAAGATCTTTAGTACTGTCTCCTTAAAAAGCTTCTCAATTACAGCACTCTCCAATCCATTTCCCCGTTTTATGGCTTCATTGTAAGGAGAGAGAATATACGTATAAATTTCTCGCGGAACCAATATGGGTTTTGGAATAATAAGTCTGTTAAACGAAACTGCGGATGCACCTAGACCGTAGCCACCATACTCCTCGACCCCTCTTTCTGCATCGTGAACTGATATATTTTTTAATGGAATAGTACCAGGCAATTTCTCGTTAACATACCTACTTTGACCGAAGACCGATACATACATCTGCTTTTCCGTATACCTTTTGTGGGAGTCATCAAAATAAAGGCTTAATTCAGCATCATCTGAATATTCCGCTACTAAAAAGATTGGGCTATATAACTCTTCAAAATTAACGTAGTCCCGCAAAGAATTACTACAAACACAAGGATAGATAATGTTGTTTTTGTAATCAACAATACCTCCCTCAAGCACCTTCCCGCCACACTTTAGAACATCCCGTATTATTTTACTAAACTGACCGAGTGAGGAAAATTCAAAAACCGGGCCCACTCTTGTATCATTATCTTCATAATCAAAATCTGCCCGTACAGCCTTCAACTTCTTTATTAGTAAATTTAAAAAACGCCCTACCACCGTAGAGTGAACCAAAATCATATCTGGTCCAGCACAATCTTGACCATTATTGAATAATTTTACATGTAAAGTCTTTTCAACTGCATTTTCGATGTTAGCTGTCTCTGTGACCAAAATAGGGTTATGACCGACACCATTAAATAGAATAAGGGTTTTCTTCCCACATAGCTCTCTAATCTTTACAAAATTCTCATATTTTCCGGTGAAAATTATTACATCGGACTTGACACAATACTCATCCAAAAAGTCCTGCCGCCCACCTTCAAAGAAAGAAATGTTTTTAAAAATAGAATCTAATGAAAGCGCCTTGCACAATTCACGAAATATCGTGGTCATTTTCTCAGGAGCACGCACTATTAAGTATCGCGCCTGATAGGACGGAATGGCAGCGAAGAGAGCAAAAGAGTACAGCGGTAGATTTAGCGGTAGAAATACGGAAATTTGGTTTACTTTTCCAGAGAAATACTCCTTTAGTTCGTGAATACTATTCAACATTTCTACCGTGCGGCATATTTCATCATCAACAACCTCTTTGCTTTGATACTGCCTTAATACCCGATGGATAGAACCCCTCCTTCTGACGATCAGGTTAGCAAAATCATGTGCGTGGCACTCTATATTATTAAAATCTATTTTGTGCATTTTGTGTCTATATTTTCTGTTCTAACTCCAAATAATCAGAGTCTCGAGAGAGTTGGGATATTTAATAAAGAAAGTCCATTCCTTATTGTGGTGGCAACCGCGGCTATTAGCGCAATCCTTGATTTTTGTAACGCGCTATCAGCAGTCTTTAATATAGAAACTTGCGTATAAAAATTATTAAATTCAGCAGCTAATTCTTCTAAATAGGCGCTGATAAAATGTGGGGTATTATTTTCAACCGAATGCAAGACTGTTTCAGGAAATAAACTCAATCTAACAGCCAACTTGAATTCGAGCGCATCCTGCACAAAATATATAGGGTCAATTTTCTTAAATGGGAGCGCGACATTTGTCTTGGTAAGGATGGAAGCAATTCTGGCATAAGTATATTGGAGATAAACACTGCTACCAGACTCCAAACTCAACATTTTTTGCCAATCAAATTCAATATTACTATTACGGTTTTGCTTAAGGTCTGCATAGATAACAGAACTTATGCCAATAGTATCGGAGGTTTTATTTAGAACAGAAACATCCAACTCACCCTTTTCCAAAAGCAGATCGCGTGCCTTCGCGATCACCTGCTTAAGCACTTCATCAAGGTTGACCAGTGTCCCCTTTCTGGTAGACATCTTCACGCCACCTATTAAAACCAACCCGAAATCCACATGCTCCATTTTAATATCACCCGAATAGCCGGCCTTCTTACAAAGAGCAAAAAGTTGCTGAAAATTCAGTTTTTGTTCGGAACCAACAACATAAAGAACCACATCGGGATTAAAAACACGTTTTCTATACATCACAGTTATTACATCGCGTAAAATATAAATGGTCGAGCCATCATTCTTTTGTAGTAAGAATGATGGTAAGTTGTCCAGATTTTCCACAATAACAGCACCATCTTCAGAATCTTTTGCGATTCCTTTCTCTTTTAGATCTCGGATAACTTTATTAAAATCTTCCGTGTAAAAACTTTCACCCAACATACAATCAAACGAAACATTTAACCTATCATAAGTTTTTTGGAATTCTTGAAGACTTAGCTCTCTAAATTTTTTCCAAAGGATAACTAACCCTTCATCGCCCTGTTCTAATTGAGAAAATAATTTCCGTGCTTCCTCTTTCAGTGCTGGTTGTTCTCTTGCTTCCTCTGTAAATCGGACATACAAATTCTTTAATTCCTCAATTGGGTTGGCGGCAATAACGGCTTCATCGCCCCAATGCGTATACGCATAAATAAGCGCACCAAATTGTGTTCCCCAATCCCCCAAATGATTATCACGTATTACCGAATAACCTACAGCATAATATAAATTCGCCAATGCCTGTCCTATTACTGTGGAGCGTAAATGGCCAATTCCAAACGGCTTAGCAATATTCGGGGAAGAGTAGTCTATAAGCACCGTCTTACCCTTATAAACATCCGAGAAACCATATTTGTCGCCAAGTCTTAAAACGGAAGAAAGGATTTGGCTATAAAATTCTTTTTTGTTTATTAAGATATTTATATAACCATTATTAGCGCTGACGGATTCAATGTATTTTTTTTGCGAAGTATTAATAAAGTCCGCGAGTTCTCTCGCTAGAAGAGCTGGAGACTTCCTAAGAGTTTTTGAGTAATCAAAAACTGATACCGTTAGATCGGCATGTATATGCTTGGGAGGCAATGAGATGTTTATTTTTTTTGTATCGCCCGTTAGATCGTATTTATTATTAAACAATAAGCATATCTCCTCCTTTATACGAGATATCGCATAAGACGAATGTTTGATGTAATCTCTTTCTTGTTTTTCTTTTCCCTTTTTTCTAACCAAATTTTTAACATCCTTTTCTACGGACTCTTTGTACTCGGTCAGCGAACTGTATCCCGTGTCTATATTTCCCATAGGCACACTATAACGTAAAAATTGGAAATGTTTAATCTTTTAAGCTATCCCCATTTTTGCGTTGCCATTGGACGTTCTAGACCGCATAATATGGGTATGCCCATCCACGCTCACGATAAACTTATCATTGATGTCATAAAGCAATCCAAACCGGCGGTGGTTAGCATCGTCATTTCAAAATATCTTCCGCGCATGCGCGGGTTGAATCCGACTTCTTTCTTTAACCCGTTTCCATTTGAGGACGTTGAGGACGGCGCAAAAGAAAAAACAAAAGTCGGCGGAGGTTCCGGGTTCATCGTTTCTGAAGACGGGCTGATTTTAACCAACAAGCACGTGGTGCTTGAGCCGGACGCCGAATATACCGTCGTCACCAACGACGGCAAGGAACACCAGGCGGAAGTCTTGTCGCGCGATCCTCTTAATGACATCGCGGTTTTAAGAATTAAAGCAACCGGACTGCCAATCATAGACCTCGGCGACGATCGCCACCTTGAACTCGGCCAAACTGTAGTCGCCATCGGCAACGCACTAGGCATGTTTTCCAATAGCGTATCGCGCGGGATCGTTTCCGGCCTTGCCCGAAGTATTTCCGCTTCGCTGGGAGACGGCGGACACATGGAACGCCTGCGCGGAGTCATCCAAACCGACGTTGCTATCAACCAGGGCAATTCCGGCGGGCCGCTCATTGATCTGGACGGCAAGGCAATCGCCATAAACACCGCTGTTATTTCAGGCGCGCAGAACATCGGCTTCGCGATACCAATATCCTGGGCAAAAAGCGATTTAAGTGACATTATTGAGCACGGCCGGATTATAAAGCCATACATCGGTTTGATGTATGTAATGCTAAACAAGGAATCGCAGGAAAAATACGGACTACCCACGGATCATGGCGCACTCGTTATCCGCGACCATCTCCCTCATTCTGTAGCTGTAATTCCAAAATCTCCAGCCGACAAAGCGGGCATAAAAGAGAATGACATCATCACGGCCATTGATGGCAGCGAGCTAACAGAAGACCAGGACTTAAGCGATGCCCTGCGCAAGTTCAAGGTTGGCGATGTCGTTACCCTGGATGTCCTGCGAGAAAAAGAAAAGTTAACTTTGAAAATCCGCCTGGAAGAGCGCAATGCGAAAGACTAGGCGGAATCCATACTATGGAGTACGCCGCCAACCCAAGAGCCGGTTTTGACTACGAAATCCTTGAAACAGTAGAGGCGGGTTTGGTTTTGAAAGGATTTGAGGTAAAAGCGATCCGCGATGGCAAAGCGTCGTTGCGCGGAGCATACGTTAAAATAATCAGCGACAAACCGATGCTCATCGGTGCCCACATCGCTCCCTATCAGCCCGGCAACACCCCAGAAACCTATGATCCGGATGCCAGTCGCCCCCTTCTTTTGAGCAAGCGCGAGATCAACGGCCTTATCGGTCTCACCAAAGAACGCGGCTTAACGCTCATTCCGCTTAAACTATATGCAAAAGGCAGACGCGTAAAGCTGTCCGTCGGCATCGCAAAAGGTAAAAAGAAATACGACAAGCGCGAAGCCATCAAAAAGAAAGATGTTGCCCGCTCTAAACAGCGCGGAATGTCCGAAGATTAGCCATTGACGGATTACTCCAACGAGATTATATTGTATTTTAATTACATGAACGCATTTTTCCCGAACCACAATTACGTCTGCCTCTTTATTAAGCTCACCGCCGACCAAAGTTCGGGAGTCCGTTCCTGCCTTTCTTAAGAAAACACTTCAAGGAAATCAGAAACCGGCCCCCGAACGAGGGGTCGGTTAGTTGTTAGGACAAAAACTTTTCAGGAGGAGGAAAGCATGACGACATCCCGAATCGCGATCTACACACATCTCGATCAGGTCCGGTCACCGATGGTGATCGGAAAACTGATGAAACTCGGGAGTAGGGCCCCGGACAGTCACATCATCGCGACCGAGGACTGCGAGCTGATGGATCGCATCAAGGGTGGACGTCTCACGGGCGTCGCCCTGGTGGACGACAACACCTCGCGGTTCTTGCTTCGCCACTTCGAGAAGGGCACATCTTGGATGCGCGTCCCCAATTGGGCGCTGGCCGCGACCTACCTCGTCTACATCGGCAGAGGGCCGAACCTCTCGAACGCGAACTTCCAGCTCCGGCGCGCCGAGACCTGCGCGAACCTACTCGCCGCAAACTTCATGCGCCACTTCCAGGCTCGCCTGGATACCGGCCAACTTCCCTGGGGCGAGAGGCGCCACCGAAAGACAGGCAACCCACCTAGGAGTCCGCGAAAGCACCGCCAGGCCGAAGCCGGGTGCAGTCACTCACTCTGGCTCTAGTTCCGGCTCCCACCACCATCGGGCGCGGTTTAACCGCCGCGCCCGATTCTTTTTATTTTAATTTTGCTTATGCAAAATTAAAATAAAAAAACCGCCTTATCTTCCTCCCAGAGATAAAGCGGTCCTTCAGCCGAGCCACTCGCAGCCCTGGAGTTTGCGCGCGGCTTCGACTAGCTCTTTCGGTGCGGCGTTATGATTGCCGTTGCGAAGATCGCCGAGTTGTTCCGACGACAGCCTACCCAGACAATCGATTAGGAAACAGCTCTCGCCCATGGTCTTTTCGAGATCCTTCCAAGGGCTAAGCTTAACGCTCGAGACGGGCTTGAGGATGTGGTTAGACATCAAACCCTCCCCTGAAGAATGGCCTTGTTCAAGTAAGGATCACAGTCTAGGGTGTAAGCAGACTTCTCGGCAATCAACTCCTCTACCGCTTTCAGGATCTCCCCATCACACATCGGAGGGATCCATTCCATGATCATGTCCAAATCTATTGACGAGAGGCGGTGTAGGATCTGGTCAAGGATTTCTCCATCTCGCTGGATCATCGCACAGCCCATGACAAGAAGTTCGGTGATGGAAAGATCGTGGAGAGCGATCTGGAGCATCAGTTTGTTCGTTCCTTGAGCCATGGCCTCCTCCTTTTGAATATTTTCCCACTTTGGGGCTTGTTGTCAAATATTGAGAATATGTGGTATAATAGGGTTCTGGGGATGATCGGTTTCGACGTTGTTTTACAATCTGTATCGCGCTGCGGGTGGAAGGCTGTCACCACTTAAATCACCGGCCAAACATATAACTGGCAATTCACATTCCAGCAATTACGCGTTTGCCTAACCTCGGTTAGGTACGCCATCCTACTGCGATGTTCGCTAGCAGACGGGGCTAAACCCAATCACTTCGTGGTTGGGTCGCCCGACCCAACAAAGCTTTGCTTTGGTGGGTCTAGGGTGTCATTCAGCGAACTGCATTCAAGGCCCGCCGTTTTCCCGGCCCTGGATTAAGATAAGGAAAGCACACGAGAGGTTCTTTTGCCGATTTCATAACCTCTCGCCTAACAAATCGGCTATCACAGTACACGCCATACAGATAAAATTACGGACTGGGGTTCGATTCCCCACATCTCCAC
>JBBTXT010000006.1:15728-21818 GCA_038062135.1 Patescibacteria group bacterium | reverse complement strand
TCCAAGTACAAGACCGACCGCCCCGATTTGCGTAAAGACGCAAGCAATACGAATCTACTCGCATTCTGCTGGGTTATAGATTTTCCGTTTTTCGAGCGGGTTGAAGAACCCGCTCGTCCTGAGGCTGCAGCCGAAGGATTACCGCAGTGGACCTTTACGCATAATCCATTCTCTGCGCCTAAGCCGGAGTATATGAACGACCTCCTGGCGCAAAAAAATATTCCCGACATCCTTACAACGCAGTATGACGTGGTGTTAAATGGTTTTGAAATTGGGGGAGGAAGTATCCGTAACCACCAGGCTGATGCGCTTGAAGCGGTATTTGGAGTTATGGGCTTTGAAGCTTCAAAAATTCAAGCAAATTTTGGACACATGCTTGAGGCGTTTCGTTTGGGTACGCCTCCGCACGGCGGTATTGCTTGGGGATTTGATCGGTTAATGGCAATCCTGCAAAATGAACCGAACATCCGCGAGGTTATTGCATTTCCGAAAACCGGTGATGCGCGCGATCCGATGATGGATAGTCCGTCGGAATTGGAATCGCGCCAACTAAAAGAGCTCCATATTAATCTAGCTAAGAAGTAAATTCGGCTTATGCCCAGGAAGCTCTTAATGCTGACAATTGTAGTCGTGGCGCTAGCGGGGGTTAATCTTTTTTTTGTTTTTAAAGCGCCGGAAGTTCAAACAGACGGCCAGGCGCGTCTTGTCCCATTCATCCCGGTCGCACAAGCGGCGCAAGTTTATGTTCTGCCGGTTTCTGAACCGAGTTATCTGCCGATCTTGGATACTAATTTAGCAAAACCTTCCATCGGCGCCACAGCGGCGCTGGTCTACGATGCCCGTTCGTCACGTCTCCTATATGCGAAGAACACCAGCGCCCAGCTTCCAGTCGCGTCGCTTACGAAGATTTTAACTGCGGCAACAGTTCTTGATCTTCTCAGGCTGGATGACGTCGCTACCATAGAAAAAACTGCGATCAGGGTGGATGAAGAAAAACAGGACTTGTATCTGGGTGAACGGATAACCATTCGCAACCTGTTGTCGTATATGCTCATTCCGTCATCCAACGATGCCGCTTACGCCTTGGCCGATTATGCAAAAACACAGGGTATTGATCTGGTGGCCGCCATGAACGCAAAAGCTGCCGAGCTTGGAATGGGGGATTCAAAGTTTCTTGATCCTGCCGGCCTCAACGACGAAGCTTATTCAACGGCATATGATATGGCCGTTTTGGTGGGCAAGGTTTTGGGCCGCCGCGAAATCTGGGATGCCCTTACCCAGTCGGAAATTTCAATAACTTCGGTTGATGGCGCATTTACTCACCAAGCCAAGAACACTAACCAGCTCTTATCTTCCGTTTCTAACGTCAAAGGGGGTAAAACCGGCTATACAGAGAAGGCGCTGGGGTGTATGATACTCCTCGTAGATGTGCCCGGCCGACAAGACACTCTGGTGAGCATAGTACTCGGCTCAAGCGACAGGTTCGGCGATACCAGAAAACTTATTGATTGGACGCTGGCGGCCTATCGCTGGGAATAATTCAATGCCCTCATTTCCGGAACAATTCACAATTTTCAACGTCGTTCGCTTGTTTATTGTAGCCACACTAGCTTTTTTTGTTAACATAATAATCACTCATTTTTGGACCAAAATTCTTTATAAATACTTCAGACCGGGTAAACAGATTGAACGCGCCGAGACCCCGATATTCAATGCGCTTCACAAGAAAAAAGAAGGAACGCCCACAATGGGCGGTTTGCCGATCTGGCTTACTGTTACGGTCCTACCCCTAGTATTCTGGTTTTTGTCCGATACGGTAGACGGCTTCTGGTCCAAAGTTAATTTTCTGTCGCGCGGCCAGACCCTTTTGCCACTCGGATTTATGGTCGTGGCTGGGTTGCTGGGGATGGCAGACGATGTATTGGGAATATTTAAGCGCGGAGGGTTAAGTCTTACTAAGCGTTTACTTATTTATACCGCGCTCGCGATAGTCGGCGCATGGTGGTTTACCGCTAAGCTGGATTGGAACGTAATTAATATTCCTTTTCTTGGAGATATTATGGTTGTTTGGTGGGCGTATGCGCTGTTCTTTATATTTGTAATTGTTGCTACCGCATTTTCAATGAATGAGACTGACGGCTTAGATGGTCTTTCCGGTGGAGTATTTATGACCATCCTGGCCGCCCTAACTGCTATTGCATTTGATCAATCTAAAATGGATTTAGTCGTATTCTTATCCGCGATTATGGGCGCATTGGTTGCGTTTTTGTGGTTCAATATTTATCCGGCAAAATTCTTCATGGGCGATACGGGTGTTATGGCGCTTGGTTTTACGGTTGGCGTGGTTGCGATGCTCACAAATACGCCGCTTCTTCTTATTCTCATTGCCGTGATTCCCTTAATAGAATCGCTCTCGGTTATTATACAGTTGCTGTCAAAAAAGATCAGGAAAAAGAAAGTTTTTCCGTCCACGCCGATCCATCACACCTTTGAAGCGTTAGGCTGGCCGGAGACCCAAATTACCATGCGTTTTTGGATGATTAACGCCATTGGGGCAATCGTCGGGCTGGTGATCTTCCTTGTAGACTCAAAAATTCCACCACTTCTCTAGGTTTTATGATAAAATAGCCGCATGACCAAGCGGCTTGCCTGGATTGTTGGAATTCTCATTGTTTTTGGGCTTATCATGCTCTCCTCGGCCGGCGTCGTGGAGGGCCAAAAGCGTTTTGGCGACCCAAATTACTTTATCCGCCACCAGTTTCTATTCGGAGTTTTGCCGGGGCTGGTTGCAATGTATCTTTTTTCACGCCTGAACTATCAATTCTGGAGGAAGATTTCCCTTTTCTTTCTGGTTTCCGCATTTATTCTAACGGCGCTGGTGTTCTTGCCAGGTTTTGGAATAGTTTTAAATGGTGCCCGGAGCTGGCTTTCGTTCGGTGGCTACACTTTTCAGCCGGTAGAGGTTCTTAAATTAGCCCTTATTGTTTATTTGGCGGCATGGTGTTGCGGCAGAGACGAAAGGGTTCGCAAATGGAGTTACGGTATCACGCCCTTTCTTATTGTTATGGGCGTTGCCGGAGCGCTGCTTATTTTCCAGCCCGACATAGGAGGATTAATTCTTATTTCCGCAATAGGTCTTGGCGTATATTTTCTCGCCGGAGTGCCGATGCGCGATCTGGCGATCGTGGTAATGGTTGGTCTTGTTGTCGTGGCGGGAATGGTCGCCCTGGAACCGTATCGCTTAAACCGAATAAAGGTTTTTATAGATCCCTCAATTGATCCGCGGGGGATTTCGTACCAAGTCAACCAATCTTTAATTGCGATAGGTTCGGGCGGTTTATTCGGGGTGGGCTACGGCGACAGTACCCAAAAAACTGGCTTTCTGCCGGAGGCAATCGGAGATTCAATATTTGCCATTATTGCAGAGGAGCTTGGATTGGTGGGTTCCCTTTTTGTGGTTGGACTTTTTCTTGCTCTTTGTCACACGCTTGTCATTATTGCCAAAAGAAGCGGCGACAGATTCGGTAGACTCTATGTGCTTGGTGTGGCGGTGTGGATTACATCCCAGGCATTTGTAAATATGGCCGCTGTTTCTGGGGTTGCTCCGCTAACAGGATTACCCCTGCCATTTATAAGTTATGGTGGCACGGCAATGATTACGCTCTTGGCCGCACTCGGAATAGTGTTCAATGTAGCCAAACAGTCTGAATAAACTAAAACCCGCCGAGAGGCGGGTTTTAGGAGCTAGAATTCTATTTGCTTTTTAACAATCTTGTCGCTCGGGATTTAAGGCGGTTAGCTTTGTTCTTTTTTATGACCCCGCTCTTGGCCGCTTTGTCTACTTTCTGGTACACCTTGCGAATAAGCTCCTCGGCTTCTTTCATTTTACCGGCGGCAAAGAGTTTTTTAAACTCTTTCATCGCGTTCTTGTACGCGTTTTTCTTGCTTAAATTACGGGCTTGACGGCGCTTTGATTGGCGCAGAGCTTTTTCAGCTGATTTAGTATTTGGCATTTCTCGGCGAAGGTTCCGGTTAGGTCGCCCGCGAGGGTTCCCATAAATAATCCCTTATGCTCGCGAGTTATTTATGGGATACGCGTTGGTGACCACCGGAATCGCTGTCGTTGTTTAGATTTTGATAACCTAAAGATTCTAGCATATTTACCCAGAAAAACAAGGGGTATTGTTGACCAGTATCTTTGTGTGGAGTATCATGTAGGTTAATGATTGGAAACGATTCTAAATTAAGCCTTAAACATCAAGTTCTCGCATTTGCGGCTATTCTTGGCGTCCTTACAATCGGCCCAGCAATTATGGATCATGGCATGGCGCATAGCGCCGGATGTATTGCCGCCGTTCTTGAGGGCGGAATTTGTCCGGATGTTATGGACGGGTTAAATCTGGTCAATCTGCATGCCGAAGCGTTTCAAACCTTTTACTCATTTGTCTCAATAACGGAAGCAGCTGTTTTATTTGTTTTTGCGTCACTTTTGGTTTGGATCTGGCATCTTAGCAAGGCCGATCTTGGGGTGGCTAAACTTAAGCGTGTTTGGTTTCGCCTTCGGAAGTCAGTTGCGTTTGTTTCTCCACCGATCAAGATAAATCTCTTGCGCTGGTTTTCGTTTCACGAGAATAGCCCCGCGTTCATAGAATGACGCCGGAATAAACCGTTTGTCTAACGGATGTTTCCGCGCGTCAATAGCCCCCTTGAGGGGTTTTGTTGTGTATTAACTAAAACATCCTATGAAACAACGAACTATATTCTTAACTCTTGCCGGAACCCTGGGATTTATCATAGTCCTTGCTTGGGTTGCACGGCCAGGTGTGCCTAAAGATGAACCGGTGGTAGAAGGAACTTCAATTTCCGCCGGAACCCTGGAAGCAAAAGAAAGCGCGTATGACTTCGGAACGATCTCAATGAAGGCAGGCAAGGTTAGCCATGTCTTTAGCGTCAAAAATGTCGGCGCGGATCCGGTGACGATCGCTAAAATGTACACTTCGTGCATGTGTACGACTGCCTTGCTTAGGGTGGGAGAAAAACAAATCGGTCCTTACGGAATGCCCGGGCATGGAGCAATACCAAGAATAGACCAGGCGGTAAATCCTGGCGAAGAAGCATCGGTTGAGGTCGTGTTTGATCCGGCGGCCCACGGTCCGGCCGGAGTCGGAAAAATCCAAAGAGTGGTAACGCTTGAACAAAACGGTGCCAAACCGCTTGAGTTCAATTTTTCCGCACTCGTAACTCCTTAAACACATGAACAAAAGATTATTCTTACTGATTTCTTTTGCGGTGGTGTTGTTTGGCGGAGTTATCTTCTTTAAGGTTGGCAATATTGGCACGGCCGCATTATGGAGCGCTAGTAATGGCGGTCAGTGGCTTCTTCCTTTGGTTGGAGTTGCGGCGCTCATAGATAGTATCAACCCCTGTGCATTCTCAATTCTGCTTCTCACCGTCGCATTCCTGGTGAGTATTGGAAAGATGAGGGGCGGAATCCTAAAGATCGGCGGAGCTTATATCCTCGGTATCTTCATCGTCTACATCTTGATAGGACTGGGGATTCTCCAGGCCCTGCATCTGTTCAACACTCCGCACTTCATGGCAAAGGTCGGTGCAGGAGTGTTGATTGCTTTCGGGGCGATAAACCTGATTAACGAGTTCTTTCCGTCATTTCCGATTAAATTCGGAATCCCGCAAGCCGCGCATCATAAAATGGCCGAGCTTATGGAAAAGGCGTCTTTGCCGACGGCGTTCTTCTTGGGAGCGCTTGTTGGGTTGTGCGAGTTTCCTTGCACCGGAGGCCCGTACTTGATGGTTCTCGGACTGCTTCACGACCAAGGAACATACCTGTCGGGACTTGGATATCTGTTCTTGTACAATCTTATATTCATTCTCCCCTTGGCGGTAATTTTGTTGATCGCCAGCGACGCCAGCTTGCTCAATAAGGTGCAAGCCTGGAGAAAATCAGAAACCGGAAACATGAAATTATGGGGAAGCATAGCAATGGTCGTGCTGGGCCTTGCCATATTCCTTATCTAAAACCATGATTACCAAACAAAAATTTGAGGAACTTATAGGTAAGATTGAGAAAGC
>JBBTXT010000006.1:0-15628 GCA_038062135.1 Patescibacteria group bacterium | reverse complement strand
GTAATGTATGGGGCTGAGTGGTGTGCCCACTGCCAAAACCAGAAAAAAGAATTCGGCGATTCATTCAGGCTCGTATCTTATGTAGAGTGTCCGCAAAACACCCAGACATGCCTTGAAAAAGGGATAAGCGGTTACCCGACCTGGATTCTTGCGGATGGCCAAAAACTTGTCGGCGAACAGGAACTTGAAAAGCTGTCTCAAAAAACTGGCTGCGCATTGCCGCAGGCAAAGTAATAATTAAACCAACCTTAAAATGGAAATAGAAAACCATACACAAACAAACGAAACCCCGGCTGTCCAGGCGGCCGGGTTAGCTGGAAGGAATTACATCTTTCCGTCCAGTCTTGTTATTGCGATTGCGATTGTTGCGGGCGCTTGGATATATACAAATGGGTATAGTCGCCAGGACGCGCCGTTAAATAACGCCGAGGTTGCAAAACTTGAGAAACAAGTTTTGCCGGCGGACGGAGTTGAGCTTCCGGTAAAATGGGGCGATTTAGGAAAGCGGATGATTGACGCAGGAGTTATTGATCAGACCAAGTTTGAAGAGCTTTACGCACAAAGAGGGGGAATTGATGAAAAAACCACGCGCTTATTAAATCAATCAGATAACGGGAAGATTGTTATAAACCAAGAAAATGCTGGAACCTTACTGAACCTGCTTTGGGCATTGGGCCTTGGAAACAAAAACGAGATCTTAGAAAAGGGTCCGATGACGGATAAGACCTATGGCGGAGACGCCAGTCGCTTCGCGTCAACCGGCGGCTGGTCTCTTGCTCGGGGCCAGATAATGGATCACTACAGCATGCATAAGTTTATGTCTTTGACCCCGGAACAGCAGGCGCTGGTGGAAAGTACGAGTAAGGGGATTTATCGTTCATGCTGCAACAATTCAACCTACTTCCCGGACTGCAACCACGGCATGGCCATGCTTGGACTTCTGGAGTTAATGGCTTCCCAGGGCGTAAAAGAAGATGAAATGTATAAGGTAGCGCTTAAGGTAAATGCGTACTGGTTCCCGGATACCTACCTAACGATTGCAAAATACCTTAAAGCTCAAAACCAAAGCTGGGATAAAGCGGATCCAAAAGTCTTACTGGGCGAGAGTTATTCAAGCGCTTCCGGTTATCGTAAGATATTATCGGAAGTTGAGCCGGTTAAGCGTTCCAATGGCGGTAGTTGCGGGGTATAATTAAAGAGTATATTAAAACACCAATAATATGGATACTAACAAACTCATTATAGCTATCGTTGGAGCAGTTATCGTTTTCTTTGTGGGATACCAACTTGGTTCGGATCGTTCTGTGATTCCATCCAGTATGCATATGATGAACGGCGGGGCGATGAGTAATAACGACATGAACGGAATGATGCAAATGATGGAGGGTATGCTTGAAGGCAAGAAAGGCGCTGAGTTAGATGAAGCGTTTATTCAAACTATGATTCCCCATCATGCCGGAGCTGTTGCCATGTGCCAGCCTGTTCTCAAGGACGGCCAGCGCGAAGAATTAAAATCTCTTTGCCGCGGAATTGTTGAAGCGCAAACTAGAGAGATAGACCAAATGAGGGTGTGGCAAAACCAATGGTTTAAGTAGTTTCTATCCTTTTTATTTTCCGTGCTTCAGCCTCTGGATTTGCTCGCGCAGAATCATCGCCTGGTCGTAGTCCATTTTACGGATTGCCCGATCCATCAATTTGGTGAGCATGGTCAATTTTTCGTTTTTTGTTTTGCTGGTGAAAACGATATCCGAAGACGAACTTTCGCTTGGGGCGGATTTGCCTCGTGGCATGTCAAAACTGGAAAGATTCTTTTTGATTGTTTCTGGAGTGATGCCACGCTCCGTATTATATATTATCTGTTTGGCTCGGCGGCGCTGGGTTTCGCCCACAGCGGCTTCAATTGATCTAGTTATCTTATCGGCATAAAGAATTACATGCCCATTGGCGTTGCGCGCCGCTCGGCCCATGGTTTGAATGAGTGTGGTGGTGTTGCGGAGGAAACCTTCTTTGTCTGCGTCCAAAATTGCGATAAGCGAAACCTCCGGCAAGTCCAATCCTTCACGAAGTAGGTTTACACCCACGATTACATCGTGCTTGCCGGAACGAAAGTCTTTAAGAATCGCGAGTCGGTCTAATGTTTTAATTTCCGAGTGGATGTAGTTTACCTTGATGCCCTGGTCGGCAAGATGTTCGGTTAAATCTTCCGCCATGCGCTTGGTGAGGGTGGTAACAATAACGCGTTCTCCGCTAGCCGTCCGTTCTTTGATTTGGCTTAGAAGATGGGGGATTTGTCCCGCGCTGGGCTGCATTTCAACCGTCGGATCCAGAAGTCCGGTCGGGCGCACCACCTGTTCGGCGATGTTTTTAATGCCTGCCTTTTTAAGCTCGTAGATGCTTGGGGTAGCGGAAACGTAAACCCTTTTGCCTATGCGCGCCTCAAATTCTGGAAACTGGAGCGGGCGGTTGTCTATCGCGCTCGGCAACCGGAAGCCGTAATCAACAAGCGTTGTTTTGCGGGAATGGTCGCCGTTGTACATGCTCCGTAATTGCGGAATTGAAATGTGCGACTCATCTATAATTGTTAAGAATTCGCCCTTAGCCTTAAAGAAATCCAGAAGGGTGTAAGGTGGCTCGCCCGGGGTGCGAAAATCCAAATGCATTGAATAATTTTCAATGCCATGGCAGTAGCCGGTCTGGCGCATCATCTCTATATCGTGAATGGTTTTTTCTTGAAGACGCGACGCTTCCTCGCCTTTACCCTTCTTTTTTAATTCGGCAACACGCTTTTGGAGTTCGCTTTTTATGTTTTCAATCGCCAGTCCGATTTTGTTGTCAGTTGTAATCCAGTACTTGGCGGGGAAAATAACGATCTTTTCAATCGGTTCGTAGGTCGGGGTTCTGGATTCAAGTTCTTCCGGGTCTTTAAGGTTTGCGATAGACAGTGCGATGATTTTGTCGCCCTTGAATTTAACCTTAGTGATCTGTTCGCCGTTCGGGTTCACGATTTCTATTTCGTCGCGACCCTTACGGAATGCTCCGCGTTTGAGTTCTATATCCTGGGCATATTGAAGGCGAGCCAGGTTCCGTACAAGCTGGGATGGGGTAATTTTTTTACCATCAAAGACTTCAAGACCCATATTGCGGTATTCTTCCGGCGAACCGAGGTTGTATATGCACGACACCGACGCAACAATAATCACGTCGTCGCGCGCCATCAGCGCCTGGGTTGCGGCATGGCGCAGGCGGTCAATCTCTTCATTTATCTTAGAGTCCTTTTCAATGTAGGTATTAGAGTGGGGAATGTACGCTTCCGGCTGGTAGTAGTCGTAATAAGAAACGAAGTAATGAACCGCGTTGTTGGGAAAGAAATCTTTAAACTCGCGATAGAGCTGGGCGGCGAGCGTTTTATTATGCGAAATAATAAGCGTCGGCTTTTTATGTTCAGCAATTACTTTAGCCATGGTGAACGTTTTTCCTGAACCAGTAACGCCCAAAAGCACCTGGTGTTGTTTACCGGTCTTTAAACCCTTTATGAGCTTCTCAATCGCTTGAGGCTGGTCCCCGGCCGGCTCAAATTGTGAGGTGAGTTTGAACATGCTATGCTGTTCTCATGATTTCACTCTTGGAAGGAACGGTTGAGTTTTGTGACGATCGCCACGCCGTTTTAAGCGCCAACGGGGTGGGGTATACCCTCCACTGTGCCCCTAAAATGCTAGGCAGTTTACCAAAAGACGGTTCTAAAGTCAAGGTATTTGTGCATTCCCAGCTTAATATGCGCGAGGGTTCCTTTGACCTTTATGGATTCCAAACCAGGGAGGACTTGCAACTCTTTAGTTTGTTGACGTCCGTGTCTGGAATTGGCCCCAAAGGCGCCATGGGCATCCTTTCAAGCGTTGAACCCAAGCACCTAAAAGCGGCCATCGTAAACGATGATGCGGACTATCTGCGTAAACTATCAACCATCGGACCCAAAACGGCGAAGCGTTTAATCCTGGAACTCAAAAATAAGGTGGATCATATTGATATGGGCAACCTGGCCGGTGTTGATTTGGGGGAAGAATCACAGGCTATGGACGCTCTTGTATCATTAGGCTATTCTCCTTCCCAAGCCAAAGAGGCACTTAAAGAAGTTCCGCCCACGCTCAAAGATGCCCGCGACAGGGTTCGCGAAGCACTTAAACTGTTGGGCAAAAGATAATGTTTCGCGAAGGATTACTGGATAAAATTTTATACAAGGTCAAACGCTTGATTCCAAAGCGGGTTTTTGATTTTTTTGCGCCGTCGTACCACTGGCTTCTGGCGTGGGGCGCGGCGATTATATACCGATTCCCCTCGCACTCTATGAAAGTAATCGGCGTGACTGGTACAAAAGGCAAATCAACGACCGTATTTTTTATATCTAAAATCTTGGAGGCAGGCGGGCACAAGGTCGCTGCCATTGGGTCGTTGGGCTACAAAATCGGCGACCGTGAGTGGCCCAATACATTAAAAATGACGATGCCAGGCCGATTCAGGATTCAGAAGTTTTTGGCGCAAGCCAAGAAGGCGGGGTGTGGATTTGTGGTGCTTGAAGTGACTTCCGAAGGCTTGGCGCAAGGGCGCCATAACGGCATTCGTTTTGACTGTGCCGTGTTTACCAATCTTCATCCTGAGCATATTGAATCCCACGGTTCGCTTGAAAATTATATTTCTGCCAAACAAAAACTCTTCCTTATATCTGACAACACCCACGTAATCAATGCGGATGATCCACGGGCAAACTTGTTTGGCGATTTACCGGCCAAGCGAAAGATTTTTTATGGATTGCATGCTGGGGAGATGATGGCAACCAATATTAAAGTTCAACCTGATAGCATAGAATTTTCCGCCTACGGCACACAGTTTGCCGTGTCGATCGGCGGAGAGTTTAACGTTTATAATTGTCTAGCCGCCCTGGCAGTGGGTGCGATGTACGGCGTTGATCTGCCGACCGCTCGGCCGGCGCTTCAGAGTATCCCAGAAGTTGCCGGCCGGATGCAGTTTATACAAAAGAGTCCCTTTACGATTGTGGTTGATTATGCCCATACGCCTGATTCGCTTGAAGCCGTTTATAAAGCACTCAAGCCCGAAACCGGAAAGCCCGTCCAGCAGGACGAGGCTCGTCCCTCTGTGGGGCGGCTGATCTGTGTATTGGGTGCAGCCGGCGGCGGGCGGGATACTTGGAAGCGTCCGAAGTTCGGCGCTATTGCCGCGCAGTATTGCGACAAGATTATTTTAGCCGACGAAGACCCATGGGACGAAAACCAAGAAGAAATTTTAAATCAGATTGAAGCGGGTATACCCGAAAATCAAAAATCAAAAGTTGAACGGATTTTAGATCGCCGACAGGCGATTCGTCGCGCGGTTTCAATCGCCCAGCCTGGCGATGTTGTAGTTATAACTGGTAAGGGTTCCGAGGTTTCTTTGGCGCTCGCCAACGGCAAAAAGATTCCGTGGTCTGATGCAAAAGAGGCAAGAGAAGCTCTACAACATTGATAATCTACTGCGGGTGTGTTTAAGTTCTCTGTAAGGAGGGCGGAAACATGAAAGAGATTTGGGAAGTGGCGATGAGCAACCTCTGGGCGACACTGGTCATGTCGGGACTGCTCGGCATGGTCGGGATCGTCCATAGCCGGATCTTCTTCTATCAGAACGAAGGGGAGAAGAGCCTGGCTAGATTCCGCAAGCTGTTCCTGAAGGTCCTGTGCTGCGCGCTGGGCCTCTTCGTGGTCTGCGTGTGGGCCGGCACCGCGGCGTTTGTTTCATCCGCGATGCTGTCGGCGATCTTCATGATCCTCGTCTTCGCTGGCTGCGTCTATGGGAGCTGGTACGCACACGCCGCCTACTACTCCACGCGAGCGAGCGGTCATATCGGCTGAAAGACATTCGGGCAGTTCGCTTCTCACAAGCGCGCTGCCCGTCTTTTATTTACTCTACTTCTTGTTTGCGGTACGATGTAAGTATGGACGCCGAAATTCAGGCGCAACTCATTCGCAAAGACGACCGACCTCCGCTAGGAAGCGACAGCGGGGCGGCTTGGCTTATGATTATCGCCGCACTTATTCTTCTCGGCACGGCGGTAACGATATTCGGACCGACTTCTAATGGTGAGCCGATAGCTAGCGGTTCCATTACCCCTTCAACAACGGAAACGCCCCAGCCTCGCATTTACACGGTTTCATATAAAAATCGTGTGTTTAGTCCCACTAATTTAAGAATTCATGTTGGAGACACCGTTCGTTTCCGAAACGACAGCTTGGTTTCAATGCGAATTGTTTCAGAACTCCCGCCGACGGGCAGCGATGCTCCCGGTTTTGACAGCGTGGGTGAAATTCCGAACGGAAGTTTTTTTGCGGTAACATTCGCCGTAAAGGGGACTTATAATTATCACAACGCCCGCAATACGGGCGAAGTGGGCTCCATCATTGTTCGCTAATGGCAATTCGCCTACAACTTAGATTATTTTTTTGGCACGCTTTTTTGTACGTGCTAACCGTTGGTACTGGAATTGCGGCAGCTTATGAGTATGGATTAAAACAAGCCGGTAGCGGAGTCGTGGAGCCGGTTGAGCTTTCTTGGCAGACCGGGCTTATTTTCCTTTTAGTTTTTGTCTCTTTTTCTTTGTTTTTAGCTCGCTCTCACCGTTTCAGCCAGTCCTTACTCAAGATTTTAATGGTCGCTGTTATTTTTTACGGCGCAAGCGTGTCGCTGGGAGTCTTTATGTCCTCTCCGCTTAATACAGTCGTCGCAGTATTAATTATCGCGGCTTACCTTTTCTGGCCCCGCGTATTTGTACATGACATCGCGATTATTTTGGGAATTGCCGGAATTTCTGCCCTTTTAGGCCTAAGCCTTACTCCGACCGCCGCATTAATAATTCTTTCCGTCCTTTCTATTTATGACATCATCGCGGTTTATCGTACCGGCCACATGATTCGCATGGCGCAATCAATGATGGAAAGCGGAGCGATTTTTGGATTTTTAGTGCCGTTGAAGCTTTCCGGATTTTTATCATTGCGAAAGCAAGCCCAGGATACCCGCGACTTCATGATTCTCGGTTCCGGTGATGTCAGCTTGCCGCTAATTTTTGCCTGTTCGCTTGTTACGGTTTCTTTGCAAAGCGCGATTGTAACAAGTGTGTTCACCTTGGCGGGGCTTTTTGTAACCCATCTGCTTTTTGTAAACCAAGAAGGCCGTCACCCTATGGCAGCTCTTCCACCGATTGCCACTGCGACGATTCTTGGATACCTTGTTTCGTTAAGCCTATAAATATAATTGAGCGAGTTGGTGATCGTGTCCTCTCGGCGAACTCCCGCAGGCGAATCGGCTTGGTTCCGTCGGTATAATTGCGAAGCACCGACGGACGATTCGCCGAGGGTGTAGGATGCCTGACGCCGCAGGAGCGGCAGGACATCCGGTCGGCCGAAGGGCATGATCACCAACGAGCCATCTTGACACCAAAAATCTTCGTGCTAGAATCGGCGTTACACCAGTTCTTTCCATTTCCCGAGCCCCTTCACTGGGTTCTCGGAAAAAGCTTATAAATTATACTTATAATCTTTTTCCGGGCGACGCAGCGTAAGGCGGCTTGGGGATAACGGCCACCCCATGTCAGTCTAGCGCAGCCGCGCTCGACGGCGAAAAGGTGGTGAGACAGGAGGCCCAACAAGCCTTGGATCCTCGCCATCATGGTCATTTGGTTCCCTCTACCTTCTTCTTGGGGATCGCTTGGACCTAGCCCAAATACTAGCGCTTGAGTTTCGGCCTGGTATTGTCAAAGGGTGGACGGACTGGACTCGGCCAGTTTCGAAAACCTAAGGGATCCGGCTGGAGGGTTGAGGGACTCTCCGGCTCGCAATCATAAGTTCTTAAATTGTGGTATAATAACTCGTTTCGCACACGTCGCATCGCGACAAGAAGCTCTTGGGTTCGTCAACCGAGGGCTTTTTTATTTCTAAAAAATGATATAATGGCTTTATGAAACTTCACTTTCATGGCGGAGCACAGTCGGTGACGGGAGCGAATTACCTTCTTGAAGCCAACGGCGCACGCATACTTATTGACTGCGGGCTGTTTCAGGGCAATCGTTTTTCCGAGTCGCTGAACTACGAGGCTTTTCCTTACGATCCCAAAGCCATAGACGCGATTTTTATAACCCACAGCCACGCTGATCATACCGGCAGATTGCCCAAGATTTATAAAGATGGATTTCGGGGCAAAGTTTTTTTAACGGAGCCAACGAAAGCGGTCGCGCACATCGCGCTTTACGACACCTACGAGAAAATAAAACAAGAAGCGGAAGAAGAAGACCGGGAACCGCTTTATTCGCCGGCTGATATTGAGGGTATTATGGAACTTGCCCGCGGGTTTAATTACAGAACCCCGATTGATGTGGCACCAGGAGTGGTTGCCACCCTTCATGAGTCAAGCCATATTTTAGGCGCGACCATGATTGAATTTGTGGTTAAAGAAAATGGCCATGAAGAACGCATTGTATTCACGGGTGATCTTGGCAACCCTCCTTCTCTGCTTCTGAACCCGATTGATTATGTGGGGGAAGCTGATTACTTAGTAATAGAGTCGGCATACGGCAACCGATTGCACGAGGATCGCTCCCAACGCCGAGAGCTTCTTCTTAATGCGATCCGGGAAACGGTTGAGAGCAAAGGAACACTCATGATTCCATCTTTTGCGATTGAACGTACACAGGAACTCCTATTGGAGCTGGACACATTATTTGAAAACAATAAGCTTCCGCGGGTTCCGATTTTTCTGGATAGTCCTTTGGCCACAAAAATTACCGAAGCATACGGGAAGTTTTCACGTTATTTTAACCCCGACGCGGTAGAGGTATTGAAAAACAATGCCGGGTTGTTCAGATTTCCATGGTTGAGATTCACACATTCCGTTGAGGAATCAAAAAGCATCAACAACATTCCGGCTCCCAAGATAGTTATTGCCGGTTCCGGTATGTCGCAGGGCGGACGTATTTTGCACCATGAATCCAGGTACTTATCTGACCCTAATAGCTCAATTTTGTTCATCGGCTACCAGGTAAAAGGAAGCTTGGGCCGGCGGATTCAGGACGGAGATAAAGAAGTCAGGATATTCGGGCAAATAATACCGGTAAAGTGTCGGATACGTTCCATTGGCGCCTATTCGGCGCATGCCGACCAAGCCGGGCTCGTGAAATGCGTAAGCATGGCTGCTGTCGGTGGCCGCCTTAAAAACGTGTTTATCGTCCAGGGCGAGGATGATTCAGCCCAAGCCCTGGCTCAAAAAATAAGGGAAGATTTAGGTATCGCGGCCACCGTACCGCGCCCGCACACACTTGCGGATCTAACCCGAAACGGAGCCTTGAGTTCTAGCTAGAATGTGATATAATATTGTTCCAACTATATGCAGAGCTTTAAGGTCAACAATATTGTCGTCCCGGAAGAGCTGCCGCTCATTGCTCTAAAGAATACGGTTCTCTTTCCGAAGATCGTAATGCCGGTGATTATACAGCGCCAAAAGTCGGTGGCCGCTTTAGACGTGGCATTATTGCGCGATAATCTAGTGTTTTTTACGGCCCAGAGAAATATTGAGGATGATGTAACCCCCCGAGACCTGATGGGGGTGGGGACTATTGGACGGGTAATGTCTGTGTTTAAACTGCCCGATGGATCGTCTAAAATTGACGTAGAGGGCGTTGCCCGCGCCCGGATCGTTCGTTACTCAAGCGAAACGCCTCATTTTTCTGTGGCGATTGAACCGCTGGTAATGGTTTCAAGCGGAGCCGACGACTTACACGAAAGCGTGCTTGTTCGTCGGATTATTGACCAGTTTCGCCGGATTTTTGAGATGCGCTCTTTTCCGGGTATTCCGCCAGAGGCGATTTATATGATGGCCCAAATTAAGGATGCAGAGCAGGTAATCAGCCTGGTTACCTCTAATTTAAATATTGATGCGCAGGAACAGCAAAGGATTCTTGAGATGACCGATGCCAGGGAAGCTCTCCAGCAGCTGAACCTTTATCTTACCCGTGAGCTGGATATTCTTGATGCGGAAAAAAGCATTGCCAAGGAAACAAAAAAGAAAATCGGCAAGATGCAAAAAGAAATATTTTTGCGCGAACAGCTTAAAAGCATTGAAAAGGAACTTGGCGTGGAGGATGAGCAGGTTGAGTTTGATGTAATCCGCAAAAAAGTTCTTTCCGCAAAAATGCCGAAAGAAATAGAAGAAAAAGCGATTAAGGAATTAAACCGATTAGCAAAAATGCCGGCCTTCAGCCCGGAAGTTTCCTATATTCGGAACTATTTGGACTGGCTTACCGAACTTCCGTGGGAAGCCAAGGTTAAAGATGCGATTGATCTTAAAAAAGCCGAGAAAATCTTAAATCAAGACCATTACGGATTAGACAAAGCCAAGGAGCGAATCGTTGAGTACCTGGCCGTTAAAAAGCAAGTTAAAAAACTTAAGGGACCGATTTTGTGCTTTGTCGGCCCGCCTGGCGTGGGGAAAACTTCTATCGGCCAATCTATTGCCAAAGCCTTGGGACGCAAGTTTGTGCGCGTGTCTTTAGGCGGACTTCGCGATGAAGCTGAAATCCGCGGCCACCGCCGCACGTATGTGGGGGCGATGCCGGGACGGATAGTTCAGGGTATCCATACCGTCAAAAGTAAAAACCCGGTGTTTATGCTGGACGAAATAGACAAGGTCGGCGCTGATTTCCGCGGCGACCCATCGGCTGCGCTTTTAGAAGCACTGGATCCTGAACAGAATCATGCCTTCTCCGATCATTACTTGGAAGTTCCGTATGATCTTTCAGATGTCCTTTTTATCGCCACGGCCAACTCTCTTGAAACTATTCCGCCGGCTCTGCGGGACCGCCTTGAAGTAATTTCTTTCGCCGGATACACCGAACAGGAAAAACTTAAGATTTCCCAAAAATTCCTGATGCCGAAACTTATCAGTGACCACGGTTTATCCGGGGCATCCGTAAAAATCTCCGATAAGGTAATCGGCGATATTATTCATTTTCACACAATGGAAGCCGGCGTGCGCGAATTAGAGCGCCAACTCGGAACCATAATCCGCAAAATTACCCGCAACTTAGTTGAGGCTAAGTCAAAGCGTTCAATCACCGTTACCGCTGACTCTCTGCATAAATATTTGGGCCCGATTAAATATACCCATCAGTCTTCGGAAAAGAAAGATGAGATCGGCGTTGCAACCGGCATGGCCTGGTCTCCTTACGGCGGAAGCATTATCACTATTGAATCGGCTAAAATGCCCGGCCGAGGCCGTCTAATTCTAACCGGACAGCAGGGGAGCGTAATGCAGGAATCTGCACAGGCGGCGCTTACCTATGCCCGCGGCCGCGTGGCCAAAAACGGCAGCAAGGAAGACTTTAATAAAACAGATGTCCATGTCCACGTGCCGGTAGCCGGACGCAAAGACGGTCCCTCCGCCGGAACGGCCATTACCACCTCTCTTGTTTCCCTGTTTACCGGCGTTCCCATCAGGAAAGACGTTGCTATGACCGGCGAAGTTACACTTCGCGGCAAGGTTCTTGAAATTGGCGGAATTAAAGAAAAAGTTCTCGCCGCGCACCGCGCCGGCATTAAAACCGTAATCATGCCCGCAGAAAATAAGAAAGACCTAGAGGAAATTCCAAAAGAAGTCCGCAAGGCTTTGAAGGTCGTCTTTGCTAAAACAATGGATGACGTACTTAAGGTTGCTTTAAAGTGATTGGTGTTCGCGGAATCGGTGCCCCGCCGCTTCCCGACACCGCCATACATTACCGTACCGTGAGGAGATAGTTCCCGGTAACAAAGAATTGGATCGTGCCGAAGGGCACGAGGAACCGATTTTTGTCGGGACTATGACGAACGGTAGGATAATGTATCGGTGGAGTGGAATAGGCGGGAGGCGATCTCGCGAACACCTCCAGCCTGGTGCAGGCATAGTAAAGTAGGTCACGGTAGATAAAACCGGCTCCACTTATTTTTCCACCCTTGTTTTTAGGGTTTTTTGGTATACTCAAACCAGTGTATACCTTCAGGGAACTTATTCGCGATAAGCAGTTTCTGCACGCCACGGCGGTTTTGATCGGCACCATGGTTGGCGTGGGCGTGTTCGGCATTCCATTTGCATTTGCCAAAGCCGGCTTTTGGGTCGGCACCTTATTTCTGATTGCCATTGCTGGAATCACAATACTATTTAATCTAATTTTTGCAGAGATCGTTTTACGCACCGACGGCAAGCATCAACTGGTCGGATATACGAATATTTATCTGGGCCCCTGGTTTAAAAGAATAGTTTTGTTTACTAATCTGCTGGGCATTTACGGGGCGCTTCTGGCGTATATAATCGTTGCCGGAGATTTTTTAAACAATGTCTTATCTCAGTTTTTCTATCTTCAGCCCACCGCTTATAGTTTTATATTTTTTGCCTTTATCGCCGCGATCTTACCGTTCGGATTTCGTACGATTGCTTGGGTTGAGTTCTCGCTCACAGCCCTATTTATCGCCGTTATTTTTATTATATTCGGGTTTGGTATTCCGGATATTCAATGGCCGAATCTGATTGCCGGCGGCGATCCGCATTTCTGGTTTTTGCCTTACGGGGTTCTTTTGTTCGCGTTTGCCGGCCTAACGTCAATTCCCATTATGCGTGAAGTTATTCGCGGCAAAGAGCATCGCATGAAGTCTTCAATCCTGTACGCGGTTTTGCTTGCGGGGATATTATATTTCCTGTTTGCCTTAACGGTTGTCGGAGTTTCGGGCGACATAACCTCTCCCGATGCTTTAGCTGGACTTTTTGACTTCCTTGGAACAAAAGTGGTGATTCTTGGTTCTTTGCTAGGTATTTTAACGATCAGCACGTCCTCATTAATGCTCGGTACCGCGCTTCGCGATATTTTTCGGCTTGATTACGGCTTAAATAGGCGGTGGTCTTGGTTGTTGGTTGTTGTGCCACCGATTCTAATGTTCATCGGGGGACTAAGAACCTTTATTGATGTTATTAGTCTTGTTGGAGCGGTAGCCATTGGCATAGAATCGGTCATACTTGTTTTTGTATATAAAGCAGCTCGCCGCGACGGTTCCCGAGAGCCCGAATTTAAACTTTCTGTGCCAGGCTGGCTCCTTACGTTAATGGTGGCCATGTTTACCGCCGGCGTCATTTATGAAGTTTTCATCTCTTAATTTTGGCGGCATTATGCATGGCGCGGAGCGGCTGCTCTGGTATGCTTTTTTATTTTTTATTCCTTTTCAGGCGCGGACAGTGATTGAGCAGACCGGTGGCGGTTGGCGATTTATAGAATGGCGGTCTATTTCCTTGTTTGGCACGGATATTTTAATTCTGGGTCTGCTGGTCTTTTGGTTTTTTGCGTCTATCCGGCACCGCTCCGGATTCAGTTGGTCTAAGAGTGATTGGTTTTTGGTCGGCCTTACGTTGGTTGCCGGAGCATCAATCCCCGGGGCACTAAACGAAAAAATCGGCCTATATTCCTGGATTAAATTATTAGAATTCGGGCTGCTGTTTTTGTTCATTCGTTCATATGCGCTTAAAACTTTTTCATTGCGGCATTCGCTGTGGGCGTTTGTGTCCGGCGGTGTTTTGCAGGCGGTGGTTGGTTTCGGTCAGTTTTTGCGCCAGGGCGACTTTGGGCTTCAGGTTTTTGGCGAGAGTGTCTTGAGCCAATCGCTAAAAGGGGTAGCTTCTTTTTACTCCGAAACGGGCGATAAAATTATACGTGCTTACGGGCTAACCCCGCATCCAAACGTGCTTGCGCTAATTTTGTTGATGTCTCTGCTGGCCCTGGTGTTTTTGTTTCTAACAAATACAAAAAGAAACGTGAGTATTTTATCTGGCTATTCAGCCGTGGGCGTAGTTTTAATTTTTGGCCTCCTTTCAACTTTTTCCAGAACGACCGTTGCTCTGGCGGGCCTTCTTGTTTTGATTGCCGGTGCTACCGCTTTTGTTAATTCTGCCAAACAAAGACGCTCAGATTTAGTCAGGATTGTTTTTTTTGTCTTGGTTGTTGGGACTTGCTTCGCGCTGATATTCTGGCCTGCGGCCAAAAGCCGGATGACGATTTCTTCCGATGAAGACGCGGTTGTGTTACGCGGGTACTACAACCGCCAAGCTCTGGGTTCTGGATCCGGGTGGAACCTGACCGGAGTTGGATTGGGCAACTTTACGGAATGGCTTATAAAAACGCACCCCGGAGAGGAGACATGGCGCTATCAGCCAGTGCACAACATATTTTTACTGGCCTACTCTGAAACCGGAATCTTAGGCTCATTGATGTTCTTGGGATTTTTATCGGCGGTTTTAGTGCCAGCTCTGCTTAAGTTTTTGCGTTTCCCGGAGTTAAACACAGCTATACCTATATTGGCCGCCGGCTGTCTTTTGTTTTTAGGCCTCTTTGACCACTTTTCTTGGACACTGCAACAGGGGAGGATTGTATGGTGGGGTGTGCTCGCGGCGGTAGCGTCCAGGCCGATAATCCGCTAAAATGGGTATATGCCAGAAAATAAGCCAAATTCAGAAGATAAACGTACTGAATTACTAAGGCAAATTAAGGAGGAAGTGCTTCACCTGACCTCATCTCCCCTCTACGAAGAGCGAATTAAAAACAAAGTTTTCCCGGTTATTGGGGAGGGGAGCCACTATGCCAAGATTATGTTTATCGGCGAGGCGCCGGGCCGCAATGAAGCTGCCACCGGTCGGCCGTTTGTGGGTGCTGCGGGAAAAATTTTAGACGAACTTTTAATTAAATCTGGAATCGAAAGGAAAAGTATTTATATAACCAATATTGTGAAAGATCGCCCGCCGTTCAACCGGGATCCGTTGCCGGAAGAAATAAAATCTTATGCGCCGTTTTTAAAAAGGCAGATTGATATTATTCAGCCTGAAGTAATTGTAACTCTGGGACGATACGCCATGACCTATATAATTGAACGGTTTGGATTGGCATCAGTACTAAAACCGATTGGTCAGATGCGCGGGCAGATACTTGACGCTAAGGCCGGCTATGGACCGATAAAAATTATTCCGCTCTATCATCCTGCTGTTGCGGTTTATAATCGGGACATGAAAGAAACGCTTCAAAGCGATTTTGGAATTCTTAAACCATTTGCCGAATAAATTACTATGGAAGGATTTTTTGCTTCACTTCAACAAAATTTCCCGTTTATTGTTGAGCACAAATATATCTTCTTTTTTCTCGGAGGAGCAATTGAGGGATTGAACACCATGATTCTGGCCGGCTTTTTGTATTCTGTGGGCAAGATCGCATTTTGGCCCGTAGTCATCGCGCTTGTTTTGGGATATTGCGTTCATGGCCAATCTCGTTACTGGTTTGGGCGCTTAGGCGGGGCAACCTCTATCGAAAAATGGATTCGCAAAAATCCGAAGCGGCATGAACGGTTTGAATTACTAAGAAATTATTTTGAAAGATATAGCGGCTGGGTAATCGTTTTAACCAAGGCCACAATATCATTGACGGACCCAACAATCGTCCTTGCAGGATTTTTACGCTACAATTTTAAGCGATTTGTGTTGTTTGATTTTATCGGTTCTGTCGGCTGGGTGGCGGTGACATTTTCTATCGGATATT
>JBBTXT010000005.1:8546-29458 GCA_038062135.1 Patescibacteria group bacterium | reverse complement strand
TCTATGAATAACAATCTTCTTCTTGGAATAGGCACGGTGGGTGTAATTTTGGTAGCAATTTTTGTACTCAAGGAGTCAACTCAACAAGGCGCTATAGACCACAAAAACACGGAGTACGTTATTGGTGGCACAAAAGTAAAACTCACGGATGGGGTTTCTGGAGGCACCCGGTATTTTGGGAACGAGGTGATTAAGGATTTGAACGGGGACGGGCGGGAAGATGTTGCCTTTCTTTTGACGCAGGATAACGGCGGATCGGGAACGTTTTATTATGTTGTCGCGGCGTTGAATACAGAAAAGGGATATGTCGGCTCGGAAGGGTTTCTTTTGGGCGACCGCATCGCTCCGCAAACAAGCGAAATCCGCGATGGTTTGTTGATTGTAAACTATGCAGAGCGCGGACCTAATGAGCCCATGACCGCTCGCCCCTCATTTGGTAAGAGCGCATATCTCAAACTCAACACAAAAACCATGAAGCTTGAGGTGGTTAGGTAGGATTTGTAATTTTCTGACAGTTTAATAACATATCTTTATGAATAATAAACTTCTTCTTGGAATAGGCGCGGTGGTGGTGGTTGTGGCGGCGGTTGCGATTTTTTCAGGCGGGGACGAGGGAACGGGCGGGAAGACTTCGCTTGAAGGGCTTTTGAAATCAAACAAAGCCCAGGAGTGCAGTTATTCCGTTGACGCGGACGGCGCGAAGATGTCCGCGACGGTTTATATCGCCAACGGCAAAATGCGTACCGATTCTACTGTCACAACCGGCGGGCAGACGATGAAAAGCAACATGATCGTTGATGGCCAGACTTCGTATGTCTGGAGTGACGGCACGAGCCAAGGCTTCAAAATGACCCTGGACAATCTCAAGTCGGAAGAACCGACCGGAAGCAATCAGCAGGGCCAAGCGGTGGATTTTGAAAAGGAATTTGATTACTCCTGCAAAGGCTGGAGCGTAGACAATTCAAAGTTTACCCCGCCGAGCAATATCAAGTTTACGGATTTCTCGTCCATGATGCCGTCGCTTTTAGGAACTCCGGTTCCGAAAACATCCGGAAGCGGTGATTCATCTCAATGCGCAACCTGCGACCAGGTTCCCGCCGGCTCCGCCCGAGAAATGTGCAAGCAATCTCTGGGGTGCAAGTAAACAAGTTTAATTCTTTAGTTTTCTGAAAGGGAGGGAGAAATCCCTCCTTTTCTTTACAAAAACACCAGTTATGGTGTAGTATGTATAATCCTAAGGAGGGAACGATGTGCATCACTTTACGAGGGGAGACGAACGCCCAGTCTGCAACGGAACGATGGTGTGTTCGAATCATGCTATGGTCCGTCGCTTTCGGGCTTTTGGCATTCTTCGCCTCGTCTTTCGTCGAGAGTCCCGCGTTCAAGGTCGTAGAAGGTGTCGCCGCTGTTGTGTTTTTGATTGCTCTGGGCGCGTATCACCTGTACAACCGGGTCCGTAATAGGGCCGTCTAAGATCTGACAAGATTAGCGACCCTTCGAGCGCCGGGGGTGCAATTCCCCCGGTTCTTTTATTTTTGTATACTGAATTTATGAGGGAATCTATCCACAATACCGTTTGTGACTTACGAACCCGCAAAGGAGTAACCCAAGAAGCTTTAGCCGATGCGGCGGGAGTAACGCGACAGACCATCATTGCGATTGAAAAAGGAAACTACACGCCTTCGGTTATGCTTGCCTTAAAGATTGCTAATTTTTTTAACGTACCCGTAGAAAATATATTCTTAATCCATCATGAAAAATAAACTCATACCGGAAGTAAGCATCTCAATCGTATTAATTGCGCTGTTGGCTTTGTTGGTAGAGCCGTTCAAGGGTTGGATGCCGAGTTTGCCGCTTTTAATTATTATGACGCTCGTGGTGGTAGCTTTTACGGCTTTTGTGGCGCTTGTGTGGCGCGAAGATGCCCGCGATGAGCGCGAAGGCGTGCATCGCAGTGTTGCCGGACGCGCTGGATTTATGGCCGGAGCCTTGGCGCTGATGGTGGGAATCATCGCGCAGAGTTATCAGCACTCAATTGATCCTTGGCTTGTTGTTTCTTTGGGCGTTATGACTCTCACAAAGCTTATCGTGCTGGTTTACAACCGCGACCGGAACTAGGGGAATTTATCCACAATTTGTATGTAAAGTCTCCTTGACATTATATTTTAGCCAAGTAGAATTGGGTTATGAATAAAACATCTCTTATTGTTGCAGGAGTAGCAGTTATCGCAGTCGCTATTTTTATAGCGGTTCGCAAAGACGCGCCAGAAGACGCGATGATGGAAAAAGAAAGCCCGTCGCCGGAAGCAATGACGGAAGAAAGCCCGGTTGTGATGGAAGATAAAAAAGAAGACGCTATGATGGAAAAGTACGCGGGAACAGTTCTTGCTGGTACTTCGGCACAGCTTCTTGATTTTAAAAAAGCCGACTACGATGCGGCGCTAAAAACGGACAAGCTGGTTGTTTTGTATTTTTACGCCAACTGGTGCCCAATCTGCAAAGCGGAAGTGCCGCTCTTAGAGGAAGCTTTCAATCAATTGAAAACCGACAAGGTTATCGGATTTAGGGTAAACTATAAAGACGATCAAACCGATAAAGACGAAGAAGCGCTTGCAAAGCAGTTCGGTGTTCCGTACCAACACACAAAGGTGTTTGTGAAAAACGGCGAGCGCGTTTTAAAATCTCCGGAAGGCTGGGACACAAATCGCTATTTGAAAGAAATAAACGCACAGCTCCCAAAATAAATCATGGCTGACGTATCTATTATCGCGGCGTTTATCGCCGGACTTATATCATTCCTCGCTCCTTGTGTTCTGCCGATTATTCCGGGCTTTCTGGCCTATCTTGGTGGTTCGTCAATTAGTGAGGGGAAGGTGAACAGAAAAGAGGTTTTCTTAAACAGCGTGTTCTTTGTGCTCGGATTTTCTGTAGTTTTCGCCGGATTGGGTGTTTTGCTGAACACAGTGCTTGAAGGCATTGCGTACGATGCTCAAATCTGGCTGGCGCGAGCCGGGGGATTAATCATTATTTTCTTTAGCTTGTTCCTAATTGGGGTTATCAAGATTCCGTTTCTTGAGAGGGAATATAAGTTTACTCCGTCCACAAAAATCCGATCTCGGTATTTAGCCTCTTTCTTGTTTGGTTTGGCTTTTGCGGTCGGCTGGACGCCATGCGTCGGTCCGGCGCTCGGCGTAATCCTGGGATTGGCGGCGGCGCACCCGGGTTCGGCGTTCGTGTTGTTGTTGGTTTACGCTCTGGGGCTTGGCATACCGTTCCTGGTTGTGGGCTTGTTTGTTTCGCAAGCTTCGCGCCTGATTATTAAATACGCGAATACCCTTAAATACATTAATTTTGCTTTCGGCATTATCCTTCTTGTTCTCGGCGTCCTGGTATTTACCGGAAATCTTAGCTTAATTGCAAATTGGGAAGTCCTAAATAAATTCCTGCTTAAATAATGACCCAAAAACTAACTCTGCAAATTTTAGTGATTGTGTTGGTGGTCGGCGCGATTGCCTACTTTGAAGCTCACAGGCCCAAATTGCCAAAGATCAGCATAGAACAATCAGAAATTAACTTACCAAATAGAGAAAATTCCGAAAAGGAATCCAAGTATCCGCACGCGGTTGAAATTGTAAATCCGTCGGGATTCATAAATACCGATCCCTTAAAAGTTAAGGATCTGATCGGTAAAAAAGTGATTTTGGTAGACTTCTGGACCTATAGCTGTATAAATTGCCAGCGCACTACGCCGTATTTGAACGCCTGGTACTCCAAATACAAGGACCAGGGTTTGGAAATTCTCGGCATTCATACGCCGGAGTTTGAATTTGAACACAAACCAGAAAATGTCGCCGCGGCCGTTAAAAAGTTTGGAGTTCAATACCCAGTAGTCATGGATAACGACTATGGAACCTGGAGCGCCTACGGCAACAGGTATTGGCCCCGCAAATATCTCATTGATATAGACGGCTATATTGTTTATGACCACATCGGCGAAGGCGCCTACGACGAAACCGAGAAAGTTATACAGAATCTTTTGAAAGAACGTGCCGTTAGGCTTGGATTAAAAGATACCGTGACAGACGGGATTGTTTCCCCGTCAGCGCCAACCGGTTCCGGCGCGGTGGGCAGTCCGGAAGTTTACTTTGGATTTTCCCGCAATGAATTTTTAGGCAACGGCGTAGCAGATCAGCTTGGCATCAAAACATTTACCATCTCGTCGACGTTTCAACTTAACAAGCTTTATTTGGGCGGTGACTGGAAGTTTGACCAAGAATTTGCCGAAAACAAAACCGCTAGCGCTAAAATCATCTTTCGTTATAAAGCGCAGGATGTTTATTTTGTCGCCAGCTCAAAAATCGGTTCCCAAATCCAAGTCTTAAAAGACGGTAAACCGCTTACCGCAAAAGAAGCTGGCGAAGATATAACGGTTTCAAACGGATCCAGTACGGGTATAATAAAGGAAGAGCGGCTGTATAAACTCATCCACGATCAAGCCGGCTCCGGAGAGCATGTAATTGAGATAATCATAAAAGACCCGGGCTTGAATGCTTTCACCTTTACGTTCGGCTAAACATAATCACGATGGAAACAAAAACCGAATCAATTGTTTTTGGTGGAGGGTGCTTTTGGTGTACCGAAGCGGTGTTTAAAGAGTTGAGAGGCGTAATAGATGTAATGCCGGGTTATGCGGGCGGGCCAGACCCAAATCCGACGTATACGAGCGTCTACGGAGGAGATACGGGGCATGCCGAGGTTATTAAGGTAAACTTTAACCCGACAGAGATAACGTTAGAAAACCTTTTGACAGTGTTTTTTGCCAGCCATGATCCGACTACGCTTAACCGACAAGGCAATGACACGGGCACACAGTACCGTTCCATTATTCTATACGCCGACGAGAACCAAAAACAGGAATCAGAAAAATTCGTCGCAAAACTGAAAGAAGACGGGGTAAACGTTGTGACGGAAGTAAAACCATTAGAAAAGTTTTTCCCGGCCGAAGAATATCACCGCGATTACTTTAAAAACAACCCGGATCAGGCATACTGCCAGTTAGTAATTAACCCCAAGTTGCAGAAAGTTCAAAAGGAGTTTTCCCAGCTTCTTAAAACACACAGCAAATAATAAAACCATGGACGAAAAAGAAATAAAAGAAAAACTGACTCCGGAGCAGTATCACATTATGCGCGAAGGCGGCACCGAAGCACCATATACCGGCAAATATCTGGGCGACCACGAAAAAGGAATGTATGTCTGCGCCGCGTGCGGACAAGAACTGTTTTCTTCGGATACTAAATTTGAATCCGGCACTGGCTGGCCGAGTTTTACCGATCCTGTAAACCTGGAAAATGTTGAACTGAAACAGGATATGAGCAAGGATATGCTGCGCACCGAGGTATTGTGCAAAAAATGCGGATCCCATTTGGGCCATGTTTTTAATGACGGCCCCGTTGATAGGCGCCTGCCTGCCGGCAGGCAGGGTAAGCGCTTCTGCATCAACTCCGCCTGCCTGGTTAAAAAACCGGATTAAAAGTTTTCCGTTGCGTCTTTTTAAATTTAGTTTACAATATGGCCATGGAACAAACACAACCAACCACGTCCCAAAACCAGTTTGACTACACAAAGCTTTTTCTGCCCGTCGCGATAGTTATTGCCGGCGTAGCTGTCGGCGGAGCTATTCTGTACGCCAAAACTGCCGGAACCGGAACGGCAAACATTGGGAACACCGCGCCCAAACAGGTTTTATCGCTTGATAACTTCAAGAAATGGGCGCGCGACCTAAAATTGGACGGCAAGCAATTTGATACATGTTTTGATTCCAATATGTATGCGGACGAAGTCGCTAAAGACTTGGATGATGGAACTACCGTTGGCGTCAATGGAACGCCGGCATTCTTTATTAATGGAACTGCCATAAGCGGCGCACAGCCCTTCGCTACCTTTAAGGGCGCAATTGACGCTGCGCTACGAGGCCAAGGCAATAAGAATACTAAGAACCTGCCGACAGTAGATGATGATCCGGTTCTTGGTAACGCAAATGCGCCGGTAACCATGATTGAGTTCAGCGATTACCAGTGCCCGTTCTGCCTATCGTTCTGGAAGCAGACGCTCCCGCAGATAAAAAAGGATTATATTGATACCGGCAAAGTTAAATTTGTCTACCGAGACTTCCCACTAAACATACACCCGATGGCCGAGCCGGCCGCCAGGGCCGCCAACTGCGCCGGCGAACAGGGTAAGTATTGGGAATACCACGATAAAATCTTTGGAGAACAGGGATAGTTACAGAATAACTAAAACCCCCTTGTCGGGGGTTTTAGTTTGGTTGCTAAATCTAATTTGAAGGCAGGGTGGGTGTCGGAGCCGGGGTTCCAATTAATTCTGGGCTTGGCAAGGCGGGCAGGCTTCCGCTTTGTCTCACAAAGTCTGGGTTGATTGTGTTTAAAATAACATAGGCGGCTAATAATAATGCGGCGCCCATTGCGGCATTTGTCATAAGTGATTTTGCTTGACCCACTTGAACGGGTAGCCCAGCGGCGGTGAGTTGCATAAACAGTCCAACAAAGAAAACAACCAAAACTGCTAGGCCAATTATGCGCAAAGACCAGCGATACAAACCCTCTGCCAGTTCACCAAGATCCTTGGGTTGAACGAAAGGAGCAGGGGAGGGGGTTTTTAAACTTGGTGCAATTGAACCAGTTTCGCATTCCTCGCGAGTTTTCTTTTCAGGCAGACACTTACCCTTCACAGGTCCTGTGCCAGAAGTTAAAACCCGACATGGAAAATAAAGGGAACAGTCAGCTAAGTTTTCGGAATCTTGAAAACAGGTAAACTTATCTGGAGTTCTATCTTCGGTAAAAGCACAGTATTTTGGGATCTCTTCCGGGTCAGATGTTGGTCGCGGGGTTCCGCTTACGGATGGGCTTGGAGAGCCGGAAACTGAAGCAGTTGGGGAGGGTGAAGTTGTTCGTGTTGTCGAAGGCGTGGGCGTTGCCGCGCTTGCAGACTGAATAAAAATTAGCAAGCCGGCGAGCGCTAATCCAAAGGCAAAGGGTTTCATGGATTAAGTTTACACCAATCGCTTTTTTCCCTCTAATAACATATCCACACAACTTCGGAAAAGGCACTAAATTTTGTTAGAATGGGGGTAGTGCGAATATATACATTAGGCAATAAAAGCCTTTTAAGAATAGCCCTTCTTACTGGGGTGTTTTTAGCTGGTCTGTTGTTTGTCGGAATACTACCGTCTTATGCCGCCACCGCCGATCAAATAGCTGAAAAAAACAAGCAAATTGAGGAGCTACAAAGACAGATTGAAGAGTACCAGCAACAGATAGATACAAACCGCTCACAGGCGGCCAGCCTTCAGGGTGAAATTAGCCGCCTCAATGCTTTAGTGAATCAAGTCACGCTTGAAATAAAAAGTTTGGGTTACTCCATAGACCGCACATCGTTAGAAATCGGCAATACTCAAAAACAGATTGAAGACGCGCTTAGTAAACTGGAGAAGCATAAAGGGGCACTAGGAGAATATATCCGTCTCGCTTACGAGCGAGAGGGGAGCACCTTGACCGAAGTTTTGCTGAACAACGACACCTTGTCGGATTTTTTCTCGGATTTAAATAATATAAAGTCTACGCAAGATAATTTGCGAATTACGATTGAGGATATAAAAGAGCTAAAAAGTGATTTGGATGTTAAGCAAGAAGAACTTGAAGGCAATAAAACCGAGCTTGAAAAAGCAAGACGCTTACAGGAACTTGAGCGTAATAATTTGGACGGCAATAAAAAGCAGAAAGATAAAATTTTGAAAGACACCAAGGGTCAAGAAGCTAAATATCAAGAACTCGTAAAACTGTCTCAAAAAAATATAGAAGCGTTGCGAGCCCAAGTTTCTTACTTGTTACAAAACGGTATTACCGCCGAGGAAGCGGTTAAGTATGGCCAGCTCGCCGCGATTGGAGCTGGTATTCGTCCGGAATATCTTCTTGCCGAACTTGAACAGGAAAGCGCGCTCGGAAGCAATGTTGGGAAATGTTATATCGTTGATACGACTACCGGCACTACGCGCCATATATCAAACGGAAAAGTTTTTCCAAAAGGCATACATCCAACCAGGGACCTGCCGTTGTTTTTGAAAATCGTGCAAGAGCTTGGGAAGGATCCATTACAGACTCCGATTTCGTGCGGATCCAGTTGGGGAGGCGCCATGGGTGCCGCGCAGTTTATTCCGTCAACCTGGATGGGTTATCGCGACGAGGTTACGCGCCTAACAGGCCACGCATTGCCTAATCCATGGAATATAGAAGATGCCTTTACGGCGGCGGCGGCAAAGCTGTCCCGCGACGGCGCCAGCTCTAAAACGCGTGAAGGGGAAATAGCGGCTTCAAAGAGATATTATTGCGGAAACGCCGCAAGCAAGAGTTCCGGGTGTATTAACTATGCAAATTCAGTTCAGCGCAAGGCTACGGAGATCGCAAAAAACCTCTAGCGCTATACATATAATATGCTACGCTTTGCCACAACAGGAGGACGAACGATGATGATTTTGATAGTCCTGGCCGGAAGCCTTGCGCTTACGGCAACTGGACTCGTCAATTCAGACGTCGTTCGGTTGCCAGCAAACATCATAGAAGTTCAGTCGGCTCAAGCCGCAGAAACTGCTTCAGCGTCGTGGCAGTTTTCCTACGGAAACGTACAGGTAAAGCTGGAAGAAGCTAAAGCAATCCTTGCAAACAAGGAGATCTACGCGGGGCGTACGATCTACAAATGCACAGAGTACCGCAACCTTGATCCGAACAGGGTAACGCCTTCAAGGATGGATTTTGACGATCGCGACCGGCAGATCGCCGCCGCGCTCCTGAATCCCGTCACCGGAGAGCTTGCATACATCTCAATCGTACGCATGGCTTGCGGCGTGAGTGCTCCTGCCGGGTACGCCATTGAGATCGTTTCTCAAGACAATGGCGTTACTTGGAACGCGTGGTCTACGATGTACCGCATCATGAGAGATGGCCAAGAATGGAGCGTCATACTAGTAAACTATCCCGTTGCTCGCGGTTCCGGTAAGAGCATGACCATAGAACCGTTCCTATACTCTCCGTACTCAGACTCTTGGGCTAGTGGGCAGGAGTTCATGAACGGAGGCGGTGAGTATCTCGTCTCGGTGGATGAAGCTGCTCGTGCCAGTCTGCGAAAAAACGCCGTGATGTCGCTTGCCGTACCAGGAGTTCCGGTTGCAGATGTAATTCCGCAAAGCTTTGTTCTACATCGTCCTCTTCTTGAGCAGAGCGACCTTGCGATGGCGATTTGGAATCCCGAAGCAACGGCCGGCCGTGTACTCGGAATTTTATCGCTTAACCACGAGAAAGCGTTCACCCAGACGGTAAGCACCGCTGCTGCGTACGGCATGTACCAGTTCACCGACAAGAAAGTCAATGGTACATACACAACGGTGAAAAAAAACTACCCCAAGGCCGGGCTCATCAAAGACTTCAAGGAAGGCGCAAAGGATCATGTGAACTCTGCCAAGGCCATGATCTTATTGGATGATCTAAATTTGCGAACCCTTGTGAAAACGTTCGGTCCTGGGATCATCCAAGACCCGAAGCTCGGTGAATACCTCGCTGCGGCTTACAACGGCGGAGTCACGCGCGTCATCCGCGCGTTGCGCACCAAGACGTGGCCGAAGGGTGATTGGGCTCTTGCGATGAAGGGTCCTGGGTACAAAGAAACTCAAGGCTTCATCGCGAAGCTGCGAGTATTCCAAGAAGCCAAACTGTTTGATAGCATCTTGAACTAGTTACCCGACGTGCTCACGCGCGTCGGGCTTTTTATTAAAAATAACTTTTTATATTTTTAATTTATTTTTTATTTTTCTAAGTTATCCACTTTTTCTCTAGTCAAACATTTTTTCCATTCGTATAATGTATATAGTAGTTGCAAGTTTGTTCCTCACAAAAGATTATCGTGCGACAGTTTGTGTAGATAAATTTTTATCTAGCACGGTCGGCTGTCGCGAAAAGTAATAACCACGATGCGAGACGGCGTTATTTATTCTCTCAACAAGAGAAAAAATAAACTATATCGCGTCATTAGTTATCACATGGCGAAGAAACGAAAAACAGCAAAGAAGAGCGCCAAGAAGTCTTCAAAGAAAAAGAAGACCACAAAGCGGAAGCGCCGCTAAGCTCTCTCTATAAAACTCCCCGAAAGGGGGGTTTTATATTGTTTTTCTTGGTGAATTGAATCTTTCAATAAAGTATGGTATAATAGGTTCACAGGAGGGTTCATGACGACATCAAAGCGTGCCTCATACAAGGCGCGCACGATGTTGCGCGTCACGGATGAAAGTCTCCATCAGGCGGAAGTTCGTTTTCCAGATGGGGCAATAGTTCAGGTTTGGCTTGTCGGAAGAGAGATACATCTGACCGGCGGAGATTCCATTAGTCTTGAGGAGATGGAAATTCTGACCGAGAAGGTGCACAAGACCTTTCCCGAAAACAAACAACTTGGACTGTTCTGAAGATGGGGGCCTGTCGTTTACGGGCCCCTGTTTTATTTTTCTATATTAACCATCTTTGAACGCACCGCATGGCCGGAAAGGATATTAATATTAGATTGCGGAACCTTAAAGTGTTTTGCGAGCGCTCTGATTACTCCACGATTTGCTTTTCCGTCTTCCGGCGGCTCGGTAACCGAAACGGTATAAGAATTATTCTCAAGTTTTTTAACGGATACCTTTGAGGCGTGAGCTTTTACGCGTAAACTTATTCTCATTTATTTGTGAGTCATTTCAAATACACCCTGCCAGTTGTCCATCGGACGATGTTTAAAGCCGTGACAGCGTTCTCTTAACACCGTAGAAGGGCCGTCATTAGGATGCCTCGCCAAGAACTCATCAAAATACTCAATCGCGACATCCCAGTTGCCATCATAATAGGCGCTTCTGGCGTTATTAAAGGTTGCCAAATTTTGGGCAAGGTTTTGATGTTGGTCCGGGGTCATGATTTCGTATATCGTAACCGGCTGTTTTTTGCCTTTTACCTGGACGCGGTCAATCTCGCGGCCGTAAATACGAAGGTGCACCCTTTCTTGCTCGGGTACGCTTTCCCAAACACTATTACTGACGATAATCGCTACACCGTAGGTTTTTGTTAGTCCTTCAAGGCGCGAAGCAAGGTTAACATTGTCACCAAGCACGGTATAGTCAAATCTGCGCTCTGAACCCATATTGCCGATGGTTACGTCGCCGGTGTTTATGCCAATACCAACAGCTATTTGCGGATCGCCCTTGGCATCACCTTCTTTATTAAAAGTTTCCAGCGCCTGCACCATTTCAATTGCGCTTGAGATAGAGCGTCGGGCATGGTTGGTATCCGGCAACGGAGCTCCCCAGAAAGCCATAATCGCGTCGCCGATATATTTATCTACTACGCCGTTCTGGTCCAGAATAATATCCGTCATGCGCGTGAGGTATCTGTTGAGGAAATTAGTAAGCTTTTCTGGACTCATGGATTCGGAAAGGGTTGTAAAGCCTCGGATATCTGAAAAGAGAATGCTTAAATTGGCCTTGCGGCCGCCAAGGGCGATTGTGTCCGGATTTTTAATAAGTTCTTCAATAACCTGGGGCGCCAAATATCTTGAAAAAGTATCGTGTATAAACTTTTTCTCCCGGCTCGTGCTTAGATATTGCGACGTTGCCGTAAACCCGACGGTTAAAACTAAACTAAGTTCCGGATAAAAGAGATCCAGGATAAATTGATATTCAAACACGATGAAGGCAACGACTGCGTAGCCGACAAAAATTCCCAGAAGCGATAAAATAAGTTTTCCAATTCTTGATGTTTTAGAAACAACTGCGCCGCCGATAATAGCCATCAACACAACCATAAGTCCAGTTATCAGACGATTTGAACGGAAGAAATTATTTTCAAGAAGTGTAGTTAGAATATTAGCCTGAATTTCCACGCCACTCGTTAATCCAAAAGGGGTTTCGTGAAAATCCTGCAAGTCCAGAGTCGTAGCCCCCACAAGAACAATCTTCCCGTCAATAATTGTTCTCGGTACGCGTCCGTTTAAAACATCATCCGCGCTAATGTGCAGATATGTATTATCAGGACCCCGATAGTCTATGCGGGTTAGGTCGCCGGGATAAGACGGGGATTCGGACAGAATTGAGCGCGCCAGCGAAAGCGTAAAACTGGGAGTTTGTCCGCGCGAGTATCTTATCATCCTAGCCACGCCGTCGGGAGCAATTACCAGGTTCGGGAATCCGGTAATTGCTTTTTCCCCGATGGGAGAAATCGGGGCGCTGATTGTGTTGTCTGACTGGACTTCCGCGGTGAGCACTACGGAAACGGATGATCTGGCGATTGAGTTTGCTAAAACCGTATCGTCGGCTTCACCGAAGCGAGAGCGTTCTTTAAAGTTAACATCAATTCCGATAGCGGAAGCATGCTGAAGATTTTCAATGAGTTTTCCGAACACCGCCCTCGGCCACGGCCACTGGCCGATGCGGTTGATACTCTTTTCATCAATTGAAACAATGACGACATTGCCCGGCGCCTTGTTTGGCGTGAAGAGCAGATCGGTAATTGTGTCTTGCCAGCGCGCAAACCAACCAAGGCTTAAGCTAATGAGCAAAAACGCTGCTACACAGATTGCCGTGAACCAAACGCTGCCGGTAAAACGCCGGATCATTGAATAGTTATCGCCTGTTTGAGAAGCAAGATTGAACTGGAATTTGTCGTCGCACCTACGTCATAAACTCCGGGTTGCAGATTTGCCGGAGGGCTAACGAAAATAGTCAATTCATCCAGAACCGTAAATTGAGCGGCAATTCCGCCGACTGAAACTCCGGTAATCTGTTTTACGTTCTTGACGATAAAATATCGTCCGTTGAGGGTAAACTGGTTGCCGATTGATACCGTCTTGGGCGCGACGGATTCAATTATCGGTGACATATCAACACTCGGTGTCGGCGTGGGCGAAACTATTGCTCCCGGGATAGTGGATTGAGACGGCGTAGGCGTGGCAGACAACGTAGGGGTCGGACTGGCGCTTGGGCTTGCTGTAGGGCTTGTTTTAGGCGTCACAGAGGGTGTCGGAGTCTTAGACGGCGTTGGTGTAGCAGTCCCGTTTAGTATGTTTAGGCGGCGCTGGCGAAGTTTCTCAATAAACTCTTTGTCGTCGCCGTTGCGTTCAATGACTTTGCGCATGAATGTTTTAACTTTCTCGTCGCGAAGATCCTCCTGCTCCATAGTCTTTTCAATCATCTTCTTCATGTCGCCGCGCGTATAGTCATCATTTTCAAAGAGTTTTTTAGCAAGCGCCAGTTTGGCTTCGGCCGCCTTTTTATCAACTGAAATTTTTTCGCTGCTTGTTATATCAACCGCGGTAGAGTCAATCGGATGTCCGGTCGCTTTATCGCGCAAGCGAACCCTAACCTTACTTTCAATACCATAAGTATTTGTGACGCCGTTTTTATGGCTTACGCCAAATATCGTTCCACGGACTGAAGCAACGGTGTTTTCCGTGTTTACTTCGTAAAAGTCGTCGGTAGCCAAAACATTTTTTACTTTTGCCCAGACGCTTCCCACCATGAGCTCAATCCTTGATTTTTGTCCTTCCGCTTCCAGTACGCTGATTTTAATGTAACTATCGGCGTCCAGGGTGGTCACCGTGTCGTTAGGGTAGGAAATACTCGCTCTGCCCGTGGCGGATGTTTTTATCTCCGCTCCGGCGGTTACTTCGGCTGATTCTTTTACCTGTTTAAACGAATCACTTCCCGCCGACTTAACGTAAACGTCTGCTGTTAAAACGGTTACCGTTGCTTTCGCTGGTGATCCGGCCTGTTGGCCGTCGTTTTGTTTCAGCACCGAAACGACCGCCACAAAAATAATAAGAATTCCAATGCCAATTAAGGTCTTTTTCACAATAATGAATCGTTCCCGTTCGGCCCGTATCCTTTAAAGAATACGCACCATTTCGGGACGGTTGTTATGCTTATATACTAGCGAAACTTCTTAAAAGCGGCAAGCAGGCTTGTGCGGTAATCTTTATTAGAAAGAACCTTAAAAATTATAGGCGATGCCGACAGGATTATTATAAGAGCGATAATCGGGATCAGGTATTTATCTATATCGGGGATATAGCTTCCTAAGTAGAATCCGAGTAAGGGCAAGCCGATACCCCACAAGAATCCGCCAATAACGTTATATGCCAAAAATGTTCTGTACCGCATTTGCCCCACGCCAGCCATAATTGGGGCAAATGTTCTTATAACCGGTAAAAATCGAGCAAGAATAATCGTTTTTGGTCCGTGTTTTGCGTAAAACTCCTGTGCGCGATGAACATGTTCTGGATTCCAAATAAGGGATTTTTCCCGATTAAAAACTCTCGGTCCAAACTTTTTTCCAAAACCATAGCCGAAACTGTCGCCAATTACCGCCGATATAAATGAGATCGGAACAAGGATCAATATATTTAGATAATCCTGCGAAGCTAGAAATCCGGCCGTGAACAGAAGACTGTCGCCAGGCAAAAAGAATCCGATAAATAAACCGGATTCCGCGAACACAATGCCGGCGATTCCTAAATAACCGGCGGTTTTTATGAGAGATACTAGGTCAAACATATCTTGTCTTGAATACTAAATTATGGCAGAATATTTTGCTATGTCAAAGGATAAAGCAGTTAAAAAACAAATGGTTTACGTCGCCATGTCAGGTGGCGTTGATTCATCTGTAGCAGCGGCAATTTTAAAGAAGCGCGGCTTTAATGTGGTCGGAGTTTTTATGCGGCCTTGGCAGGATCCGTTCGCGCCATGTATTTGGCAGAATGATCGCGAGGACGCCCTTCGCGTGGCGGCAATTTTAGATATTCCACTTGAGACGTGGGATTTTTCCCGTGAGTATGGCAAGTATGTTACAAAATACATGATCGAGGGGTATCGCAAGGGCCTGACGCCGAATCCGGACGTGATGTGCAATAAAGAAATAAAATTTGGATTATTTTTTAAGCAGGCAATGAAAGAGGGAGCGGATTTTGTCGCTACCGGCCATTATGCAAGAACAAAAAATGGAGAAATGCTCATTGCTGAAGATTCAAACAAAGATCAAACATATTTTTTGTGGACGCTTACCAAGGATCAGCTTTTAAAAACCCTATTTCCTCTGGGGGACTACGCAAAACCTGAAGTGAGAAAGTTCGCCAAGAAATTTAAACTGCCGACAGCCACAAAAAAGGATAGCCAAGGAGTGTGCTTTGTTGGCCCAATGGATGTAAAAGCTTTTTTGAAACGCCATATTAAACCGAGGAACGGTAAAATTTTGCATATTGATGGACAAATACTGGGTGAGCATGATGGAGCTTGGTATTACACAATCGGACAACGCCATGGATTAAATATAACCCTGGGCGGTGGGCCGTATTTTGTCGTTTCAAAAGACGTGAAAAAGAATATCGTTGTGGTGGGTACGGAAAAAGATTTAAACTCAAAAACTGCGCGAATTGCAGATATAAACTGGATCGGAAAGATACCTAATTTCCCAGTAAATCTATCAGTAAAAATCCGCTACCGTACTCCAGCAGTCCCAGCTAAGCTGTCAAAAAATGGAAAATTAGAATTCAAAAAAGCCCAGCGTGCGATTACTCCCGGACAATCGGCAGTATTTTATTTAAGAAACAAAGTTCTCGGTGGCGGAGTTATTGGCGAATAAAATTTAGTGTGGTATAAACCCGATAGGAGGTGGAACATGGCCAAGAAGAAGGGTATCCAGATCATTCTGGCACCCGGAGTTAGCGTCGGGCGTTACAAGTTCTTCAATTTTCTTGCGGTTGCTCACAGGAGCTTCCGCGAAAGGCGAGTGCGCATGGGAGACGATGGTCCGTGGCGGAGATCCGTCACCATCACAAGCGCCACTCTCGGAGCATTCGGATTCTCTGGGGCCATCTGGCTGGACGACCTTTTCGGCTTCAACGACCACCTGCGCAGTTTTTCGTTCCTGCCAGTCAAAGCCGTCTTGGAAGTCAGAGATCTGGCTGGCAAGCTCATCCAGCGCAACTGGTACTGCTGCACGAAGTGTTGGAGAAACTCCGGCACAGGCGACACTCTCTCCAAGGATTACCGATGCGCAAAGTGCGGCCAGGTGTGGTACAGGGACGGGCACAGCCGGAAGCCCGCCGCTTTTATTTTGTGAGAAGGCTCAATAAACTTGTCCCCGTCATTTCTAACGGGACCTCTAAGCCCATGAGTTCAAGGATTGTGGGGGCAACATCGGAGAGGATGCCATGTGCGTCGGACATGGCGCCCGCTATTTCTTCATCGGTTCTTGAGCGTTCTAATTCCGGCATTACAAGATATAAAGGAACCGGATTAGTGTTGTGCTTAGTCTCGGCTTCGCCGGAGCTCCGATACAACATACCTTCTGCGTTCCCGTGGTCTGCTGTGATTATTACCGATGCTCCGCGCTGAAAAGCCGTGTTAAGGATTCTTCCAAGGGCAATATCTGCGGCGCCGATACTTTTAACGGCGGCCTCAAGATTCCCGGTATGGGCTATGACGTCAGGATTAGCTAAGTTAATAACCGCAAATTCGTATCCTTTTGGATATTCTTCATTAAATTTATCCGCGATCTCGCTTGCTCCCATTTCCGGATGTCCTAGATGTTCTTTGTCTGAGGGGATTAAAATATCTGTTTCATTTTTATAGGCCTCGTTTTTGAAACAGTTGAAAAAGTAGGTCGTATGGGCGAACTTTTCAGTTTCTGCGACGTGCATCTGGTGTAAGCCGGATTTATCTATCATTTCGGCCAGATTGTTTGGAACTTCCGGCGGGGGAAAAGCGATGTGCGGTGATCCGGTTGGTTTTGGATGATACTGCGTCATCCAGGTGATAAACAGGTTCGCCGGCAGGACGCGCACGAATTTATCAAAACCGGCCTCGGTAAATACGCGGGTAATTTGGCGCATACTGTCTTCCCTGAAATTGAAAAACATAATCGCGTCATTATCAGTGGGTTTGCCTTCTGGATCTAAGATGATTGGCAGCATGGTGGTATCAGTCAGGCCGTTTTCGTAATATGTTTTCAGTTGGTCGGCGGCATCGTCTGTTGCCTGGCCCATTCCATTGGTAATTGCGTCAAAGGCTACTCGCGTGCGATCCCAGTTATGGTCGCGATCCATTCCGTACCATCGGCCCACAAGCGAAGCTACTTTACCCAATCCGATTCTATCTATATTTTCACGGAGTTTTGATAAAAGTGTCGGCGCTTCTTTAAGCCCGGAGTCTTTGCCGTCAGTAAATAGATGTAAGTAAAGTTTTTCTATGCCCTGCGCCTTAGCAAGTTTTAAAAGTGCAAGGATATGATCAAAACGAGAATGAACACTGCCCGATCCCAGGAGTCCGACAATATGAAGCGTTGAGTTGTGTTGTTTTGCAAAGTTACAAGCGCCCAGAAGAGTTTCGTTTTTTAAAAAACTTCCGTTCTCAATAGACTGGGTTATACGGGGAGCATATTGAAATAAAGTTCTTCCGGCTCCAATTGTTAGGTGGCCAACCTCGCTGTTGCCGGGTTCGCCCCAATCCAGACCGACCGCTTTTCCAGATGCTTGCAAAAGAACGCCCGGATAATTTCGGGCGACTCTATCCATTATTGGCGTATCCGCCATCGCAATTGCGTTGCCAGTTGTTTGTCCCGAATAGCCCCAACCGTCCAAGATAACTAATACAAGTGGTCGCATATTCTCCAACTATACACTATTGAAGTGAATAAGGGCAAAATACCCACCCTTGACATGTGGATAACTTAGGGTGTAGAATGCCCGACAACTACGTTAAGCCGTTCGCCAGGAGGATTGGCGGACTTTGATGAAAACTGCGCGTTCGTAAAGGGGAAAGCATGACAAGAGTGCAGAGCACCACCGTCAGGTTCGCGGGTTCCAGTAGCCAGGCTGCCGCCGACTACCAGGGGGGCACCAGTACCCCCAGGCAGATCGTGAGGGCGGAGATTCCCACTCCCGCCACGAGGAAGCGGAAGCCGAGCAAGAAGAACTCGTCCGCGCAGTAGGCGTCGAGACGCACAAGATTGGGGAGGCGGCTATCCGCAAGGAAGTTGACCTCCCCTTTTAATTTTCTAAACTTGCCCTCGGGGGCTTTTTTTGTTAGGCTCAATCCGTTCCTATTTAATCTTAGATAGGTCATCTAAACCCCGTAAATTTACGGATATGGTGCACTTACCTTACACAATCAATGTCATTCACATTTTCCGCCCTTCCTGCGGGTCTTTTAGCCATACTTTTAGGGTTTGCAATCGGGTTCTTCACTCGTAAAATTTTAGCTGGCAGACGCGCCGCACAAGCGGAGGCGAGAGCAGAAGAGATTCTCAATAAAGCGAAACTTGAAAGCCAGGACACGCTCCTGGATGCCAAAAATAAGTCGCTGAAACTTTTAGAAGACGCGAAGCGCGAAGAAAAAGAGCGCCGCGTTCAGCTTGATCGGATAGAGAACCTCTTAACTAAACGGGAAGAGGATTTAGACGTAAAAACTAAGGATCTTGATAAAGAACATAAAGTTATCGCCGATAAAAATTCCGGCTTAGATGCGCTTAAGATAGAACTAGACGAAGAACGCCGCAAGCAAATCTCGGAATTAGAGCGCATTACGGGCATGAATCGCGAGCAAGCCCGCGATGAAATCTTCAAAAAAGTAGAAGTTGAGTATCAAGATGATCTCTATCAACAGCTAAAGAAACTTGATTCGGATAATCGCGAGGCCATTGATAAGAAAGCGCGCGAAGTTTTAACGATGTCCATCCAGCGTTACGCCGGTTCGCATATTGCCGATGCAACAACCACCATCGTGAGTCTCCCGAGCGATGATATTAAGGGTAAAATTATTGGCAAAGAGGGCCGCAACATTAAAACGATTGAACGTCTCACGGGGGTAGATATTATTATTGATGATACCCCAAACACACTTGTTGTTTCGGGTTTTGATCCGGTGCGCCGCCAGGTTGCCCGCATGGCGCTTGAAAAGTTAATCGCCGATGGCCGTATTCATCCGGCAAGAATTGAAGAGATGGTTGAAAAGGCTAAGATAGACATCAATACTAAAATTAAAGAAGCCGGCGAAGCTGCGTTGTTTGAAACCGGAGTCGGCATGGTTGATCCTAAATTGATATTTTTGCTTGGCCGTTTAGCTTTCAGAACGAGCTTTGGACAGAATGTACTCCTGCACTCAATTGAAATGACGCACGTCTCCGGCATGCTTGCCGCGGAAATCGGCGCGGACGTGATGATTTCCAAGAAGGGTGCACTCTTTCATGATATTGGCAAGGCGGTAGACCATGAAGTGCAGGGAACTCACGTTGAAATTGGGCGCAAGATACTGCAAAAGTTTGGTGTAGATGAACGTGTAATCCGCGCCATGGAATCGCACCACGAAGAATTCCCTTACTCCACCCTTGAAAGCCGCATTGTGCAGGCCGCCGATGCAATTTCAGCCGCTCGTCCAGGCGCTCGTCGTGATACGGTAGATATCTACTTAAAACGCTTGGAAGATCTTGAAAGAATCGCCAACTCTTACGAAGGCGTTGAAAAATCATATGCTATCCAGGCTGGCCGTGAATTAAGGGTATTTGTTACCCCCAACAAGGTAGATGATCTTACTGCTCTTCAAATGGCCCGTGAAATCGCCAAGAAAATAGAGGCAGAAATGAAATATCCTGGAGAAATCAAGGTAAACGTGATTCGTGAGACTAGGGCAATAGAGTACGCTCGTTAGTTCAAGTAAAAATCACTCTGACACCGCAGACAGGCCGCATCTCGCGCCTCCAGCGTGCGCTCGTGCTAGCCTCGGCAAGCTCTTATCTTACCCAAGCGAGCTTGCCTGCGGATTGCCTGCGTAGCGGGCCGGAGTGATTTTTAAATACCCATAAAATCAGGGGTTTTCCACACCCCTATTGCAAAATATGCAAAAAACCCTGAAAATACGGGCGTTATGATAATCAACGAAAAAAGAAGGGGGGTGCGTGTATGGAAGTAATCAAAAAGAAAGATGTTGCACAGGCGTTAGCAGAAAAGATGGGTGTCGCTAAGAAAGACGGCGTTTTGTGGTTGGAGAGCTTTTTAGAGCTCATGACCGGCCACCTTCGCAAGGGGAATAAAGTAAATCTTAGCGGTTTCGGTATCTTAAAGGTCGCAGATCGTCCGGCTCGTATGGGTCGCAACCCAGCCACCGGCGAAAGCATTCAGATCAAGGCTTCTAAGAAGATCCGTTTCACAGCAGCTAAGGTTTTGAAAGAAGCAGTTATCTAGTTCTGATATCTCGGATCCGTGATATCAATCATAAAACCCCCAATTGGGGGTTTTATGCTAAAAGACACACTTAGAATGGGTGGGGAGGCGACCCTTTGAAGGGTCCCTCCCCGATGAACTAGATCGCAACGGCCATCGGCGTGACGTGCGTCTCGATGCTCATCGCTCCATGGAGCAGGAGCGAACAGGGGACGCAGAAGCCAGTCTTCGTGTCCGACCTCCCAGGGAGGGAAACCCCCCTGTAGACGTAAAGGGGTTGCCCGCTGCAGACCAGGCTCTCTTCCTGCTGGAATCCTTGTTCCAGCAGGACATCCAGCCTGATGTCGGGTCGGAAATCCGAAGCGATGTTCGTGGACGGCTCGCTCATGCTGTCTCCTCCTAGGGGTTTATCTTGTGACCCCTTCTAAATGTATCTTAATTAAGCCTGGAGAGTATTATTATAAACCCTTTAAGGGACATGTCAAATCGTTCCGGTTTGTTTGATTTTTATGCACAGGCGACCCAAATCGTATGTTATAATAAATAATCAATACACTCTCTATAAAGACCCCTATGAAACAGTTTAGTATTGTTATACTGGCCGTCCTTAT
>JBBTXT010000005.1:4019-8446 GCA_038062135.1 Patescibacteria group bacterium | reverse complement strand
TCTCTATAAAGACCCCTATGAAACAGTTTAGTATTGTTATACTGGCCGTCCTTATTATCTCCAGTCTGTTTTTAGCTGTTTATTCTCCAAATATTTCCGTTTCTGCCGCTGTATCTCCCTGGACTCAAACTGATTGGTCGGGCGGTTCCGGCCAGACAAGCCTTGTGGATGCGACAAAGTTTAGCTCTTCTTCTAATATTGATACCGCAACGACGGGGCAATCCAGTCTTCAGGCAACAAGCGGTTGGTACAGCACTTCTTGGAAATATCGAAGAAAAATAACGTTTGACAATTCAGCCCAAGCGCAAAATCTGACAAACTTTCCGATTCTTGTAAAACTAAATTCAACAAGAATTGATTATTCAAACACTCAAAACTCTGGCCAAGATATCAGATTTGCCGACAGTGACGGAACGACACTTCTTAGTTACGAAATAGAGAGTTGGGATGAAGCCGGAAGTTCCTATGTTTGGGTTAAAGTTCCCCAAATTGATGCTTCTTCTAACACTGACTATATTTATGTTTATTATGGAAACTCTGGAGCAAGCGACGGCCAGGCCGCAACTTCAGTTTGGGACTCAAACCATAAAGCCGTTTGGCATTTGAAAGAGACCGGAAACGGCACAGCGAATGAATATGTTGATAGCACTTCAAATGGGAGCCACGGGCGCGGAGGCGGTGGCACAGTTGGTTCAGTTCCGACTCTGAATTCATCGGGACAGATAAACGGTGCGCAGTTGTTTGACGGTGCGGTAGCAGACGATGACTTTATACAAACAGCTCTTGCCCCTTCCGGGTATAGCGCCATAACCATGGGTGCCTGGGTCAAGTTAGACCTTGCGGATAATTACCCCATGGTTCTTTCTTATGGAATCAACGCAGACAATAACCCAGAAATGCGGTTTTTCTCCACCTCGGGCAAGATAGAATTTGTCCGTCGGGTAGATAATAGTGGACCTCAGGACACCGTTAACCTGGCAGGCACTGGTTGGCACTATCTCGTCGGCACGGCTAATGGAACTGTGCTAACACTCTATAAAGATGGTGCATTTCTCGCCAGTTCAAGTTTCGCGCACAATATTGATTCAACAACACCATTTAGGATTGGGGGCAGATCCGATGGCGGCTTTACTTTTACCGGTTCGATTGATGAGGCGCGTGTTTCCGATGTTGTTCGATCTGCAGCTTGGGTCGCGGCAAGTTATAAATCTGAAGCAGATACGCTCAGCACCTACGGCTCTCAAGAGGAGAGATACCCTTCTTCCGGTACATTGACTTCATCTATTTTTGATACCGAGCAGTCTAGTAATTGGGGAACACTGACATATACAACTGATGGTGTTGCGACGACTGCGGTTAAGGCCCGTACATCAAACAGTTCTTCTATGACGGGAGCAACCGATTTTGCGTCTTGCGACGCGATTACTTCTGGAGCCGATATTTCTACGAATAACTGTGTTACCGACGCGCATAGATATGTGCAGTACCAATTTACGCTTACCTCGGTCGCTACGAATACTCCGGTTTTTCAGGATATTTCTATAGCGTTTACAGCAAGCGATGCAACGGCGCCAAGCCTATCTCTTACCGCGCTTTCTCCGGATCCAAATAACGACTCTACCCCCGCACTTACAGGAACTGCAACGGAAGGCGTGGGGACCGTTGCTTCGGTGGAGTATCAGGCCGACTCAACCGCCGGATCGTGGAGCGCCTGTGTCGCGGATGACGCCGCGTTTGATGAGGCAAGCGAGGCGTTTACCTGTTCTATTTCTCTGGCACTTTCTGATGGGAGCCACACAATATATGTGAGGGCAACCGACAGCAACGCCAACACGACCCAATCCAGCAGTTACAGTAGTGACACATTTACTATTGATGCTACGGCACCTTCGGGGGTGGGAGCGCCAACCTTTGGAACGATAACCTCCGCCAGTATAGAAATAATTCAACCGGCGACCGTTACAGAGGCCGGCTCCGGGTTATATCAATGGCAAGCTAGGCGCGATAGTGCGACAGAATTAGGATTGGTCGCCAGCGCTTCCGCTTCAGTGACCAACTCGGGTCTTTCGGAAAACACACAGTACACGTATGATGTCCAATTTAATGACAAAGCCAGTAACACTTCTTCATACGGAACTTCCGCAAGCAAATATACTCTCGCAGATACTCCAACCAATCTTGTAAAATCTTCCAGCGGCCAACAATCTATAACGCTTGGCGTAGACAGTTTTCCGAATGACACTTCCGGTTCATCCGGTTACTATTTTGCAAATTCTACCAATGGAACAAATTCCGGCTGGATACAGACAAATTCTTGGCAGAACACAAATCTTTCTTGTGAAAATTCGTACAACTACTCCGTAAAGTATAGGAACGGCGACGGTACAGAAACGAGCACGATTGCCGTAAGCGCCAGTACGCCAACCTGCGAACATTCATCAGGAGGCGGTGGTATGGCGCCATCCGCGAGCGCTCCGTCGTCAGAAGCACCGGCTCCGGTATCCGAAAGCGTACCTGTTCTTCCGGCGGCTCCGCTAGCTCAACCCGAGAAGGCAGTAGAAAGAGCGGCAAACCTGCTAGAGCCGGTAATAAAAATTGTTAAACCCTTCATTCCAGATTTTCTAAAACCGGAAGTGCCCAAACCGGCGGAGGAGATTGTGAGCAGGAAAGCCCCGCTGGCGTTTAGAAGTATATGGAAACTTTTACCTTCCGAATCAATCGCTAGTTTTGTGCTGGCACCACTGCCTAATGAAATTAAACGGCTTGCGCAAAAGTTTCCAGAACTTAACAACACATTTGAAGAGGTCGGCATCAGCGATATAACCGACGTTCAAAAATTAAAAACGGTTAAACTAACTTTGCCTGGGCTGACTGAAAGAGCAGGTCTCCCCATTGCCGAAGTCAAAACCGGTAAACTTGCCCTACCTAAGGGTGTACCTCTTGCCGATCTTTCCGCCGAAGCTAAACAGGAAATTCCGTCAGAAATTATTTTTGTTAAAACCGGCGGGGAATTAATTGATTTTAATGCTGTTTTATCGATCAACGATCAGAATAAACCGGAACAGAAAATAAATACAATCTCGGGAAAACCCCTTCAACTGGTCGTTAAACCGGACAAACCGGTCAAAACAGTTAAGGGCTATATGATATTCAAGTCCAGAAAAACAGAACCGTCTTCTTTTGGGGTGCCGTCTAGTAATTTAGCCGCTTCTTTGATTTTTGCCGACCCAGTCTTTTCGGAACCGGTTAGAAACGAAACTCTTTTAGCCAGGCTGGATAATATTTCCAATAACACCGGCTCGCAAGAAGGCATGGAAAAAGTAGAGGAGGAGCTGGTTCTTATGGAATTTGAATACACTGATCCGGATGGCGACGGAATTTATACCGCAGATTTAACAACTCCGGTTGTCGCCGGCGAATATGAAATTATCGTAGTAATGGATTATAACGATCCAAAGCTTGATAAAAAAGAAATCCGCCTGGTTACGGTCATTGACCCGGAGGGCTACATATATGAGAACCAGGACGGAAAAGAAACTCGCATTCCTGGGGCGATCACGTCTTTGTACTGGTTGAATCCTGAAACGCAGGCTTATGAATTATGGTCGGCCGGAGAATATCAGCAGGAAAATCCTCAAACCACGAACGTGAGCGGAGCATACTCATTTTTGGTGCCGGAAGGGTTCTATTATATAAATGTTTCAGCCCCAGGCTATCTTTCATACGAGGGCAAACCTTTTGAAGTTAAAGAAAGTGTCGGCGTACACACTAATATTGAGCTCAAGACCAAATACTGGTTTCTTAACATTGTTGACTGGAAAACCATTTTAGTCATTATAATGATTGCCCTTTTGATATATAATTTCTATAATGATCGGGTCAGAGAAAAACTACTAAAGCGGAATTCAAAATAAAATATGTCTAACCGAAAATTAACAGTCATTGTTCTTATTGTGTTGTTGATGGGTAATATTTTCTTTGCTAATAAATATTTTGCTGTAAAAAAAGAATCTGCCTCTGTTTTGCAAACTCATGATGTAGATGAAAAAACTCTTGAATTTGCCAAACTTTTTATATCCGGGGTTCTAAAAGCAGACAAAGAAGTTGATTTTGAAACGCGCTTAAAACTGGAGAATATGGTGCGAAACCTGGGAGACAAAGAGATCTTGGCGCAATGGCAGAAATTCGTTGAAAGTAAAACCGAACTTGAAGCACAGAGCAATGTCAAAGACCTCCTAGAGGTAGTAGTGAGTAAAATAGGTGTTAAGTAAACTTCAAAACTAAAAGACACCCCAGAACGGGGTGTCTTTTAGTTTGAGCGGGTAAGGGGAGTCGAACCCCTGTATGCAGTTTGGAAAACTGCCGTAATAACCACTATACGATACCCGCATTGCCCATCCGTAGCCTTGCTGTGCCATGCCGAAGCC
>JBBTXT010000005.1:0-3919 GCA_038062135.1 Patescibacteria group bacterium | reverse complement strand
GCCGAAGCCACAAGGGCGCAGGCGGACTTCGGCTTAACTCCGGCGAGGCAAGCCCGCTTCTGCTGTTAAAAACTTAGCTATTGTAGCAAAAAACCGTTTAAATTTCCAGACTATGTTTTAGCTCCATTAGAGGTTGCGAAATAGATATCTAACAGCGAGAAGAAAAGACTAAAGACAAGCGGACCAATTAAAAATCCGACCGGGCCGAAGAGTTCAAGCCCGCCAATAACGGATAAAAGGACTACGAGCGGGTGCATGTGGGTGCCTCTGGCAACGAGCCGTGGCGAGAGAAAATTATCTACCATTCCGACGGCCACGCCTGCCCAAATCGCAAGCCCGATTGCGGCGCCGGAGTGTCCGGTAGCGGCTAAAAATATAACGCCAGGGATATTTATGAGCGTGGTGCCAAGCGTGGGCACAAGTGCGGCGATGACGGCTAGGCTGCCCCAAAGCGCGGGGCTGGGTACTCCGAAAATCGCAAATCCGGCGCCGGTCAGTATACCCTGCATAAGCGCAATAAGAATGGACCCTCGCATGACAGAGTTGATTGCGCGTTCAACCCGCTCAGCGATCTGTATGTCTTCTTTGTCTGGCAACGGACTGTGGTCTATAAAGAATTGCCGGAAACGGTGTCCGTCCTGAAAAAAGTAATACAGCATAAACATCGTCAATAAAAATCCAATGATTCCTTGAGCAAGTCCCGAAAATAGAGAGTCTAGATTTCCAACAACCCAGCTGGCGATTTTTGCAAGCGTACCATTGATATCAACAGAGAACCCAATTGTGGGAGCCAGTTTATCTAAATAAGCCTGTGCATCAGCTAGGGCAGGCTGTATCTGGCTTGCGCGGGAACTGACCTGGTGGTACGCATTAATCGCTTCGTTTAGCGCAAGAGAGCCCAGGGTTGCAAGCGGTATCAGGATTAATAGTATCGTGACGAGTGTCGCCAAAAAGGCTGCCAGCCCCCTAGACGGAATAAACTTTACTATAAAGTTGTGGACTGGCCTTAGTGCAACGGCGAGAGCTGCTGCTATAGCAATTATTGCTATGTATGGCTTAACAACAAGAAATACGAGCACCATAACTGCTAAGAGAATCATTACCAAAAAATAATGTTGAGCCTTCTCTTTAAACATGCCCGAAGTATATCACACTCAATCAATTTTGTCGGGGCGCCGAGATTTGAACTCGGACTAAATCCTCCCAAAGGACTCGTGCTACCGTTACACTACGCCCCGGATAGCGATGCTATCTTATCATGGATTTTCTTTACCGACAAACGAAAAAATGTTAGAATCTTAGGGTTCAAAGCCCCTCGTAGCTCAACGGATAGAGCGGCGCTCTTCTAAGGCGTTGATGTGGGTTCGATTCCTACCGGGGGGACAAATCAAAAGGATTGAATCAGTTGATCATGGGCGTATACTTATACACATGAACTTCTATCTCAACCGGCGTGCCGGCATTATCTCAGTATTAGTAATTGTGATCGGGTTTATTGTTCTTTATAGTCAGGCAACCACACCAGAAGATACAAACTTAACTCCAACTCCGTCAGTTTCCGTTAGAGAAGCAAATATTGTGGTTACTTCCCCTAAGTCCGGGGATTCTGTGAGTAACCCGATTACCGTAACTGGTAAGGCTCGCGTGTTTGAAAATACATTTAACTATATTCTCCGAGACAGCTTCGGGAAAAAGATTTATGAAAATTTTGCAATGGCAGATGCCCCAGATGCCGGATTGTTTGGAGACTTTACGGTTAAAATTCCTGTTCCGCTAACCGCGACCGATAATCTGACGGTGGAAGTATTTGAATATTCAGCCAAAGATGGATCCGTCGTTAATCTAGTAAAAGTTCCGGTTCAGATTGATTCTGCCAAGACATCAACGGTTAAAGCATTCTTTTCTAGCAGCAAATTAGATCCACAGGGTTTATGCACAAAAGTGTTTCCTATTGAGCGGAATATCCTAAAGACCAAAGAAACTGCCTTTATTTCTCTTACTGAATTATTGAAGGGTGTTACAACAGCTGAAAAATCTTCCGGTTATTCTACCGGCATCCCGGAAAAGGTAAGGTTTAACTCCGTTAGTATTAAGGGCGGAACTGCGTATGTTGATTTTGACGAGGCCCTTCAATACCAAATTGGCGGATCGTGCAGGGTATCTGCTATCCGCGCTCAAATAACAGAAACCTTGAAACAATTTTCGTCAGTTAAAAACGTTGTCATATCCATCAACGGAAGAACGGACGACATTCTCCAGCCGTAATAATTGACTCAAGTGCCAGTTACGGGGTAGTATTTCCCGCAAGGAGGACACATGAATCAAGATCAGGAACTGTCGTTCTCTAACCAGCGAGCCTTGTGCATAGACCTGCTTGCGTCTATGGCAGACAGACCCGCAGGAATCCTTTCGTGCCCTGGATTCAGCTTCAGTTCACGTTCTGCGCTTTCAGAGGCGATCAGAATCGCTTGGGAGCGTGGTCTTGCGGTTCCAACCGCAGGATGGGTGCCAGGCCTGGGCCAGAACAACGGCAACCGCATCCACCACATTCGTCTGACTCGAGCGGGATGGCGTGCTGTCTGTCGGCGTTTTCCGGTCTACCTGCCCAGATTCCGGCGACTGTTCCCGGCGCCGAGGTCTCACCGAAAGACGGCGTAGCGCTGGTTCAACGTATCAAGGCGAGGGGAGCCCGTTCCGGCCCCTCGCCTTTTCATTTACAATAAGTGTTTTTCAGGATATAATGCGTTGTCTGTCAGTATATATGGGGACTATGGTGAAGAGGTTATCACAGCGCTCTGTGGCAGCGCGGTCACGGGTTCGATTCCCGTTAGTCCCCCTGAAATATAAAAACCCCCGTATGGGGGTTTTTATATTTCTACGGTAGAGACTCGGGAATCGAAGGGTATCTAAAAATTATGAACTGCTTCATGATTTTTAGAACCCAGGCTGCGAAGGAGAATCGGAACATCTGCCGAAGGCAGGGTAAAGATTCGGAAGAGCAGGATTCCCGTTAGCCCCCCAAAATTAAGAGGCGCCGCATCCCTCGTGGAACACGGCGCCTTTCGGCACTAGGCTGTTGCGAGCTCGTTGGATGACGACCCCACCTTCTTCTCGGTTGTCTCCTGACACCAAAGACACATGTTGGCCCAAGGAATTGCCTTGAGTCGCGCCTCCCTGATCAGGGTGTCGCAGCGCTCACACAGGCCGTACTTGCCTTGCTCCAGCCGTCTCAACGCATCGGCGATGGCGCGATGCTGTCCTTGTGCCAGCTGGGCCATTGAGAAGGAGACTTCGCGTTCTAGGTCGCCCTCCTGGTAGGAACCCATCTGGCCCTGGAAACTACGGGGTACAGCGCTTCTTGCGTTGCGCAGAAGTTGTTCGCACACAGCCGCCTTTATGTCGGACAGCGCGAGCAAGATCCTCTTTACTTTCTTGATGTCCATGCGTCCTCCTGGCCTAAGATTATACATTAAAATTAACGATAGTCAATCAATGGTAGACATTCCAGCAGTAAAGTATTAGAATTTTCCCATGCTTATTGAATTCTACGGTCAAGAGTGCGGGCATTGCATGGCCATGAAACCGTCCGTTGAGCGTCTTGAAAAAGAGCTTGGGATTCAAATTCAAAAGCTAGAAACCTGGCACAATGAAGAAAATCAGAAAAAGTTTGAGGAGTTGGCGGCTAATAAGTGTATGGGTGTGCCATTTTTTATAAATACCGATAATGGGGAATTTGTTTGCGGGGAAGCGTCATTTGAAGAACTAAAAGCATGGGCTCTCGGCGAAGGTTCCAATAAGCAGCCCGCGAGGGGCCCCGAAGGCAAAACCCCTTAAGCTTCCGAGAGAGCCTTCGGGGATGCGCGTCGGCTGCAATTGGAATCGCTGTTGTATAAAAAATGAAACATTTTGAAATAAGAGA
>JBBTXT010000004.1:0-14835 GCA_038062135.1 Patescibacteria group bacterium | reverse complement strand
TTTTCTAATGCCACTTGTGCCCGACTAACTGCGGCTCTTGCGACTTTTGTTTCGGGACTCGTAAAGAAAATACCCCGCGTAATCAATGCGCCTCCGGCAATTATAATCGCCACGGCGCCAACAAGAATTGCGGTATTTCGTTTAGAAAGGCTTAAGAGCCCACTTCTTCGCAACAACGTTTGCCAATGCGCAGTTTTCTTGCCTAAAGAAAATTCTGTTGAAATAATTCTCGGCATCTCTGTGGGAATAGATACTGCGGGTTCAATTTTATTTTCCGGCTCTGTTTTTGAACCGTCCTGGTTTAGGGGAGAGGCGGCAAGCTTGGGCATCTCGGCGGACTCTTTTTCTCCCTGCTTCTTTTGGAGCGGGCTATGTTTTTTGGAAGCTAGAGTGGCGGCTGGCTGGATTGTTTCTACCGCCGGATGTTTTAGTTCCTGCGGCTGAATAGCGGGAGCCGACGCAATCTGCGTTACCTTCTGTAGGTTTATATGAACTGCCGCGCAAGCAAAATCCGCCTTGCCCGTTTTTATCTCGTGTATCTTATCTGAAAACTCGACAGGGGAAAGCTTTACTAAATAATCCTTAAGGTATCGTTCCCGCGCCACAAGGGGTTTGTTGGGATAAAAGGCGAGTAGTCGGTCGCTTGCCGCCACCTTTCCGGAAACAACGCTGGAGAATTGTTTTTGTTCTATATGTTCCTTGTCAAACAAATCAACGTTATTAAACACGTCAACAACCCTATTATCTCTCGCAAGAAGCAACTTGAATTTTCCGAGGCGCGACAAAAAGATTTGTTCGCCGGCAATGGCAAACACGCCGATGTTTACCGCAAGCCCTTCGTGTTTGAAAAAGTCTTCTACAACCTCGTTTACCTTTTTTAGTGTGCGCGAGAACGCTTCGCGCGGGGCGATGCCGGGGGTTGCGTAATATTCACGCTTTGCCAGGGCGGCAATCAGGTTTACCGAATAGGATAGGTCGTCAGTTGAGTGGTGGACGTGTCCTACCACAAATAAACTACCCAGTCGTTTTGCGTTTTCGTCACTACCCGGATCGTATGAAAATGCGTCTAAGTGTCCCTCGCTCGCGTCGCCTTTAATGAGTATTTCCTGGCTTTCCGGTTTGAGATATATTTTTTCCATATTTTGAGATTTTGGTTGAGTCGCCGGGGGATTGCATTTTTGGACCTCTTCCTCTAAACTCGGAATGGTCTTCGGACACACCCGCCTTAGTTTTTATTCTAACCCAATCCGCACACATGTCAAAAGATATTCTGGATAACCTCTTTGGTTCAAATGCGAGGGTAAAAATCCTTAAGTTTTTATTCCGTAATTATCCACAGCAGGTTGATTTAAAAACGCTTTGCGAACGTGTGCAGGAGCCTCCGCTAATTGTAAAAAAAGAACTTGCCGCAATGCAGGAGATTAAACTTGTTAAACGCTCCTCGTAAACACATGGCCAAAAAGAAAATATCAAAAAACAAAACAAGCCGTCGCCAGCCGCGCAGCTCATCCACCCGCTGGCCGCAGGATCAATATGTACTGAACTCTGATTTTGAGTTTTTTAATGAGTTACGCGCTTTGCTTCTTAAGCCGTCGCCAGCCGAGAAACATAATCTCGCCGCAAAAATTCAGCGCCTCGGGCGCGTAAAGCTGGCGATTGTATCCGGGATTTTTATAAATAACCGAGACAACATTGCGGGGGAGAGTTCACCGGCCGATTTATTTATCGTTGCCGATGAGGTAGACAAGCGCCGCCTCAACATATTCTTGAAAGACCTTGAAGCGCAGGTCGGATCGGAAATCCGCTTCGGGTTGATGGAAAAAGAAGAGTTTGATTATCGTTATGGAATGTTTGACCGGTTTGTCAGGGTCTTGCTGGAAGGTCCTCACGAGAAGATAATTAATAAGTTGGGTTTATAGAAAAGTTTTAGGGCGCATAGCTCAGTTGGTTAGAGCGTTGCATTCACATTGCAAAGGTCCCTGGTTCGAGTCCAGGTGCGCCCACAAAACAATTGATTGTTTTTTGTGCTGGACGAGAACGCCGGAGCGATGTTGCGCCAGTAGGCGCAACCGCGAGGCGGTGGCTAGCCCGAGGCGAGTGACTGACGAGCCAAGAGGCGAAGCCGAGTCCAGGTGCGCCCACAAAAATTCCCCCAATAGGGGTTTTTGTGTAGTCTTGTGTGGGTCTATTGACTTTATTTTTTAATGGGGTTATGCTAGAGCCCTAAGCAAGATCAGCTCTTTCCACCCCCGACAAGATCGGGCAATCTCTAACCTTTTTGGCCAGGTAGGGGTTGAACAAGAAAAAGGCCAATGAAAGGAGCGCCAAGATGCGCTTCAAGCTGGCGATGTGCGCGGTTCTCGCCGCGCTCGCCCTGGGCCCGCCCGTGCAGGCGAGTCAGGGATACGAAACGATGAAGAACGACGACCTCGTGCTCTGCCAGAACGACGCCGGCCTCGTGGGCGCCCTGCCCGTCGCGGCCACCTTCAACCAGGAGGTGATGCTCTCCGGCGACTCGCGGGCCGTCGGCGAGGTCACCGACTGGGCGCCGAGCGCGCTGAACCAGGCCACGATCTACGCCGACACTGGCCAGGTCAGCTTCAGCGACATGAACGCGATCTACGACCTGCGCGCCATCGACCGCGCCGGCACCTTCCAGGGCCACGTGATCCTGAAGACCAGCCAGCAGGTACCCGTGAGCTTCGCGGGCGACATGAACGGCCACTGGATCGAGCGCTTCGACAACGACGACCTGAGCGACGCGAACAAGGGCGCGCCGGCCCTCCGCAAGACCTAGTACAACAGCGGCGGGCGCCGGCGACGTGACGTACTGGGGTAGGGACTTCGGGGTTATACCCCGGGGTTCCCACCCCGTTTTATTTTGTCTAAAATCAAAAGCCTTTTGCACCTCCCCCTCCTCCACTCCGCCGATAAATTATCCTCCTGCTTGTCAGCAACCCGACAAAAATTGGTACCCCGTGCCCTTCGGCACGATCCAATTCTTTGTTGCCGGGATTGCTTTCCTCGCAGTTCGGTAATTTGTAGCGGTGTCGGGAGACGGGGTGCGGTACAACAGGCTTTTGTTATACACAGCGAGCGGAGTTATCCACTTGTGGCGATGGAGTGTGGTGGTATACAATTGCAGTATAGTGTTTTGAAGTGGATAATAGTGGTATAACCAGCGCTGACGGATTATGTTGATTGGAGAATACAACCACAGCCTTGATCCCAAAAAGCGCCTGGCGGTTCCTTCAAAATTCCGAAAGGAATTGGGCGACGGGGCAGTCGTAACGCGGGGTTTAGATAATTGTTTGTTCGTTTTTCCGCGTGAACGATGGCACGAGCTGGCAGACCAGCTTGCCAAGTTACCGTTGGCCCAACAGAATGCCCGTTCGCTGGCCCGCTTATTCCTCTCCAGTGCGACTGAAGTGGAATTTGACGGCCTGGGCAGAATCCTGATTCCCGAGCACCTCAAGCGTTATGCAGGATTGGAGCGCGATGTGGTGATTGCCGGCGTTCATAGCCGGTTGGAAATTTGGGATCGCAAGACATGGGCGGCTTACCAGGCAAAGCTGGAGAAGGATTCGGACAGTATCGCTGAAAAGCTTGGCGAGCTTGGCGTGCTATGATCCACGTCCCCGTTCTTTTAGAAGAAGTTATAGAGTATTTGAATCTTGCGCCGGGCAAATGCTTCATTGATGCGACCCTGGATGGCGGAGGCCACACGCGAGCAATCAAGGAAAGATTCCCTGATGTGCAAATCCTTGGCATCGAGTGGGATCCGGAAGAATTTGCAGAGTTTCGCAAGAATAACTCAGAGCTTGCCGAAACGATTATTACCGTAAACGACAGCTATGCCAACCTGCCGGCGATCGTTGAGAGTAATAAGTTCAAGCCGGACGCGATTCTGTTTGATCTCGGAGTATCGTCATGGCACTACGAAGCAAGTAAAAGAGGATTCTCATTCCAGAAGAATGAGCCGCTAGATATGCGTTTCAATCCGCAGACCCAGCCTTTGTCAGCTAGTGATTTGGTAAATAACTGGAGTAAAGACGAGTTGGAACGCATATTGGTGGAGTATGGCGAAGAACAGTTTGCTTCGGATATCGCAGGAGCGATTATTGTGAGCCGGAAAGTTAAGCCAATTTTAAAAACTGAAGATTTGGTGGGAGTGGTAAAGGGAGCCGTGCCTGCATGGTACACCCATCGCCGCATCCATCCCGCGACTAAGACGTTCCAAGCTCTCCGTATCGCCGTCAATGGAGAACTCGAGAATGTCCGTAATGGGGTGGAGTCGGCGCTGGATGTATTGGAACCGGGCGGAAGGGTGGCGGTCATATCTTTCCATGGGCTTGAAGATAAGATTGTCCGTGAAATTTTTAAAAACCGAACGGCGCAGGGGGATATAAAGTGGGTGAAGCGCTCTACAATCCGGCCGAAGTGGTCCGAGGTGGAGCAGAACCCAAGAGCCAGGAGCGCCAAAATGAAGGTTGTTGAAAAACTATAATGGGAAACGATATAAAAATTAATCTAGGACAAAAGCGGGCGGGCTTATTCGGTCCGCTGGCGATTTTAAATGCTGGCCTTATGGCAACAGCGCTCGTCCTGATCTTATATTTTGTATTTTCATCAAACGCAATTGCCGCCCAACGATACAGCATTCGTCACCTAAGTGAAAAATCAGCCTCGCTTTCCGCTGAGAACGGCGTTCTAATGGCAGAACGTGCTCGTTTTGAGGATTCTGCACTATTGTCAGACTTTGCACGGGCTGAAAACATGGTAGAAGCCCGGGACGTTGCTTATATATTTGAGAACGGAAGTGTCGCGGTTACTGACCGCAATGCACCATAACTAAGCGGTAAACTAAATAAGCTTGTTTCCCTACGCAGGCAATTCGCAGGCGAGCGAGCTTGGTTCCAAGAGCGAGCCGAGACTAGCGCGAGCGCTCGCAGGAAGCGCGAGACGCGGCCTGTCTGGGAACAAGCTTATTTAGTGTTATATTTATAATATTATGAGACGTGCTGAAGCCCTACGGGTATACTTTTTCTTTGGGTTAACTTGTTTTGCCTTCATTTTTATCGGCTGGCGGCTTTTCTCTTTGGCGTATTTAAAGCATGCCGTTTATGCACAAACCGCTGAAGCGCAAACCGGTGGCGTGGCCAATGTATTGGTGCGCGGGACTATTTCTTTGAGCAGTAAAGACGGAGAACCTGTTCTTGCGGCGGGGAATAAAAAGTTTCCTGTAATTTCTATTGTTGCCTCAAAAATCCCTTCTTCAAAGCAAGACGAAGTTGTGGCGGAGGTGACAAAAATATCCGGAATGACTGAAGACGCTGTCGGCAAAATGGTCCGTTCAAAGAGCGATTATGCTCGCATCTTGCCAACACATCTTACCTCCGAACAAGTTGAGACAATTCAAGGACTTCATATTGCGGGCCTGGGAGTCTCCCAGCAAGCGGACAGGTTTTACCCGAACGAAGGCTTAGCGGCGGATGTTGTGGGATTTTTAGGATACGGTGAAAAAGGGAGGGTCGGCCAGTACGGCGCAGAATCTTTCTACGACGACATCCTTTCCGGCCAGAAAGCAAAACTAACCGACAAATTGGGGGATCTGCCGGGTCTGTTCAGGTGGATTCGCGGCAAGGAGGACGATAAAAACGAAATTCATCGTCCGAACGATGTTGTTCTTACGATTGACCGAACCGTTCAATCATTTGTGGAAGACCAGCTGAGTGCAATTTTGAAACGCTGGAGTTCGCCGAGCGGCAGTATTATTGTTCAGGAACCGTCTACTGGGAAAATTATTGCAATGGCAGATTATCCGACATTTAACCCGAATTCTTACCGGACTTCGGAACCGATCGCCTTCTTAAACGGAACACTTCAGCAGATATTTGAACCCGGGTCGTCTTTCAAACCGTTTACGATGGTCTCCGGTTTGGACAGCAACACCATAACTTCGCAAACAATCTATAACGATACCGGCGGGGTTGAGATTTCGGGATATACGATTAAAAACTTTGACAGCAAGGCTCACGGACAACAGACGATGACCCAAGTTCTGGAAAAATCTCTAAACACAGGTACGATGTTTGTTGAAAATAAAGTCGGCGATGAAGTATTTAGGGATTACGTCGTTAATTTCGGGTTTGGTCAGCGAACGGGTATGGATCTGCCGGGCGAAGTCAGTGGAAACATAACTAATCTATACAGTGGCCGCAAAATTAATTATTTGACTGCTTCGTTCGGCCAGGGCATTGCAGTTACGCCACTCCAGATGGTAAACGCCTACTCGGCGATTGCCAACGGGGGAAAATTAATGCGTCCGTATGTAACTGCGAAGATTCTCACCGAAGGCGGAGGAGAAAAAGTAACTGAACCGGAGATTATCGGTATCCCGATGACCGAAAAAACTGCCACTAAACTTCAAACGATGTTAACCAGCGTTGTAGATCACGGCTTTGATAAAGCCCGCATTCCAGGCTACGATGTAGCAGGCAAGACGGGAACCGCCCAAATTCCCAACGAAAAAGGGGAATATGACGCGGAAAACGTCATTCATAGTTTTGCCGGATTCGCCCCTTCTTATAATGCAAAATTCGTAGTTTTTATTAAGATGGATCGTCCGCAAGGAATTGCCTTCGCCGCGGACAGTTTATCCCCGGTATTTAAAGAGATAGCCGCCTATCTTCTTAGGTATTATAACGTTCCGCCGACCAGGCAATAAATACAAATGTTTCGCTCAATACTCTCAAAACTATTATTCGTCTTGGCGCACGCATACTTGTTGCGCTATCGGCCGATGATAATCGGTATAACCGGAAATGTCGGAAAGACTTCTACAAAAGAAGCAATTGCCGCCGTTTTAAGGTCATCTCGCAGAGTTAGGGCGTCATCTGGGAATTTAAACAACGAAATCGGGCTACCTCTCTCCATTGTCGGAGATTGGTCAGGCGAATATTATGATCGCGGTCCGAGCATTTTGTTTTGGTTGAAAGTTTTTGCAGGGGGTATCTTGGGCCTAGTTGCCGATTCGTCATACCCTGAAATACTAGTTATTGAGTACGGAGCAGATCGTCCGGGAGACATAAAAAAGCTTGCTAGCCAATTCCATCCGCACATAGCGATTGTTACCGCCGTCGGAGATGTTCCCGTCCATGTTGAATACTTTAATGGGCCGGACGGAGTTGCTTCCGAAAAGGCGAATCTTGTCAAAGCCTTATCACCAAAAGGATACGCGGTGTTAAACCACGAAGACTCGCGAGTGCTTCACATGCAGTCTTCCACCAAGGCGCAGGTTTGGACTTATGGCCTAGATCAGGAATCGCGGGTTTACGCTTCAAACGTTGAATTGCTTTTTGAGGACGAGAAACCGTCCGGGGTTGTATTTAAACTGCATCATGCCGCCAGATTTGTACCGGTTAAAATGCGCGGTTCTTTGGGGCGCTCACAAGCCTTATCAGCCGCCGCCGCCGCCGTGGTCGGAATAATACTTGGCATAAACCTGATTGAGATAAGCGAGGCCTTGGGGCGTTATAGTGGGCCGAACGGAAGATTAAAGATACTAAGGGGAGTAAAAGATTCTCTTATCATTGACGATACCTACAACGCTGCCCCCGCATCTATGCGTCTTGCTTTGGAAACCCTGGAATCTATTCCATCAGGGCGCAAAATTGCTGTTTTGGGGAATATGCTTGAACTGGGAAATTATAGCTACGAAGCGCACCAAGCAATCGGGAATCTAGCGGGGGAGGTGGCCGATATTTTGATTTGCGTCGGAGACAAGGGGAAAGTTATCGCCGACTCGGCCGGCAACCAAATGTCTAAAGAAAATATTTACACTTTTGAAAACTCGGTCCAGGCGAAAGCTAAGGTGCAAGAGTTGATCCAGGCAGGGGATATTGTATTGGTAAAGGGTTCGCAGGGAATGCGTATGGAAAGAGTGGTTGAAGAGATAATGGCTCACCCCGAAAATAAAAAGGAACTACTTGTCAGACAGAGTAAAAAATGGCAGAATACCTAGCGCAGAGCGAATTTATGGCCCTGTCGTCTAGTCCGGTCTAGGACACTAGATTCTCATTCTAGTAACGCGGGTTCAAATCCCGCCGGGGCTGCAAAAATAAAAACACCCCATTTTTGGGGTGTTTTAGTTGGTGGGCGTATGCCTTTTTATAACTTTAACTTGAGAAATCGGAACCTCCATTTCATCTTCCAGTCGGGGTCCGTTTTTGAGGGCCATTTCAGAGATAATTATTACGGTTGGTTTTTCTGGTGAGCTATTTTTACCAACACCGATGGTTCGGAAATAACCCTCATATCCCTCAACTTCTATTTTGTCGCTGGGGTGTACCCCAGTTTCACGCTCTATAAATGCAGCGTCGCTGCTTCCCATTTCTCCGGTGTAAATGAGTTTGTTGTCCACCTTTATGTACCCGTTTCGTATAAACTTATTTTCTACCGCTGACTTCTCTTCATCTTCGGTGAGACCGCCTAGGTACTTTATTATTGTTGATGCCTCACCTTCTTTTGGAGACGGCTTGACAACCTCTCCCATAAGTACGAATTCCTTATCCTGTCCATTGATGGGAAGGCTAATTTTAACGGCAACTTTTTGCCCCTTTTTGAACTTTTCTATCGAGGCCTTTTCTTCTTTGGTAATCTCTTCTAATTCCTCAAAAGGGATAAGCGGTACATTTTCTGTTTCAGGTAATTTTATCGGCTCTTCAACCACCGATGAAAGACCGCCAAAAACTGCATTAAAAGTCTTTTCATCCATTATGTCGGGTCGCTGACCTGGCTGTTCGGGAGTTGCTTTTCCCGCCTCAAGCTTTTTCTTGTTTTTGGTTTTCTGTGCTACTTTCCACTTTTTTTCAAGTTCCCCGTATAGTCTCTCCAGAGTATCCCCCTGCTTGCCAGCGTTTCCGGTGGCAGTCATTCGTTCACGGATGTATTGTATTCTCGCAAGTCTAAAGATCTCCTCATCAGATATCAAATCAAATCTATCCTGCTTGATGGCATCAACCGCGGCCTTAATAACAGCGTCGCGATCCTTTTTTGCGAATGGACGATAGGGCGTAGATTCAGATGACATATCTACCAGTTTACTCCAGGCAAACAGGCTAATCAAACCCAATTGTTTAAATCGCGGTTTATTTGTCCGGCCGTATTGACCAAAAGTGCTAGTTCTGGTAACCTTATTGGGCTGTTTGCACACATAGACCCATGACATTCGCAGTTATAAAAACGGGCGGGAAGCAATATAAAGTCTCCGAGGGGGACGTTTTAATGATTGAAAAGCTTGCTGGCGCAAAGGACGAAGTTTCTTTTGACCAAGTTTTGCTGGTCTCTGACGGCGACAAGTCTAAGGTCGGCCAGCCGACCGTTTCAGGAGCCAAAGTAACCGCCAAGGTTCTTGTGCCAGAAGGTAAGGGTGAGAAAAAGATGGTGTTTAAATTCAAAGCTAAAACCCGTCAACGTAAAAAGAAGGGTCATCGTCAGCCATTCACTAAAGTTCAGATCACAAAAATCACCGCCTAAAGCGGTGGTTTTATTTTCGTTGTTCTAGGGCGTGTTTGAGGGTGCCTTCGTCTGCGTATTCAAGGTTAGCGCCGGACGAAAGGCCTCGGGCAAGACGGGTAATCGTTGCCGGGGTCTCTTTTAATAGCTCTTGTATATAAAGGGCCGTTGTTTCTCCTTCGGCGGTAATACTGGTGGCGAGGATGATTTCCGGAATCTTGCCACCGGCCGCTAATTCAGTAACCCTCCTCTTTAGGGTTCCTAGGCTCAAGGTTTCCGGCAGAATCCCGTCCACGGGGCTTATGGCGCCTCCCAGGACGTGATAACGGCCCCGATAAAGGCCGGTTCTTTCTATGGAATCCAGGTCGGTAACCTTCTCAACCACAAGGATCTGGGTGGGGTCGCGCTTGGCGTTTGAGCAAATAAGACAATGGCTGTTATCGGCGAGGTTTGAGCATTCCTGGCAGAACTTTACGGACTGCTTTAGGGTTGAGAGAGCTTGTCCGAATTCAGCGAGTTCCGACTCATCTCTATTGAGTAGCGACAATACAAAACGAGCTGCCTGGCGCGGGCCCACACCGGGAAGTTTTCGGAAAAGCGAAACTAAATATTTAAAGCGCGGATTCATTTTATATACTAGTTCTTGGATAATTTATAAATCGTTTCCCTACGCAGGCAATTCGCAGGCGAGCGAGCTTGGTTCCAAGAGCGAGCCGAGACTAGCGCGAGCGCTCGCAGGAAGCGCGAGACGCGGCCTGTCTGGGAATGATTTGTAAATTATCGTGCTCATTACAAAAAGTCTCCCATTGGTTCGGCATGTATTCTATCAAGCTCCATAAACTGTAAGCTTTCTGGATCAACTCTGAACTCTATTTCGCCGGTCGGGCCGTTGCGGTGCTTGGCGATTACAAGTTGGGCGGTGTTTAATTTATTCATCTCGCGAGCGCGTTCTACGTTAATCTTATCCTCACGGTGTATAAACATTACCACGTCTGCGTCTTGTTCAATAGAACCCGAATCGCGAAGATCTGACAATCTAGGTTTGTGGCCGTCGCGCTGTTCAACCGCGCGGGAAAGCTGGGAGATAGCGATAACGGGGATGTTTAATTCTTTAGCAAGGCCTTTTAGTCCGCGCGATATTTCGGTGACTTGTTGGACGGGGCTATCATAGTTGCGCTTGGCGGACATTAACTGAAGATAGTCTATAATTAAAAGTCCGAGCCCGTGCTCGGCCTGGAGCCGGCGAGCCATAGCTCTCATTTGCAGAACATTGAGAGAGGAAGCGTCGTCAATATAAATTGGGATGTCCTTAAGCTGGCTGATGGCGGTTGTGATTCTCAAAAAATCATCCGTTCCATCGTGGGAAAGTTTTCCGGTGCGTAGTTTCCATAAGCTAACACCGGATTTAGTCGCAATAAAACGGTCAATAACTTGATCCATAGACATTTCCAGACTGAATACGCCGACCGGAATATTTTGTTCCGCAACCCGTAAGGCGAGATCAATCGCGAAGGCTGTTTTACCAACCGACGGCCGCGCGGCGAGGATGATAAGGTCGGATTTTTGGAACCCGCCAAGAGTTTCGTCAAGCTGGGTGTGTTTGGTGGGGTATCCGCGCAAGGCTCCGCTATCCTGATTCTGAATACGATCCATAGCCTCATCTAGTCCTCCGGAAAGAGTATTAAATTGCTGGTGGTAACTTTGCTGGGATACCTGGAAAAGTTTTTGTTCCGCTTCGTCCAAAAGCGTTTCTACGTCTTCTTCCTCGCGATGGCCGAGGTTAATGATATGATTCGCCGCGTCTAAAAGATTGCGAAGCGTTTTCTTACGCTGGATGATTCGGCCATAAGTGGCGATATGGGCGGCCGTTGGAACTGAATTTGCAAGCGATGACAGATATCCGACTCCACCGACCTGGTCTAACGAGTTCATTTCGCGCAGCTTGTTTGTGAGAGTTAAGAGATCAATATTTTCCCGCCTCTCAAACAGCGCGAGTGCGGCTTCGTAGATAAGCTGGTGATTCCTGGAGTAGAAGTCTTCGGCCTTCAAAAAATCAACTACGCGATTGATTGCCTCCCGGTCTAATAAAAGAGCCCCAAGAAGGGATTTTTCTGCTTCAGTGCTTTGGGGCGGTAACTTAGTTGGCAGTTCAGCCATGGAGCCATTATAGAGTTGATTTTGCCGACCGCAAGTTTTGCGGTGGACTACGTGTGGAAGAAGAGCTTACAACTACTTCGTTCGCTTAATAAGCGGACCATAGGGCGTGTCGTCAATAGAAAATCCCGCCCGATTTATCTGTTCGCGAAGCTGGTCCGAAGAAGCAAAGTCTTTTTTCTGGCGAGCTTCCTCGCGTTGGTCAATAAGATTTTGAATTTTGTCCGGTAAGTTTCCATAATTAGTATCAATAGGAACTATCCCCAAGGCCTGATGACCAAATAAATTGAGTATTTTAATAATGCCAGAGATGTCCTTCTTCCCGACTGTTTGATTTGTAAAAGCGATATTGGCGGCCCTTAAAAATTCAAAAAGTACGGATAGAGCTATTGGGGTATTAAAGTCATTATCTAAGGCTTCAATCGAAAGTTCATATGTTTTAGTTGCAAATGCGCCCAACTCTCCTCCCTCCGTTTTTGTTATTACCGCTGCTGATTTGTTTCTAAACTCTCTAATACGTTGAGTTGCTGCTTCGGCTGCATCTAAGGCTTGTTCGCTGAAGTCGAGCGGTGCGTGATAATGGGCACTCAAGAAAAAGAAACGGATAGCCTCTTTGGAGTATTTTCCCAACAGCTCGTTTAACTTGGTAAAGTTGCCAAGCGATTTAGACATCTTTTCCGACTTGTTCTCAAGAAATCCCGCGTGTATCCAATAGCGCACGAAGGGTTTCTTGCCGGAGATTGATTCCATTTGAGTAATTTCGGCCTCGTGATGGGGAAACATTAAATCCCTTCCACCGCCATGAATATCGTATTGCGAGCCGAATTTTTTTTCCGTTATCGCAGTGTCTTCAATGTGCCAGCCCGGGCGTCCGGCGCCGAGTTCGGTTTCCCAAACCGGTTCGCCTGGCTTGGAGAGCTTCCATAAACAGAAATCTCCCACATTTCGCTTGTTTGAGTTTTCATCGATACGACTTACACCGTCATCCGCCATTTGTGCCGTGCGCCCGGAGAGCTTTCCGTATTCGGGGAATGTTTTCAGGTCAAAGTACCAGCCGTCGCCTTCAATAAAATAAGCATTACCCTTATCAATAAGTGTTTTAACCTGCTGGATGATCTGGGGAATATAGTCTGTTGCTCGTTCATAGCGCGGGGAGTCCACGCTAATAGCCTTCATATCCTCCTTAAACCTTTCTTCATAGTCGCGGGCGAATGCAAGCGGATCGACATCATGTTCTTGCGCGCGCTTTATTATTTTGTCGTCTACATCGGTTATGTTCTGGACGTAATCAACATCAAATCCTCGGTGACGCAAGTATTTTGCCACAACATCAAACACGACAAACGTTCTTGCGTTGCCGGCATGAATATGGTCATAAACTGTCGGTCCGCAGACAAACATGTTTAGTTTTTTGTTTGGCGCGGTCAGTTCTTCAGTTGTTCGCGAGAGTGTGTTGTAGATTCTCATGAAATAATCACGAATATTGCACCGGCAGTCATAATCAAGAAGGCAAGATGTCCCAGCCAGTTCATAACCCGGCTTGAAACATTTGGCCCGACAATCTTTGGATTGTTGGCCATGTGAATAATAACCAATATTAATAAAGGTGCAATCAGGCCGTTGAGAACCGCGGTCCAAAAGAGCGCTTGTACAGGAGTGATGCCGACAAACGGAATTGCAAGGCCGGCGATCATCGCCAAAGTAAACACAATGTAAAACTCTCTTGCTTTTGAATAGCTATCGTCCAAACTTCCGCGCCAGTTGAACAATTCAGCTAAAACGTATGCGGCAGAGCCAGCAAGAATTGGGATTGCGAGTAAGCCCGAGCCGATTAGTCCAACAGAAAATAAAATATACGCGTATTCTCCGGCGATAGGTTGCAACGCTTTTGCGGCCTGCTCCAAGGTTTCTACATTTGCGTGCACCCCGCCGTAGAGCGTTGCCGCGGCAAGAATAACGATAAAGAACGAGATAATATTAGAAAAGAACATTCCGAGCTTGGTATCCCATTCAATCCTTTGGAGCTCGCCCTTGCGTACCGCCCTGAACTTGCACACGCGAATAAGCGGGTGTGCCTGGCGGATATCCTCGGCTTCCTCGCTAGCCTGCCAAAAGTAAAGATAAGGGGATAGTGTCGTTCCCACGACCGCAAAAAGGATGACTAAAAACTGTTTATCAATTTGCCAGTTTGGTATGAGAGTGTGTTTGAGAATTTGAAACCAGTCAGGATTAATGAAGAAGGCTGCCAGTACATACGCAAACAACATCATTGCGAGCCATTTAAATACATTAACAATTTGCTTGTAGCGCAAGCGGATGGTCATCCAAAGAATTAAAACCGAAAGCAGAACCGCAAGAACCTGTTCCGGAATTGGCACAAGGAGATTCAGCGCCCCGGCCATGCCGTAAATGTTCGCGCCAACATTAAAAACATTAGCCAGCACAATGACCGAGGCCACGATTACTAAAAGCCAGGCGGGGTAGTGACGCTTGATGTTTCCGGCCAAGCCGCAGCCGGATAATGCACCAATGCGTGCGCTCATCTCCTGGATTGCAACCATGAACGGCAAACTAAAAAGGAGCGTCCAGAGCATTGAATAACCGGTATGAGCACCGGCTATCGTGTAGACCGCAATCGCCGAAGGGTCATCATCAGATGCACCAGTGATAAGCCCTGGACCAAGCGCTTTCCAAAACTTTCTTAATTTAGAAACCATAGGGTTGTTTTATTTTAACATACTTTTTCTGTTCCGTTTTCCAGACAGGCACGGGGTAGGGTCTGTATATTGACAAAACATAACAAGCTTGTTATTATGTAACACAACAATGGCTAGCTCTGGCCATGGCACATCAGGTGTCAGAATTGAGCGGAGGAGAAGATGACAACCCTAGGAGTCGTTTGTGTAGTAGTAGCCTTTTTCTTTTGGTGCGTGCTCGTGTACCGAGGGTTCTTTCAGCGGGAGGAGCCTGGGAGATCCTTCTTCCTGCCCCTTGCGTTCGTTAGCATTCTGTTCTTGGTCGGCTCGTCACTCGTTATTGCCGACCACCCGGAGTGGTTCAAACGTTCAATGCAGGAGCCGTGCTCTCGCTAGTCCGTCAACCCGGCCAGGTCTCGAGTTTACCTCGTTACCTGCGCCGGGGCTATTTTTTATTTTAAAACTTGAG
>JBBTXT010000003.1:0-40624 GCA_038062135.1 Patescibacteria group bacterium | reverse complement strand
AAGACGGAAAGACCCCGGAAGCTTTACTGTAGCTTGGTATTGGTCTACGAGTTGTATTGCGTAGCGTAGTGGGTAGGATTTGAAGCGTTCCTCTCGGGGAATGTGGATCCGCCAATGAAACACCCATCTCTACGATTTGTAGCTCTAACTGGTAGGACCCTATAAGGTCACCAAACAAGCTCGGAAAAGGCTCTGGTTCAAGGAGAAGGTTTTAGGACTGTGCTTTAGCCAGTCTTGGAATCTCCTCGAAAGGAGTTAATTTTGAGTTGTTTGTGATTTTGTAGGGTCCTATCAAGACAGTGCCTGGCGGGCAGTTTTGGTGGGGCACTAGCCTCCTAAAAAGTAATGGAGGCGTTCATCAAGGTCGGCTAGCTCCGGATGGACATCGGAGCGATAGTGTAAAGGCAAAAGCCGGCTTAACTGCAAGACGGATGTGTCGCGCAGATGCGAAAGCAGGACCTAGTGAACCGATGCTTGCTCGTAGGAGCGGCAAAGATCAACGAATAAAAGCTACTCCGGGGATAACAGGCTGGTACTGCCCGAGCGTTCACAGCGACGGCAGTGTTCGGCACCTCGATGTCGGCTCGCCCTATCCTGGGACTGAAGAAGGCCCCAAGGGTTTGGCTGTTCGCCAATTAAAAGGGTACGTGAGCTGGGTTCAGACCGTCGTGAGACAGGTTGGTCCATATCTGGTGTGGGCGTAGATACTTGAAGGGGGTTGACTCTAGTACGAGAGGACCGAGTTGAACGAACCTCTGGTGTGCCGGCTGTCCTGCCAAGGGCATTGCCGGGTAGCTATGTTCGGTTCCGATAAGTGCTGAAAGCATATAAGCACGAAGCGGGCCCTAAGATGAGGTATCATAGATCCGTGGTAGACCACCACGTTGATAGGGTTCAGGTGGAAGCGCAGTGATGCGTGCAGCCGAGAACTCCTAATAGATCATATTGCATTAAAATGAGTTACCCGCTTTGGGCGATTCCAGCTTGCTGGAGTTTAGCCCGGGTTCCTTATAAAATTAAGTCTTCAATCAAATCAGCTTCAATACTTGAGTGTCGTAACTAGTGTAAGGCGGCTATACTGCAAGTGCTCCACCTGATCCCATTTCGAACTCAGAAGTGAAATCTTGTAAGGCCCATGATAGTCGGTTTTCCCGGCGAAAGTAGGTAGCTGCCCTACACTGGTTGTGACGAGAAAGCGGAGCATAAGCTCCGTTTTCTTTTACTCACTTTTCATTTATACTAGTCTCATGTCAATCTCAAGAGTGCAGAAACAGGCGATCGTCGGACTTCTCTATGTTATTATTGTCGGCGCCGTTACTATCGGTGTCTATGACTTAGCCACTCCCGATGCAACCTGTACTGATGGAATCCAGAATCAAAAAGAAGAAGGCATAGACTGCGGAACGGTTTGCGGCGTTCTTTGTGATCCGGCGCCGGTTGCTCCGCAAGTGAAGTCAACCCAACTTTTGGCGGTCGGATCGGGCGACTACGACGTTGTTTCTGAAATTGTGAATCCTAACAATATCTACGGGTCCTCTAAAATCGGGTATGTCATCACCTTGACCGACCAGGACGGTAAGCTTATTGCAAGCGAGCCGGGCGTGTTCTATATTGCACCAGCCCAGACAAAATTCCTGGTTCGCTCTTCAATCAAGGCAGAACCGGGCGCAGTTTCCGCTTCTATTGCCATAACCGAAGCGGTTTGGGAAAAAGTCACTCCCGACGGGCTTTTGGTAAACTTTCCGTTGAGGAGGGAAAGCTTTACCGAATCTAGAACTCCCGGCGCAGCTAGTCAGTTTGAGGGTGTGGTATTTAACGACTCCGATTTTGACTTCAACACGGTTGATGTTGTGGTCGTAGTTCTGGACGCCAATGAAAAAGTCCTTGGCGTAAATACTACAGAGCTTCGCACGGTAGCTTCGCGTACTGAGCGCTACTTCAAGGTTGTGTGGCCGACACTGTTGCCGGGTATGCCCGCCAAAACTCGCATTCAGGCCGGAGCCGATCTGTTTAGCAACGAAAATTTTATCCGGCGTTATGGAACTCAAGAAAAATTCCAGCAGTATTACGAGGGTCGTTAGCTCCTATTTGGCGAATACCGATGCGCCTCTTTGGGGCGCTTTTCTTGCGCTCTCTGTAATAAGCATAATAACCCTGTTTGGAGTGGGTGGAATCAGTTCAGCATTTTTTGGACGTCACGTGGTGACCATCGTTGTTGCTATTCTTGTTGCCGTTGGAGTTTCATTTTTTAACTACCGGTACCTGAAGAATTATTCTGCTCCGGTTCTAGCGGCGTATTTCGTCGGGATCATATTATTACTCGTTACCCTGTTGTCACCTTCAATTCGCGGAACTCGGGCGTGGATACTGTTCGGTGGATTTTCGCTGGAACCATCGGAACTTGTAAAACTCGCGCTGATTATCGTGATGGCTAAATACTTTTCCCAGCGTCACACGCACATTAGCCTTTTCAGGCACATCGTGGCTTCGGGAGTTTATTTGGGCATTCCCTTGGTAATTATTTTAGCGCAGCCGGACTTAGGATCGTCAGCAGTACTGGTGGCAATCTGGCTGGGGATGCTATTGGCAGCCGGAATAAATAAACGGCATTTAGCCTTATTGCTCGGTGCGGGAATAGTGGTCGCTGCGCTGGCATGGCAATTTGGTCTTGCTCCTTACCAACGGGACCGTATTCTCGCATTCGTTGATCCTTATAAAGATCCGACTGGTATTGGCTACAACATTATCCAATCAAAAATAGCGATTGGATCCGGCGGGTGGTTTGGAAAAGGGCTCGGCCAGGGGACGCAGGCAAGCCTGGGGTTTCTACCAGAAGCTTATAACGACTTTGCTTTCGCGGCCTTGGCGGAACAATTCGGATTAGTGGGTGTTGCCGTCATACTGACCTTGATAATTATTCTGCTGATGCGTATCATGAGCATTGCTCAAAGGTCAGAAAACAATTTTGCAAAGTTGTGTTGTCTCGGAATTACTTTATTTATTGGAACGCATGTGTTTGTAAACGCATCTGTTAATTTAGGCATTCTGCCCATCACGGGTTTGCCATTTTCATTCCTAAGCTACGGGGGCAGCCACTGGCTCGCACTCGGTATTGGAATAGGTATTGTGCAAGGCATAAAACGACATGGCTCATCACTCTAAAACAAAACCCATTATCTCAATAATATTTGAGCCGGATCATCATGTTTTGGTCGTTCTTGGTATTGGAAAAGAGGCTGTCGGGCATGTGGATTTCTCGTTTGACAATAATCTTGAAACCCTGTTGATAGACACTATTGACAAACTATTAAAAAAGAATAGAATAGACCCATCGTCTTTGAATAAGGTACGGATCGGCGGGGTTATTGACAAAAACAGTTTGGCATATAGAATAGCCAGAACTGTCGTCTGCGCCATGGAATAGGCGCTTTTTAACCCCTATAACCCCCACCGGTCATTGTAGATTTTGAGACCGTCATACAATTTAGTGCTTGTCTCAAAGTAATCAATGGAAGCAGGCCCCGAAACGGCTCCTGAAAGCCGCGGGATTGCCTGCGCTGTGCATCCCACTCACCAGCGTGTCTTCCATCCCAACCCGACAATAATATAAGTTCCTGGCCAAGCGCACGTTAACCGTGCCGCGTTTTATCGTCTATGCGAAAAATATTCTCAAAATACCCGGTAGACAGCTTTGAAGCTCCCAACCTGGTTCAGGTTCAGCTTGATTCCTACGAATGGTTTTTGAAATACGGTCTCAAGGAACTTTTGGGCGATGTTGCGGCCATTGAGGATTGGACGGGAAAAGAACAGGAACTTCGTTTTTTGGATTTCAAGATTGAGGAGCCGAAGTATGACGAGCGCACGGCCACAGAGCGCAACAGCTCGTATGAAGCGCCTTTAAAACTTAAAGTTCTTCTTAAAAATAAACGCACCGGCCAGGAGCGTGAGCAGGAATTATTTGTAGCTGATCTGCCCCTCATGACCCCTCGCGGAACCTTTATTATAAATGGCGTTGAGCGTGTGGTTATTTCACAGCTCATTCGCAGCCCGGGAGCATTATTCTCATTATCACGATCAAGCCGCTATAAGCGGTTTTTCGGCGCCAAATTAATTCCTTCGCGAGGCGCTTGGCTGGAATTTGAAACCGAATTTAACGGGGTTATCAGTGTTCGTGTGGATCGAAAGCGCAAGGTTCCGGCGACTGCTCTCCTGCGCGCGATTGGCGTCGGCAAAGATGAGGAGTTAAAAAAGATATTCTCCGACGTAGATACCGACGAGAACACAAAATATATTCTGGCGACCATTTTACAGGATCCGTCTTCAAACGAGGATGAGGGCTTGATTGAAATGTATAAGCGTATTCGCCCGGGTGACCCGGCCACGCCGGATACCGCTCGCCAGCTTATTCAAAACCTATTTTTCAATCCGGCGCGTTATGACCTTTCCAAGGTCGGGCGTTTCCGCATGAATAAGCGATTCTCGGAGGAGCTGAATGTTGAAGATCGCACCAGTCGTGTTCTGCGCAAAGAAGACGTTATTCATATTCTTAAGGAAATAATCCGGCTTAACAACAACCCGCAGGCCCAGCCTGACAACATTGATCACCTTGGAAACCGCCGCGTTAAAACGCTGGGCGAGCTTTTGCAGGATCGGTTGCGAATCGCGTTCGCTCGTATGGAGCGCAATATTAAAGACCGCATGAGCACATCCGACACGGCTACGGTTCTGCCGTCCCAGCTTATAAACGCCCGTCCGCTTGTAGCCGCGCTTAAAGAATTCTTCTCATCCGGCCAGCTCTCGCAGTTTATGGATCAGCACAACCCGCTAGCCGAGCTTGAGCACAAGCGCCGTTTGTCGGCTATGGGTCCCGGCGGTTTGACCAAAGAGCGCGCGAGTTTTGAAGTCCGTGATGTGCACCCGTCTCACTACGGCCGCATTTGTCCAATCGCTACTCCGGAAGGCCCAAACATCGGTTTGGTAGGCCACCTAGCGCTCTACGCAAAAATCTCCCCGCTCGGTTTTATTCTTACCCCGTACGCCAAAGTAAAAAACGGCGTTGTCACTGATGAGGTCGTATATGTAGATGCCGTTGAAGAAGAACGCCACATTATTGCCGAAGCGGCCGTTGAGATTGATGAAAAACGGCGCCTTGTCGGTCCGATCGTTGAAGCTCGTATTCACGGAGAACCAAGCACCGCCGATCCGAAAGAGATTGATTTTATAGATATTTCACCCCGACAACAGTTCTCGGTGGCGACTTCGCTTATTCCATTCCTTGAGCATGATGACGCCAACCGCGCGCTCATGGGTTCAAACATGCAACGCCAGTCGGTGCCGTTGATCATGCCGGAGTCTCCGTACGTTGGAACCGGTCTTGAGGGCAAAGTTGCCGTTGACTCTGGCTTGGTGGTTATTGCGCCGGAAAGCGGTGTGATCAAAGAGGTAGACGCTTCACATATTGTTTTAGAAAGCGAAAAAGGCCACAAGTTTGAATTTGATCTCTTGAAGTTTGCCCGCTCGAACGCCTTTACCTGCTTAAACCAACGGCCAATCGTTGAAAAGGGCCAAAAGGTTAAGAAGGGTCAAGTACTTGCCGACGGTCCGTCTACAGAGCAGGGCGAGCTGGCGCTCGGTAAAAACCTCGTGGTTGCCTACATGTCATTTGAAGGCGCCACTTATGAAGACGCCGTTGTTTTATCCCAGAGGTTGGTAAAAGAAGACGTCTTCTCTTCTATTCATATTGAAAACTACACGGTTGATGTTCGTGAAACTAAGCTTGGTCCGGAAATGATGACCTATGACATTCCAAATATCGCCATGGAACGCTTGGCTGATTTGGATGCCGACGGCATTGTCCGTATCGGAGCCGAGGTTCGCTCTCAAGACATTTTAGTCGGTAAAATTTCTCCAAAAGGCGAAAGCGACCTGACCGCTGAAGAGCGTTTGCTCCGTGCCATCTTCGGAGACAAGTCGCGTGATGTTAAAGACACCTCACTTAAACTTGACTACGGCAAAGTCGGACGCGTTGTCGGCGTTAAAATTTTCTCGCGCGATGCGGGCGATAAGCTAGACGCCGGCGTTATCAAGCGCATTGAAGTCTCCGTGGCCCAGCTCCGCAAGATTCAGGTGGGCGACAAGCTTGCCGGACGCCACGGAAACAAGGGAGTTATCTCAACGATTTTACCGGATGAAGAAATGCCGTTCCTCGCGGACGGAACTCCGGTGGACATCGTACTCAACACGTTCGGTATCATCTCCCGTATGAACATGGGCCAGATTTATGAATCGCATCTGGCATTGGCGGCCAAGAAACTTGGATACAAAGCCGCGACGCCTTCTATGGCCGGCCCGAATGAAGACGTCATCAAAGCAGAACTGGAGAAGGCCGGTTATCCGGTAGACGGCAAGATGCAGCTCTACGATGGAAAAACCGGTTTACCGTTCCATCGCGCCTGTCACGTCGGCATCACTTACTTCATGAAACTGATCCACATGGTGGAAGATAAGATCCACATGCGCTCCATCGGTCCTTACTCGCTTATCACCCAGCAACCATTAGGCGGTAAAGCGCAGTTTGGCGGTCAGCGTTTTGGAGAAATGGAAGTGTGGGCGTTGGAGGGTTATGGTGCGGCGCATACGCTCCAGGAAATGCTCACCATCAAATCGGATGATGTCCTTGGCCGTGCCCGCACGTACGAGTCCATTGTAAACGGCGAGGAAATCGTTGCTCCGCATTTGCCGGAATCGTTTAAAGTCTTGCTGTCTGAAATCAAAGGTCTTGGTCTTAATGTTGAACTTGTAGAGCGCTAACCACTACCACAAAAACCATGCAAGACTTATCCTACATCACACTCAAACTTGCTTCGCCGGACGATATTTTGTCGTGGTCTTATGGTGAAGTAACCAAGCCGGAAACAATCAACTATCGTACCCAGAAAGCGGAGCGCGAGGGCTTATTCTCTGAAGCAATCTTTGGTCCGACAAAAGACTGGGAATGTTACTGCGGAAAATATAAGAGGATTCGCTATAAGGGAATTATCTGTGACCGTTGCGGTGTTGAGGTAACGCGCGCGATTGTTCGTCGCGAGCGCATGGGTCACATTACTTTGGCCGCTCCGGTTGCGCATATCTGGTTCTTGCGCGGCGTACCGTCAAAGGTTGCTTCAATTCTTGGAGTTTCTCTTCCAGACCTTGAGAAGGTTATCTATTTTGCCGGTTACATTGTCACGCGCGTAAACGATGAGCTCAAGACTGAAGCAATGAAGCGCATTGAGGCCGAGTTTAAATCACGTCTCAAGAACGCCACCCCGGAAGAAGAAGCTTCGCTTAAAGAATTAAAAGATCGCGAACGCACCAACCTTAAAAACTTAAAGAAATACAGCATTCTTTCGGAGCTTGATTACCGAGATCTCTCGGCTAAATACGGCGAGGTTTTTGAAGCTGGCATCGGCGCGGAAGCCGTCCGTAAACTTTTAGAAGAAATAAACCTGGAAGAACTTATTGTTCACGTTGATCAGGACTACAAAAACGAGGTAAATCCGCTGGAGTCCCGTAAGATTGCTCGCCGGGTAAAGCTTATCCGAAACTTGATGCGCTCAAAGATCCGTCCGGAGTGGATGATCATGACAATCTTGCCGGTCATTCCTCCGGCATTGCGTCCGATGGTTCCTTTGGAGGGCGGACGTTACGCCACCTCTGATTTAAATGACCTCTACCGCCGTGTTATTAATCGCAACAACCGATTGAAGCATCTCATTGAGTTGAAAGCTCCGGAAGTTATCACGAAAAATGAAAAGCGCATGTTGCAGGAAGCCATTGATGCATTGATTGATAACGCGATGCGCCGCGGCCAGACCACAACCGCCGCTTCTACCGGCCAAAAACGAGCCTTGAAGTCTCTTGCCGACATGCTCAAGGGTAAGCAAGGACGTTTCCGCCAAAACTTGCTCGGTAAGCGCGTAGATTACTCCGGTCGTTCGGTTATCGTCATTGGTCCCAAACTCTCGCTTGGCGAATGCGGTCTGCCAAAGAATGTTGCCCTTGAATTGTTCAAGCCGTTCGTTATCGGCATTCTTATCCGAAAGGGTCTGGTGCACAACCCGCGTACCGCGATCCGTCTTATTGAACAAGAAACTCCGGATGTGTGGGCGGCGCTTGAAGAGGCAATTCAGGAGAAAGTAGTGCTTTTAAACCGCGCTCCGACCCTGCACCGTCTCGGTATCCAGGCATTCAAGCCTACACTTATTGAAGGAAAAGCAATCCAGATTCCGGCCATGCCGACCGCGGCATTCAACGCCGACTTTGACGGCGACCAGATGGCCGTTCACTTGCCGCTGACCAAAGAAGCGCAGAAAGAGGCAAAGGAACTCATGCTTTCTACGCACGGCATTTTGAAGCCGGCAACCGGCGAGCCTGTCGCTACCGCGAGCAAAGATATCACGTTTGGTTGTTACTATCTGACCAGTTTACTGGAGACTACCAAGGGTGCCGGTAAAATATTCTCTTCTTTCAATGAAGCGGTTATTGCGTATGAAAATGATGTTATTGATCTTCGCGCCCCTATCAAAGTCAGCTACCAGCCGGAAACAGAGAGCACGATTCCAAGCAGTTTGGGCGATGCGGTTATCACCAAAGCCGGAATTATTGAAACAACTGTTGGGCGCGTCATATTTAATGGTGCCGTCCCTAAGCAATACGGATTTGTAAATAAAAAACTTAACAATACTGACCTAAAAACCATTGAAAGCGATATTTGGGATGCAACCGGGGAAGACACGACCGTAAAATTCCTTGACTCAATTAAAGATCTTGGTTTTCACTACGCAACGATTTCTGGCATATCGTGGAGCATGAATGATTTGAGGATTCCGAAAGAAAAGCCCGAAATCATTGCCGAAGCGGAACAAATAATTGAAAAGAACCAAGAACTTTTTGAGGAAGGCTTGCTCTCCGAATACGAACGTCGCCTAAAGGCTATTGAGGTTTGGGGACAAACAAAAGCCAAACTTTCGGTTTTGGTTAAACAACAGCTTGGCCCAGAAGATTCCGCCTACATGATGGTTGATTCCAAGGCTCGCGGCTCTTGGGCTGTCCTGGACCAGATGATGGGTATGCGCGGCGTATTCGCGAACCCGTCCGGAGAAATTATTGAACTTCCCGTTATTAACTCGCTCAAAGAAGGTTTGAGACCGCTTGAATACTTCATCTCTACGCACGGCGCCCGTAAGGGTCTGGTAGACACCGCGCTTCGTACTGCTTCGGCCGGTTATCTTACTCGTCGCCTTGTAGACGTGGCTCAAGATATCGTTATTCTTGATGAAGACTGTAAAGATAAAGAGGGCTATATCATACACGCCGAAGATTCAAAATACAGCGGAGAATCAATCGGCCGCCGCGTTAAAGGCCGCGTCATCCTTGAGGATGTTAAGGATGCGGACGGAAACATCATTGCCAAAAAAGGTAAGATTGTTGATAAATTCGCCGCTAGAAAAATTAACGACCTTGGCATCAAACAGCTCAAGATCCGTTCGCTTATCTCCTGCAAATCTCTGACTGGAGTTTGCCGACAATGTTACGGGTATGACCTTTCAAAGAATGCACTTGTGGAAATCGGCGAAGCGGTTGGTATCATCACCGCTCAAGCCATCGGAGAACCGGGTACCCAGCTTACCATGCGTACCTTCCATACCGGAGGCGTAGCCGGCGGCGCCGACATCACGATGGGTCTTCCCCGCGTTGAAGAAATCTTTGAAGCTCGCCCTCCGCAGTTCAAAGCGCTTATGGCGGACATGGACGGCAAAGTTATCGGCATTGAAGATCGCGGAAAACAGCGTGCCCTTATTGTTGAAGATTCCCAGACTGGAGAACAGCGCGAATATCTTGTAACTCCGAATATTGCGATTGGCGTGAGTGCGGGTGATCTTATCAGCCGCGGCCAACAGCTTTCCGAGGGAAGCATTGATCTCAAGGAACTATTCAAAGCTACCAGCAGTATTAATACCGTTGCTCGTACTATCGTGCGCGAAGTACAGAGTATTTACTTCCCGACTGGCGACACCATAAACGACAAGCACGTTGAGCTTATTACTCGTCAAATGTTCTCGCGCGTAAAAGTCGTTGATCCGGGCGATACCGAGCTCCTTTCCGGCGACATTATTGAAAAGCGCAAACTTATTCAAGAAAATGATCGTATCCGAGAGGCTGGCAAACAAGAGGCAAGCTTTGAACAGCTTCTTCTTGGTATTACTAAGGTGTCCTTAAGCACGGAGAGCTTCCTTTCATCCGCTTCGTTCCAGGAAACTGCCAAAGTCCTTATTGACGCCGCCATCTCTGGTAAGCAGGATCATCTCCGTGGCCTTAAGGAAAATGTTATTATCGGTCGCCTTATTCCGGCCGGTACCGGGCTCAAATCTAGGGGAGCAATACCTGATGAACTCGCCGAAATTTCCGAATAAAACAAAAACATCCCCGACCGCGTGTCGCTAAAGCTTTAGCGGTGGCGCAAAGGGGATGTTTTGATTATAAAAAGTTAAGGGCTTGCCTCACTGCTTCTTCAGCAGTCAAGCAAGCCCTTGGGGACAATCGTCGGCGGCTAGGCCGCCGACTTGGCCATCGCCAGGAACTCGTCCAAGCGAGCCGGCAGGTCCATCATCTTGAATTTGATGTCCACCCGGTCGCCGCCTTCGTCCGGGTCATCCACGGCGAGGGCGATGACGACGTTCCGCCTAAACATCTTGGCGCCCTCGGCGAAGACTCCGCAGTCTGGCCAGATGGCCTGGAAGTCCACTATGGCGAGGCTGATGGACTGGTCATCATAGATCGCTTCTAGGGCGCGACCAGCGTTTTCGGTCATCACCACTTCGTACTCGTCCCCCCGCACGATGATCATGTCCCTGATCAGCTTGCGCGTGCCCTCTTCTTTGTGCACCACCAAAACTCCGATCATGTCATCCTCCTGATGCATATACTATACACCTTTATACCGACCAAGTCAATATATTAAAATATCCTAAGTTTTGCCTTGCGCTGTGCTTCACAAGGGATATAATTAGTCAGTCTTTTATACTCGTTTTATCCATATGGCACGGCCTAAAAAGAACGGCAAAAACACATCTTCGCATTCACATGACGATGGCGGATGGCTGGATATTTCCCAGGAGACAAAAAACAGCATTCTCGGTATTGCGAGCTTTTTGGTGGCGGTAGTCGCCGTTTTAAGCTTTGCCGGCAAGGCTGGTGCGGCGGGAGAATTTATTAATGCGATCGCACGCTCGCTTTTTGGCTGGGGCTTCTTTATTGTTTCGGTTGCGTTTGTGCTTTTGGGCGCGGCATTTATTAAATCTATCCACCGCCAGATAGCATTAAGCGCAGTATTGGGTACGGCTTTATTTACACTTTCTTCGCTGGGCATTTTATTTATCGTCGGCGAAGGGGATTTTGCCACGCGGGTAGCCCAGGGCGGATACCTTGGTGTGGCGCTTGGATGGCCGCTTTTAATGCTGGTCGGCTTTATAGCCGCTTTGATTATCCTTGTCGGCCTGCTTATAGTTTCTCTGCTTCTTTCTCTCAATGTGCCTATTCACGGACTCCTGCCTCAAAAGGAAGAAGAGAATAAAAAAGAGATGGAAGATAAGCCGGTTTCCATTAAACCTTTAGTTACCAATCCGGCGCCGGTAAGCGTTGCGCAGTCGTCTATGCAACCTAATGCAAATGCACTCAAGGCAAAGCAGGCGAGAGAAGAAAGAATGGAGGAGTTTGTTATAAAAAACGTCAAACTTGGCACCTGGAAACTTCCGCCACTTGACCTGATGAATGAAGACCAGAACGACGCTTCTTCGGGCGATATTAACGCTAACGCGATGATTATCCGCCGCACGCTGGCGCACTTTGGCATTGATGTGGAAATGGGTGAGGTGTCCATTGGTCCCACTGTAACCCAATACACCCTCCGTCCGGCTGTGGGTGTAAAGCTATCCAGAATCAGCGCTTTACACCCCGACCTTTCACTTGCGCTTGCCGCGCATCCAATCCGCATTGAGGCGCCCATACCTGGTAAGTCCTTGATCGGTATTGAGGTTCCCAACAAGAAAACTGCAATCCTTGGCCTTAAGAGTATGTTTGAGCACGACGAATTCACGAAGTCTAAATATTTTCTACCGATTGCAATCGGGCGCGACGTGTCCGGTAATCCGATTTATGCCGGCCTTGAAAAAATGCCGCACCTTTTGGTCGCTGGCGCCACCGGTAGTGGAAAATCTGTCGTCATCAACTCAATCTTGATGTCGCTTTTGTATAAACACTCTCCGGACGTTCTTAAATTAATCCTCGTTGATCCAAAGCGCGTAGAGCTGTCCCTCTACAACAATATTCCCCATCTCATCACGCCCGTTATCACGGATACCAAAAAAGTCATGGGTGCCCTCAAGTGGGCGGTAAACGAAATGGATCGCCGCTACGAACTGCTTTCCAAGGCGGCTACTCGCGACATTCTTACTTACAACGCCAAGATGGCTGAGAAGAAAGAACCGTTCATGCCGATGCTGGTCATTGTGATAGACGAAATGGCGGACCTCATGGCCACATACGGACGCGATGTTGAAACGGCAATCGTACGCTTGGCGCAGATGTCGCGCGCTGTAGGTATACATCTTATTCTTTCCACCCAACGCCCGTCGGTAGAAGTTATTACCGGCCTTATCAAGGCCAACATTACATCCCGCATTGCGCTTCAGGTGGCAAGCCAGATTGACTCGCGTACCATCTTAGATATGGCCGGAGCGGAACGTTTGCTTGGAAAAGGCGACATGCTGTTTGTATCCAACGAAAGCTCAAAGCCGCGCCGCGTTCAAGGTCCGAATGTCACCGAGAACGAAGTAAAGGAAGTTGTTTCGTTCCTTGCGGCGCAGGGGGAGAAGCTGGCTGGTGAGCTTGCCGACACAAACATACAGGTTGATTTTGAAAATGCTTCCGGAAGCAACGGCCATGGCGGTTACGGTAGTGACAACGTTGATGACGATAAATACGAAGATGCAAAGCGTATGGTAATTGAGATGGGCAAGGCCTCCGCATCGCTTCTCCAGCGCCGCCTTGGCCTTGGATACGCCCGTGCGGCTCGCCTGCTTGATATCCTTGAAGAGAAGGGTATTATCGGCCCAGGCGACGGCGCCAAGCCTCGCGAGGTGTATATTAAGCCAGGTGAGATTGGAGGCCGTCCCGATGCCTCGCTGGCAGCTACCAGCATCCCCCAGCACTACGGCGTGACCGGCGTGAATGCCGATTCAAAAGAAGCAGAGAACGAAGAAGTTTAATAATTAATTCATATGGCAAAAAAGCAAACCGAAGCCGCCCAAGAGGCGAGCTTCGTCCAAGGAGGACGGGAAAAATCAGCAGGCAATAAGCAAGTTGATTTAGCGATCAAGGAGATTCAGGAGAAATACGGCGAGGGATCCATAATGAAGCTTGGCGAGGCCAAGAAAGTTGACGTGGATGTTATACCGACCGGATCCATTTCGCTTGATATCGCGCTTGGTGTCGGCGGAGTTCCGCGCGGACGCGTGATTGAGGTGTATGGCCCGGAATCGTCCGGCAAAACTACCCTTGCGTTGCATATTGTTTCCGAAGTACAAAAAGCCGGCGGCGTAGCGGCATATGTAGACGCCGAACACGCGCTTGATCCCGAATATGCGAAAAAAATCGGCGTAAAGATACAAGACTTACTTATCTCACAACCGGATACTGGCGAGCAGGCGCTTGAAATCGTTGAGACCCTCGTAAAATCGGGCGGCATTTCAATTGTGGTTATAGACTCGGTGGCGGCGCTTACCCCGCGCGCCGAAATTGAAGGTGAGATGGACCAACAGCATGTCGGTCTTCAGGCTCGTCTCATGAGCCATGCCTTGCGTAAACTCACGGCTATTGTTGCCAAGACCAACACCACCGTTTTATTCATCAACCAGATTCGCCAAAAAATCGGCATCATGTTCGGCAACCCCGAAACAACCACCGGAGGTCTGGCCCTTAAGTTCTATTCTTCAGTGCGTATTGAAATCCGCCGGGCGGCCCAGATTCAATCGGGTGAAAAAATTGTCGGTAATCGGGTAAAAATTAAGATTGTTAAAAACAAAGTTGCTCCACCGTTCCGCACCTGTGAGTTTGATATTCTCTACAACGAGGGCATCTCCGGCGAAGCGGACATCATCAACACCGGAATCAACTACGGCATCGTGGAAAAACAAGGCTCCTGGTATTCCTACAACGGAGAAAAAATCGGTCAGGGGATGGAGAGTACTCGAAAGGCATTGAAAGATAACCCGAAACTCAAAAAGGAACTGCGCGATAAAATTAATGTCGCCGCCGCCCTTGCCGAGGCTGAACCCATGAAAGGCGAAATGGGTCCCAAGGTTTTCAAGCGCTAGGTATTAAGAATTATAAAACCCCGGGTAACCGGGGTTTTATAATGAGCCTGGACTATCTTACGGTCTGGTTTCGGGTGTATGGCATGAGCGCCATGAGGCGGGAGATCTTGATTGCATTAGCAACCCGGCGCTGGTGCTTTTTGCAAAGCTTGTTGCGCTTGGCTGAACCGATGCGGAACTCCGAGGTCACGAACTTTCGCAGAACTTTCGTGTCCTTGTAGTCCAGATGCTCTATGTTATCTTGGCAAAAATTACAGATAGTGCTCATAATTTAGAATGGCAAGTCTTCTTCTTTTATTTTTACTTCTTCTTCCTCAATTTCTTGTCCTTGGCGGGCTACCTCATCCTCACTGATGATTGGTATCTCATCTTCAAGGGGAGCCGCATTGGGCTGGCTAGCAGGCTTTGTTGCGGGCTCTGACCCCTGGCCGGACAGGCGGTCAGGCTGGCGAACGTCCGACATGGTGCTTCCGCCCTGGCTGTAGCTTCGCGGACCAAGCTGTAAGTTCTCGGCTACTATTTCGGTGGTGTAGCGTTTTACCGTATCCTTGCCGACCCAGGTGCGGGTTTGAAGCCGACCTTCAATAAGAACTAAACCCCCACGCTTTAAGTACTGGCTGGCTATCTCTGCAAGCCGCCCCCAGGCAACAACAGTATGGAACTCGGTTGATTCCTGCTTCTGACCGCTGGTCTGATTGGTCCAGTTGCGGTTGGTGGCCATCCGGATCGTGGTTACGGTCTGTCCGCCGGGCGTAGCGCGGGTTTCCGGGTCTTGAGTTAGGCGTCCGATCAGTAATACTTTGTTGAGATTCATATTCGGATAGCTTAAATGTTTCCTAAAACATTTTCAATCTGTTCATCCAGCGCGGCATTCGGCTGGCTGGGAACGGCCGGTGTAGTCTTTTTCTCCATAGTAGGACGTATGCGCGGTGCCCGTCTTTCGGATTCCGGTTCAATCTTTAGCAAAACGGAACGAATAACTGCCGGATTGAGTTTGAGCTCCTCGTCCATTTCCGCCAAACCATCCTTGTTCTCAAGCGTAAAACGGAAATATCCGAAATAGCTTGCGCGCTGGTGGTTAATCGGATACGAGAGACGGGTGCGTTCCGGCTCTTTCGACATGACTATCGTGGCGCCCTTATCGGTCGCGAGCTTTTCTACTGCGGTCCTGTTCTGGGCGGCGGTTGCCTCGTCCAGGGCGGGGTCCAAGTGGTACCCCAGTTCGTACATGGTTAAAGTTTCAGACATACAATACTTTGGTTTGCCAGCCTAAGTTTTACGAAGTAAAAGTTTGGCGGGGTTTCCGCGTACTTTCTACGCGGTTATTGATACTCCAAAATAGTAGCAATTTTACGGTAAAAAGTCAAAAGTTGACACACCCTGTTTATGTATGATAATATATTAGGACATCGCCGAAGTGGTTCGGCGTAAAAAGAGGAGGTTCCATGGCCCGGCCCATGGTCAGGAAGAAGACGGAAGCGGAGCTGAAGGCGCGGTCCTTCCGGACCGAGCGCAAGAAGCTGGCCAAGCAGACCGCCGCGAGCACCGGCAAGGATGTCTGCTGGAAGAAGGGGCGGTTGATGTTCCAGGACACGGGGAAGTTCGCCTGGGTCAGGTCCGTTCCCAAGCCGGCCACCGCGAGTGCCGCCTAGGCAAGAACGGCACCACCAACCATAGCGCGGGATCTTCGGATCCCGCGCCCTTTATTTTCCAATAAGAATCTCAACAACATCGCCATCTTGGATGACGTAATTTTTGCCCTCTGTACGAACGAGTCCCTTTGAGCGGGCGGTTGCGTAGCTCTCACACTCAAGTAAGGTTTTCCAATTGATGACCTCGGCGCGTATAAACAGTCTTTCAAAATCAGTATGAATCGCGCTGGATGCCTTGGGTATTAAATCTCCTTTGTGCGCCGTCCAGGCTCGGCTTTCATCTAGTCCAGTGGTGAGAAACGTTATGAGTCCAAGCGTGTGATAGCTCTCTTTAATTAACTTATCCAAACCGCTCTCGGGCCCACCTGCGCCAGATGGCTCCGGCGTGGCAAGCAGATTGAACTCTAGCATGAGCTCTTTCCGTTCTTCCTGTGATAATTCGGACAGTGTAAGTTCTAGCTTGTTGCACATCACGACAAATGAGGCATTTCCAAAGGCTAACTTTAACTTTTCGTCCGGCTGCCAGTTATCCAAAAGCTGTTGTTCTGAAACGTTGATTACGTAAATAAATGGCTTGGCGGTTAGGAGGTTAAGCTCTTTGACCAATTCGCGTTCTTCTTCATGAAGATCAATTTTAGAAATAATCGTGTCGCTTTCAAGTGTTTGTTTGAGCTTTTCCAGGATGGGTAAATCTTTTTGTGCTTTCTTGTCGTTCTTCGCCTCTTTGGCCGTTTTTTCAATTCTTCGGGTGACCGTGTCTAGGTCAGCAATAATAAGTTCTGTGTTGATGATCCCGATGTCTTCAACTGGGTTGATCCGGCTGTGGACGTGGGTGATGTTTGCATCTTCAAATGCGCGCACTACTTGGGCGATTGCGTCTACCTCGCGGATGTTGGCCAAAAATTTATTGCCAAGGCCCTCGCCCTGACTCGCACCTTTTACCAGACCCGCAATATCTGTGAACTCAATGGTGGTGTAGATTTTCTTGGCCGATCCTGACATCAGTGCCAGCGCATCAACGCGTTCATCCGGTACCGCTACGACGCCCACATTCGGTTCAATAGTGGTAAAGGGGTAGTTCTGAATATCTACCTGTTTGTTGGTGACGGCTTTAAAAAGCGTGGATTTGCCCACATTGGGAAGACCGACAATACCGATGGAAAGTTTTGTACTTGACATTTATTTTTTTGATAAGATTTTACCAATAATCTCAACAGCAACCCTTGCTTGTGATTTATAAGCTTTATAAGAATCTATCATATTATTATTTGCGATGTCATAATTTGTAGGAGAGATATTATTTTGAAATGAAAGCCTAAAATAATAACGAGCATCATCAACAACCTCGTTTATAAAAGCAATATGAACCTTCAATTCTAAAAGATGACCCCTTAATTTTGAATCAAATTTTGCTAGTGATGATAAGTATGACTCCAATAATGACAAGGAATACTTTTTTAGAGATAGACCTGAGATGGGCTGGTTTTGCTGTTTTGTTTGTTGTGCATAAGTCTTCATCTGCTCATCCGTTAGTTTTAATAATGGACCAATTATCTTCAATAGAGACTCGCTTGAATTAACACCTTTATATCCAACAAGTATACCCTGGGCCCATAGGAAAAATTCATGATTTAATTCACCATACCTACTCTCAATTTGATACGCAGACAGCATAAGTCTGTACTGAAGCTCGTGAAGCTCTGAAAATAAAGCCGCCTTCATAGCCTTGGCTTCGCGCTTATCTTTTATGGCGTCCACAATTACTGGTCCCAGTAAACCAAGGAGCCACCCAAGGATAAGAATTAGTACATCCTTTAGCTCATTAATTATCATAGTTTTATTTAATCAATTCGCACAACTGCCACACATTGCCCGCGCCGATGGTAACCACGATTGATCCTTTGGGAATGTGATGCTTGATGTATGCCGCAGCATCCGGGATTGAGGGCGTGTACACTGCTTTAGCTTTATTTTTAGCTAGTTCGCGCACAACATCTTCTGAATGTATTCCGCTGGCGGTCTCGCGCGCGGATGGATAAATATCAAGCACGAGGGTTAGGTTAGCATCCTTAAATGCTTTTCCAAAATCTTTAATCAGCGCCTTGGTGCGCGTAAAGGTGTGGGGGTGAAACACGGCAGTTATGTGCGCCTTAGGATTTTGTTCTCTGATTGCGGAAAGAGTTGCCCTAATCTCGGTCGGGTGATGGCCGTAGTCGTCTATGATTGTATATTTTTTACTAGGAACTAGTTCCATGCGTCGCTTCACGCCCTTAAAAGATGCCAGGCGACCGGCTGTCGCGTCTGGGGGGATGCCAAAACGCATCGCCATAACCGCCGCCGCGGTTGCGTTTAAAATGTTGTGGTTGCCGAATACAGAGAGTTTAATATCAGCCAGGTGGTCGCCGTTCTGCCGGATGGTGAAATCCTTTTTCTTGCCGAGTTCAATTCTATAATCTGCCCGCTTACTAAATCCATAGCTGTGAGTGTTGGGCTTACCGCGCAGGAGTTTAGATGTAAGCTTGTCCTCGGCGCAGTACAGAACAAAACCGCCTTGCTTTAAAATCTTTTTAGTAAACTCTTTAAACACAGCCAGATATGAAGTTTTATTTTTGAAGTAATCCGGGTGGTCATAATCTATATTGGTCAGGATTACCGCGGCGGGCGAATAGTGTTGGAGCTTGTTCTGGTACTCGTCGGCTTCAAACACGAAGAATGACGGCTTGCCGTGATTGTTTTTGGTAATGTCGTCGGCGACGGTGCCGGTTAAGACTGAAGTAGCGCCATTGGACTGCATGATCCAGCCTAGCATTGAGGTGGTGGTTGTTTTGCCATGGCTTCCGCAGACGGCGATTGAAATAAGCTGGCGGGAAATTGCCCCGACCGCTTCGGGGTAGCTCATCATCCGCGAGCGGAGTATTTTCGCTTCAGCGATTTCAGGATTACGCTCATTGTAAGCGGTAGAAGTAATAACTAAATCCGGCTTGGCCTTTTTTATATGTCCCGCAGAAAAACCCTCCGTGTAGGGGATTTTAGAATTTTTAAGCTGGGTCTCGGTAAAGAACTTTTCTGCCGTGTCGGACCCGCTTACTTGGTAGCCGAGTTTTTTAAGCAAAACCGCCAGGGACGACATCCCGGTTCCCTTAATGCCGATAAGGTATATTTTCTTAATATTCTTAGACAACATACGGCCCAAGTATAAGCTGAATGGAGCAAAAAGAAAACAGCGCTCCACCCGCCGAAGCAGATGGAGCGTGCGTGTGGTCGGTGCTTAGCGCCGTTTACCTAGTCATCCATCTCGTCTCGGATAATTCGAGAGAGCGGATGGTTGGGCAGAACCTGGCTCAGGCGCTGACCGTCCGGACAGTCTCCCCCGACATCCATGTGGGGCGTCTTCAGAAACGGACGCAGAATCTCCTCGTTGAATGGTCTGGTGAGAATTACTATCTCCACGATGTCACCCCCAGGGTTCCCGCCCGCGGACGCGAGCAGGGTGCGAACCTGTTCCTTCTGGTGCGGAAGCAGGTCGTTGAACGACACTCTAGTTTCTTTCACGACTCCTCCTTATTTCATTAAGATACTATTCCTTAAAAAATTAGTAGTCAATCTTCATTGCCTTCCGGACGAGGTTCATGGTTTCTTCGGCTTTTTTAATAGCGCGCTCGCGGCCGGCGGAGAGGATTTCTGCAGTGTAGCCTGGTTTGGAAACGATCTCAATTCTCCGTTCGCGCAGTGGTGCAAGATGTTCGTTGAGGGCTTTGGCAAGGAGCGGTTTAAATGTGCTGTAATTGATTTGCCCGAGCTCACCAATGGCTTGTTCGGGAGTCATACCTTTTGCAAGGGCGTAGATTAAAACAAGATTTGAAACCTCCGGCCGTTTTTCTGGATTGTAGCCGACAGTGGTTTCGGAATCCGTAGTGGCGACTTTTATTTTTGCTTCAGTTTCTTCGGCAGAATCTTTTAAGTAAATTGCGTTGTTGAGGCTCTTGGACATTTTAGCGTTGCCATCCAGTCCAAGAATTCTCGGTGCCTGGGAAAGTTTTGCCTGGGGGAAGGGGAAGATTTCGGTGTTATAAATGCGGTGGAACTTTTCTATTATTTCCCTGGTTTGCTCAATCATCGGCAGTTGGTCTTCACCGACGGGTACGATATCTGCCCGCACATGGGTGATGTCCGCGGCCTGGCTTATGGGGTAACCCAAAAAGCCATAAGTGACGCTTTCGCCGTCCGCGCCAAATAACTCCTTCTTTTGTGCAATCTCGGCTTTTACGGTCGGGTTGCGGCGGAGCGTATTTACGGTGACTAGGTTTGAATATAAAACCGTTAATTCCGCGATCTGGGGGATTTGACTTTGGATATAGAGCGTCGTTTTTTCCGGATCAATCCCGAGTGCCAGATTATCTGCTGCCACTTCGTACACATTCGCGCGAACTTTTTCCGGCTGTTCCCAGTTGTCGGTAAGAGCCTGAATATCGGCTATGAGAATATAACTCTCGTAATCCGTTTCCAATGCTTTGCGGTTGATGAGCGAACCAAAATAATGGCCGATATGGAGCGGGCCTGTCGGCCGGTCACCAGTGAGTAAAACTTTCTTAGACATGATTGTTAAGAATATCGCACAAATCAAAAGTCCGCCAGAGGCGGCAATGATTGCGAATCTGGTCTCTTCTAAAACACTGCGCAACAGGCAGCTCGGTCCCAGCCCATTGATTAATGGGCTGGGTGCCGTCGTGAGGAAAAGGAACGCCCCTCGCTGGAAGGGGCGTTCCGGTGTTGAGGAGAGGCTAGATTCGCAATTATACTTCTATAATGACCGGTAACACCATCGGTCTTCGTTCAGTTCTTTGGAAGAGGAACCGGCCGATTTCGTCGCGAATGTTGTCTTTGAGATATTGGATGTTGAGCGGACGTGCTTTTTCGGATTCAACAATCTGGCGAATCTTTTTGCGGGTTAGAGACAGAAGGTCTTTCTGTTCTTTAAGATACACGAAACCGCGAGAGATAATATCTGGGCTTTGGCGCACCTGGCCGGTACGAGTGTCTACGACGGCGATAATCACGAACATGCCGTCTTCGGCGAGCACCTGGCGATCGCGCAATACGACGTTGCCTACGTCGCCAACGCCGAGACCGTCAACCATAATGTAGTTGGTTTGGACGCTCTTCTTATCAAACCACCAGTTGTCGGGGGTAAGATGGACGACTTGTCCATTGTCGGCAATAATTATGTTTTCTTCAGCGACGCCTCGCTCTTTGCCGATTTCACCCAGGGTAACCATCATGGAGTATTGGCCGTGGTGCGGGATCAGGAACTTTGGTTTTAGTAAATCAAGAATCTTAACCAAGTCTTCCTTTTTCGCGTGGCCTCCGGCGTGCAAGTCCATCATCTGGTAGTGGTACACTTTAACGCCGGCGCGGTAGAGCATGTCTTTGAGGTACTGCACCGAGCGTTCATTGCCCGGAATAACCGAAGATGAGAACACGACGCTATCGCCCTTATTGACCGACAAATGGCGGTGTTCCTGGTTCACGATGCGCATCAGCGAAGCAGATTCTTGTCCGAGTGCGCCGGTGGCAATGACCGTTATTTTTTCACGAGGGTAGTTGCCGATTTGCTCAATCGGGATCTGCGTTCCTTTATCAATAGTTAGATAGCCGATTTCTTTTGCGATTTCTACGTTGGTTTTTAGGGAGTAGCCGTCAAAGATAACTTTTCTTCCGTATTTTTCGGACAGCTTCACGATCTGTTGCATGCGGTTGATCATGGACGAAAACGTTCCAAAGACAAGCATGCCCTGGGCTTCTTTAAAGATAATCTCCATGTTTTCGTAAACCGTTTGTTCGGAAATGGAGTGACCCTCGTCTTCTGCATCAGTAGATTCACAAACGAGCGTGTGCACGCCGCGCTTGCCAAACTCTTCCAGGAGCGGATAATTTGCCGGTTCGCCATAGAGCGGGTTCGGGTCAAATTTAAAGTCTGCGGTGTGAACCATGTTTCCGACAGGAGTCTGGATAAATAGACCCAAGTCGTCGGGAATGTTGTGGTTCATGTTGAAGAACTCAATCGTGAAATACTGCCCGAGCTTTATGGTCTGACCAGCCTTAACTACTTCCATGTTTGGTTTGGGTAAGTGGGGGAATTCGCTGTGGCGCTTCAAGACCAGCTTTTCTGTTAGAAGCGCGGTGTAAATGTCTGGGTTGCCGAGTTTTTCAAGAAGATAAGGGACTCCGCCGATGTGGTCCATGTGGCCGTGCGTCAGAATGAGCGCGCGGATGTTATCTTTCTTGGGTTCAAGTGATGAGATGTCGGGGACGATAAAGTCTATGCCTGGCATGTTGTCTTGGGGAAACAGGATTCCGGCGTCAATGATGACGATTTCATCCTTGTATTCCATGACGTACATATTGCGGCCGACTTCTCCCAAACCGCCAAGGGCATAGAACTTAAGCGTTTCATCTTCAGTACCCTTGAGGTGTTCCGGTGTCCCAACTCGCCCCTCGTGCATCTGTGTTGGAGGCAAGCGTCGTTCACTCGGTAAACGAGATCGGCGTGCGCCAAAACGCGCACGTGAACGGCGCTTAGAACCCGCATTCTGACTTTCCTCGGAAGACTCTTGTCCGCTTGCCGCGGGAGTTCTTCCTGCTGAAACTCGCTGGCGAGGCTTTTGGCCGTCAGCATCTGATGGGGACACAGGAGCATCTTGTGGCTCGGTGGTCCCGGTCTTTCTGTCAATCATATTTTTTACTTTTAAGGACGCCGTAAATTAATAGCGGCAAGTCCTTGATTAATTAGAGATTAATACAGTTTTCTCTATGTGGGCGAAAGAGGATTTGAACCTCCACGGGATTGCTCCCACTAGCTCCTGAAGCTAGCGCGTCTGCCAGTTTCGCCATTCGCCCTCTCAATATAGCCCAAAAATAAACGAACGCTTCACTCGCTGGAACGTTGCGCTGGGTTTCGGCTTTACCGAAGCCCGAGAAAATCACCGTATGCACCAGTATAGCATACTCTGGCGATTTACGCAAACTATTTTGAACCCTTCCAAACCCGCTTGGTATTAATATACCATGAGCCGATATTTGAAAACCTATCGGCGGGCATGGATATAATACTGGTATTCATGCCCTTTATATCCTTTGATTGGCCGTATAGGTAGTACGGACTGTACAGGAATATTGCCGGCATATCTTCAATTGTAAGTTTCTGAAAATCGTCGTATTTCTGCATTCTTTCAAGAATATTCAATGTTTGTCTTGCTTCCTCAAGCAAGGTGTCGGCTGTTTTATTATCGTACAGCGCAAGGTTTAGTCCGGGGTCGCGTTTTTGAGAAGAATGCCAGAGAGAAAATGGGTCCGGATCAATATTTAAGATTTCTCCAAAAAGAAGAATGTCATAGTTACGCTCCTTTATAGATGCCTGCAGTTGGGATATCGGGAGGGCTTCTATCGTGACTTCAGCGCCGACCGATTTCCACTGGTCGCGGATATGTTCAGCAACCGATACTAATTCCGGCCAGGTTGACGTCGTTATTTTGAATGACAGTTTGTTCTTTCCCTTTTCAAGAATGGTTCCGCCTTCGGGAGTTTTCCAACCGTCGGTAGCTAGGATCTTCTTTGTTTCTTCCTGGTTAAAATCATATTTCTTAACCGCAGAGTTTATATCTAGAATTCCTCCGATCATGGGCGAGTCAACGATTATTCCGTTGCCGTCCAGTATGTCGCGTAAAAGCGCGGGCTTATCGGTGGCGTAGCTTAATGCCAGGCGTACGTTTTTATTTGCCAGTGCGGCGCTCTTGTTTTGATTAAAGAATAATCCGAAGTACCTCGGGAGCCTTATTTGTTTGGTTGAAATCCGGCTCTTGTATTTAAGACGTTTAATATTCTGTGCGGAAATAACGCTCAAACTCTCAACCTCGTTTCGGTTGTAAGCATCAATAAGTTCGTCCTCCGAGGCGTAGAATTTAAGTTCTATCCGATCTATGTTCGGTTGCCCGTCGTAGTATTTATCGTTCGCCGTTAATTCGTAAGAAATTATTCTGCCCAACCTGTCTTTGCGGAGCTTATCAAACTTGTACGGCCCGGAGCCAATTGGTTTAAGGTTTAGTTCAGAAAGCGAAAAGCTAATTGGTTTCACGTCCTGCCAGAGGTGCTTGGGAATAATGCCGAGTGTAAAATTGTTCAAGAACTGCGCGTATTTATTCTTTAACTTAAACATCAACGCGTAATCGTCTATTTTTTCAACCTCAACGCCCTGCCAGCTGATTCTCTGCGAGCTTCCATAGTCAGGATTCTGCGCCGTTTCTATTGTAAAGATTACATCATCGGCCGTTACCGATTTTCCATCTTGCCAAAGCGCATCACGCTTTAGGTAAACGGTATAATTTAATCCATCACTTGAGATTTCATATGATTTTGCCAGATCCGGAACCAGTTTGCCTTCCTCGTTGTGTTTCAAAAGGCCGGAATAAACAAGTGTTGCGATGTCTCGATCACTGTCGGTCGCCGGTGGCAAGAGAGGATTAATTAATCGCGGCTCGCCCAACAAGCCCTCGCTGAAGCTTCCGCCATCATCCGCGACGGCGGTTGTAAAATGGAAATAAGTAGTAACCGGAATTGCGAGAATGGCTCCGGCGGCGATAACCAACAATGCACCGATAATATAGCGCTCGCTTAATGAAAGGACTTTCGGGAGCAATCTTATTCGGGCGCGCAATCCCAGGCCGTTTCGCAGGCTTTCTTTGATTCCTTGGCGGCCGGGAACCTTCGGATCCTCCGGTTGCATGAAGAAATCATCTAATTGGTGTGGGCTGGTATCCATAAATATATAATCAATGTAATCCTACGTCGCTAAGCGGTAAAACCGCTGCTCCTCAGGACGATTAGGCTTTATTTTACATAAAGCCTAATCGAGAGGCGAAAAACCCGCCTTCTGCGACGGGTCTTATAACTAGCGGGCCAGAACCCTAAGGACGGAGGTGGCGATGAATATAACGGCCAAAACGATGGTTGCTCCAAATATTACTCTTTCAGCGCCGCGTTTGGTGCTGTACTCGCCGCCGGATCCGCCGAAGGTTGAGCCTAAACCGTTTCCCTTTTGCTGAAGCAAAATCGTAATAATAAGCAGAACTGCGCTGGTGATTTGGATGTAAGAAATAATGTTCATTAGGTTTTTATTATGTGTTGCCCGGCATCAGCATATTTACAATCGCGATTACCAACGTAGCTATTGCAAGCGGTATTAATCCGCCGATCACCACGAAGCTAAACATGAAGGTTAAGCTCCAAAGGATTGCCGCGTTTATGACGAATGTGAACAGGCCGAGCGTGAGGATAATAAGCGGAAGAGTCAGCGCCTTAAGAATCGGCTTTACAAGGAGGTTTAGGAGGGCAAGAACTGCTCCTGCAAGGAGGAATTCCTTCCATCCGCCAACAACGGAAAAGCCGTCTACAAACTTTGTAGCTACAAAAAGGGCTAACGAATTGCTTAGTAACCTTACAATGAGACCTGTCATATTATTGCCTACCCACCTTACCACGCATTTCACGTTTGTGCAACGAGCGGTAAAACCCGATTGCAAAGCGATGTGCTTCCGCGTCTACCGACAAAATCAGGTTTTTTACCTCTTCCGGCAAGCCTGATAATGGATATTGCGCAGGCTTCTTTTTTGAAACCGAAACAAGCACAAGGTCACCCTGGTGTTTGTTATTTTTTGTCAGGGCGATTAATGGATGATTATTGCCAAAGATTTCAATAGCGACATTGAGTTGACCCATTCCTCCATCAATGATGACCAAATCTGGAGCGGGCCATTCCGCATGCTTTATTCTGCGGGTTAGCATTTCACGCAATGCTCCAGTATCGTCGCCCGGTTTTGAAGAATGGATTTTAAACTTACGGTAGCTGTTTTTGTCCGGCATGCCATTATTGAACACAACCATAGCGCCGACGGTATGCTTACCCTGGATGTGCGCCACGTCATAGCCTTCAATCCTGACTGGATTTTTCGCAAGACCCAAAAAAGTTTTTATACTTTCTCTTGAAGAATCTGGGATTCTTTCGCCAGACATTCTCTGGATTATCTGGGCATTTTCAAACACCCTTCGCACTTTTTCAATTTTCCCTTGGATTGCGGATGCTTCTTCTAGTTTTAATCGCTTCCCGCGCTCTTTCATTTCTTTCTCTAATCTTTTGATTAAGCTGGTCCTTTTACCGCTTAGAACTTCTTTTATCGCACGAATATTGGAGAGGTAAGATTTTCTGTTCGGGTTTTCCGGTTTTTTTAAGCAACAAAAACCGAGACATGCGCCGATGTGTCCATTTAGACACATCACATTATGTTTTTGTTTGCAGGTGCAGTAGGGGAATATTCTCCGCAATGCCCTCAAGGTTGTTTTAAGCGCGGTTCCCTCGGTGAACGGACCGATATATTCAATACCACTTGCTTGTCGCTTGTTTCTTGTTGTTTGTTGTGGTTGGTGGGTTAGAAATATTCTTGGAAATTGCTCGTCAGCTTGCCCGCCTAACTTTTTTTTAGAAAAGTTAGGCTGGGTGAATGCGACAAAAAAGTATTGCTTGTCGTCGCGGAGCATAATATTAAACTTCGGTAAGTACTTTTTAACGAGTTGGGATTCCAGGATGAGCGCTTCAATATCTGATCCGGTTTCCGTAAATGTAAGACTTTTTGCGTCTGACACCATTGCCACAATTCTTGAATCAATTGGTCGGGCGTAAGAAATTACCCTGTTTTTTAGGTTAGAGGCCTTTCCTATATATATGGGCTTTTGGTGCGGGTCTAAAAACCGGTATATACCCGGCTTTTTGGGGAATTTATTAGTAACATTTTTAAGCGTCGTAATATCCATACGCGGCATATACTATCCCATAAAATAATACTTTTATCAAAAAGAAATAGGCCAGGCGTTGTTCACGCCTGGCCATGTCAGAGCTTCTCCGACCCTCCCTCCTCCGATTAGTGGGCCAGCTTCTCCCACTTCTTGGCTTCCTTGAGAAGCCCCTGGTCTCCCTTCCCGTAGTAGTGCTCCCAACGGTGGTTGCCGTTGATGTCCTCCGTTTCGACGGAGTCACCATTGGCGTACAGGTAGCGTAGGCGTCGCGCCTCCTTGCCAGCCGCTCGTCTCGCGCGGATGTTGTCCCCGGCCAGACGATACAGCTCGTACGACTTCTTGAACCTCTCCGAGTCCTGAACGTCCTCGCAGAAGTTCAGGGAGAACTCGAACACGTGGCCGAGGTGGAGCCGCCACTGGCGCGCCATCTCGGTGCGGTTGAGCTGGTCGTACAGCTCGACGAGACGCGTGATCTTGAGGTCGTAGTCCTCGCAGGCGTAGATGTCCGTCTTTGTCGACGGAAGCATCTCTCGCTTGATGTGGGCGTTCACAAGCTCCTGTTCCAGGAGCCTGGCCTCTGCCGTTGGGAACATCTTCGGCTTGAGGTCGGCGCCGTGAGCCGGTGTTGTCGCGATGAAGGCCAGAATCCCCGCCACCCACGCCATTGCGAGTAGTATCCAAAGTGCGACTTTCTGGGTCGTTCGCTTCTTACTAGTTACCACCACCACGAAGGCGATTGTCATGATCAAGACAATAACGGTGGTCACGCGCCAAACCATCAGTGTGCTCATCTTTTAGCCCCTCCTTAGGACTTGAACGTGAAAAACGATTGCGAACGAATTGTTTAAGAACAACTATATTATAGCATATTAAAACATGCTTGGTCAAGTTTGAAATAAGCCAACAAAAGGCTAGTATTTGAACGTTGTGGAAGCGCTCAAAAATTCAATTTTAGCCACGGTTGCCTATTATGATTCTTTGAATATTACCCTTACTCCGCTGGAGATTTTTCAGTTTCTTATAAATCCAAAGAGGTGGGGCGAATCTTTTGAAAAACAGCCGAAACTTATTGATGTTATAAATCTGTGCGATGAGTTTGTTTCCGTTGGTCGTTTATGTGTGTGCGACGGATACTATATGTTTCCGGGCCAGCAAGATTTGTATGAGCGCCGGATAGAACGCGAAAAAATATCTGCCCAGAAGTGGAAAAAACTTTTACGCTTTGCTTGGTGGTTTCAAGCGGTTCCATTTTTGAGAGGAATGCTTGCGAGCGGTTCTCTTGCCCTGGAGGGCGCCGGGGAAAAAAGCGATTTTGACGTTTTGGTAATTGCGCAAGCGGGACGGCTCTATACCTGTCGGCTTATTTTATCGGGGTTGGCTTCTTTGATGGGAGTTCGCCGAACCTGGCGCGACAAGGTTGCGCCGGATAAGTTTTGTTTTAATCACTACATAACCGACTTATCTCTCCGCATTCCGCATCAAAGTTTATTTAATGCTCAGACGTACGCGAATCTCAAACCAGTTTTCATCGTGGGGGATTTAGCAGGACGGTTTTATAAAGAAAATCTTTGGATTGGAGAATACCTCGCTTTTCAAACTTCTGTTCCAACTACTATTCTTAGAGATGTGAGAAAAAACAAAGTCTTAAGTTTTTTTTCAAAAGCGGGGGAATTTATTTTAAACTCAAAGTTGGGCGATTTGGTTGAAAAGGTTGCCAAGAAATATCAGCAGGGTCGTATTATAAAAAACCCTGTAACCTACGAATCCGGCGGGCGAATTATCTGGAATGACGGCGAATTGGAGTTTCATCCACACTCGGCGGAAAAAAATATCCTGGAACGTTACAATCGAACCGTTGCTGATTTTGGAACACTCTGGAAATATCAAGAGCTTGACTCGGGATTACTTTGACGTAGTATGCCTGCAAAGGAGGCCTTGCCATGGTCCGATACGCGATAGTGCTGTGCGCCGGACTGTTGGCGATGCTCACTGGTTGTGGAAGCAATTCCCCGCCAGGGAAATACAGTCCGCGAGTCGTTATTGAAGTCGGCTACGACATAGATCTTTCTCTCCAGATCGCTGGAAACGCATCATCGTGGACTGGGCCACTCTTCACCCTAGAGGATTTGGAGAAACGAGCCGATCTGTGCAAGCAAGTCTGGGCAGGCTGGGAGCCGTTAGTAATGCCGATGATGGAGCAGGAACTTGGCCTACGTTTCAAGTCCGCCAAAATCCCAGCCTTCATTGTGGGAAATGGGGGCCAACCGTTTAGCAGGCCAATTCTGATACCTGCGGAACTGGCGGACACCTCAAGCGGCTGTGTAGCGGCGGTAGCTCACGAGCTCGTGCACAACCTGACGAAAGGAGCAGAGGGTCAGATACTCAAACGTGCCACGACTTCAGCCCTCGGCAAAGAGTCGGAGGACGGGCGGTTCGCAAACCATGTTGTTGTCTTTTCTGCACTTGTGGCCAGTTTTGGTAAATTGGGCGGCAACAACATCGTTGCCATAGAGCGTTCTCGGGCTGGAACGGACAAGAAAGATCCGTACGTAAGAGCCTGGGCCCGCGTTGACCATGAAGGCGCGGAAGCGATACTGGCAAAGTTCCGAAAAGGAGTTAATCGCACAGAGGGGGCCAAGTAGTTGACGGCCCCCTTCCTTTTGCTATCATAATTAGCACTCGTATAAGGTAACTGCTAATTTTTAATACTTATGATTAAACCATTATCAGATCACGTCGTCATCGAGCCCTTAAAAGAAGAAAAAAAGAAGGGCGGGATAATTCTTCCTGATACCATCAGTAAAGAACGCCAAGAGCAGGGCAAAGTAATCGCCGCCGGGCCTGGTAAACTTGTGGACGGCAAGCGTATTCCTTTGCAGGTTAAGAAGGGCGACATTGTGGTGTACAGCTACGGCCATGAGGTAAAAGTGGACGGCAAAGAGTACACGATTGTGGCCGAGGACAGCATTCTCGCGGTAATTGATTAATTCACATAAAAACTATGCCTAAGCAAATATTATATAAAGATGATGCCCGTGAAGCGCTCAAGCGCGGAGTAGATAAAGTTGCAAATGCGGTAAAAGTTACCCTTGGCCCCAAGGGGCGGAACGTTGTTTTAGACCGCGGATTCGGTTCGCCGGTTATTACCAAAGACGGCGTAACAGTTGCGAAGGATATTGAACTCAAAGATAAGTTTGAAAATATGGGCGCGGACCTTATTAAAGAAGTTGCGTCTAAAACAAACGATATCGCGGGTGATGGAACGACCACGGCGACCATCTTAGCGCAGGCTATTGTGGCGGAAGGGTTTTCTGCGGTCGCTTCGGGTGCAAATCCGATTGTGCTCAAGCGCGGCATGGATAAGGCGGTTGAGTGGGTTATTGACTTTCTTGATGCCCGCAAACAAAAAGTCACGAGCGCAAATATTAAAGAAGTTGCCTCCATTTCTGCCAACGATCCGGAAATCGGTTCTCTTATCGCGGACGTATTTAAAGAAGTCGGTAAAGACGGCGTAGTAACGGTAGAAGAATCGCAATCCACTGAAATGTCCAAAGAGCTTGTTGAAGGAATGCAGTTTGATCGCGGTTACCTGTCGGCATATATGATAACGAACGCCGAACGCATGGAAGCCAGCTATAACGATCCCTATATTTTATTAACCGACCGAAAGATTTCCGCCATTGCAGACATTGTTCCTCTGTTGGAAAAAGTTTCAAAGGCCGGTAAGCGTGATCTTGTGATTATTGCCGAGGATGTTGAGGGCGATGCGTTGACTACGCTCGTAGTAAACAAGCTTCGTGGGAATTTTCACGCGTTAGCCGTGAAAGCTCCCGGCTTCGGCGATCGTAAGAAAGATATGTTAAGCGACATCGCGATTGTTACCGGCGGTACGGTTGTCTCCGAAGAAAAAGGAATCAAGCTTGAAAATGTTGAACTTGAAATGCTTGGGCGTGCTTCAAAGATTGTTGCCAACAAAGATAAAACTACGATCGTCGGCGGCAAAGGGAAGAAGGCCGATATAGAAAAGCGCATTGAACAACTTCGCAAACAGCTCACCGCAACTACTTCCAGTTTTGACAAAGAGAAACTTCAGGAACGCCTGGCGAAACTTTCCGGCGGCGTTGCGGTAATCAAAGTTGGTGCGCTTACCGAAACCGAACTCAAAGAAAAGAAATTTAGGATTGAAGACGCAGTCGCCGCCACCCGCGCTGCGCTGGAAGAGGGAATTGTTTCCGGCGGGGGCATTGCGCTCTTTGAAGCCGCAAAAGAGCTCAACTATAAATCAGTAAAAGGCGTTTCCGAATTCGGCGATGAAGCCAAGGGATTGATGGTGGTTAAAGCAGTTCTTGAAAAACCACTTCGTTCAATTGCGGAAAACTCCGGCAAAGAAGCCAATGAGGTCGTTCAGCAGGTTGCGGGGATGGAAAAAGGCATGGGCTTTAACGCACTCTCTGGAGAGTATGTAGACATGATAAAAACCGGCATTATTGATCCGCTCAAGGTGGTGAAGTCCGCTCTCGTAAATGCAGTATCTGTTGCTTCACTCATACTTACCACCGAAGTCTTGATTACCGATATCCCTGAAGAAAAGAAAGAATCCACCATGCCCGCTGGTGGAATGGGCGATTATTAGGGTTGTATTTGCTGATTTAGTCTTGTACCATTAGCTGGTAACAAATAGTTTATCTCTCTACATATGCCAATCATATACATTGTTCTCGGGTTGATTGTTCTGTGGCTCATTTTCGTCTACAACGGCCTCGTGTTGGCCAAGAACAGGGTTAAAGAATCCTGGTCCGATATTGATGTACAGTTAAAGCGTCGCTACGACCTTATTCCGAATCTTGTGGAAACGGTTAAGGGCTATGCCGAACATGAAAAGGGAACCCTGGATGCGGTGATTTCCGCTCGCGCCAAGGCGATGGGTGCGCAAACCGTTGCCGAACACGCACAAGCCGAAAATATGCTCACGGGTGCTTTGAAATCCATCTTCGCGCTTTCGGAGGCGTATCCACAACTGCGCGCAGTAGAAAGTTTTACAAAACTTCAGGAAGAGTTATCTGACACGGAAAACAAAATCCAGGCTGCCCGTCGGTTCTACAATTCAAACGTTTTGATTCTCAACACTAAGGTTGAAACAGTTCCGACAAATATTGTCGCCGGATTATTTGGCTTTAAGAAAGAAGAATTCTTCCAGCTCTCTGACGAGGCACAGCGCGAACCGGTAAAAGTTTCGTTCTAAGATTTGTGGGATTGAAAGAATTTTTTAGAGTTCGAGGCGTGGGCGAGGAGCGAAATGAGTCGTATAGACATACGACGAGTGAGCACCGCAGGCGACAGGGCGTGCTTTAGCCGCCCGTAAGTCGCTGAAACCCACAACAAAGAAATCTATAAAATTATAAAATCCAGATGGTTCAGAATCTTTATACTCATCAGGACAGTAATGTCCGCAAAAGCTGGTTGCTCATGACAGCGGTTTTTGTGCTTTTGGTCGCGGTGGGATTTGTATTTAGCCGAGCGTACGGCAATCCATCAATTCTTTACATCTTTGCTTTCATGAGCGTTGTTGGTAATATTTTCGCATATTGGTACTCCGATAAAGTCGCCCTTGCGATGTCTGGCGCACGTCAACTTGAGAGGTCTGGCAATGAAAGACTTTTCAGAATTGTTGAAAATCTTTCAATCACTGCCGGCTTACCCTTACCTAGGCTTTATATAATCCCCGGCCAGCAAATTAACGCCTTTGCAACCGGACGCGATGCTAAGCATGCGGCGGTTGCGGTAACCCAAGGCGCACTTGAGCGACTTGATGACAACGAATTGACTGGCGTTCTTGCGCATGAACTCTCACACATTGGTAATCGTGATATTTTGGTTTCCACGATTGTTGTGGTGCTCGCGGGGATGATCGCGATAATGTCAGACTGGTTTTTAAGAATGACGTACTGGGGAGGGCGAGACCGAGATAACGACCGCGGCGGCAATACCGTCTTTGTGGTGCTTGCGATTGTTTCGGCAATTTTGGCGCCCTTGGCGGCAACAATGATACAGCTTGCGGTTTCAAGAAAACGCGAGTTTGTCGCTGATGCTTCCGGCGCGCTTTTAACCCGCTACCCCGAAGGCCTAGCAAGCGCCTTAGAAAAAATATCTCACGACGACGTTCCGCTCCGGACTGCACATACCGCAACCGCACATCTATTTTTAGCCAACCCCCTCAAGGGAAAAGAAAACAAAAACTGGATTGCAAAACTATTTATGACTCACCCGCCGGTTGAAGAAAGGATAAGAGCTTTACGCGGTAAATAAATGGACATAAGGAATAAAAAAGTTTTAGTTTTCGGGTTCGGGATTTTAGGCGGGGGACTGGCCACAACAAACTGGCTCATTAAGCATGGCGCAAAAGTTACGGTCACCGATTTGAAAACCAAAACAGACCTGGCTCCAACCCTTAAAAAAATAAAGGGGAAAGTTTTGCTCAAGCTTGGCGGCCATTCAAAAAAAGACATTGAAAAATCGGATTTAATAGTTATGAATCCGGATGTTTCAATTAATAATGAATACATCAAGCACGCTTTTAAAAAAGGAATTCCTGTTGAAAACGAAGCCACACTATTTTTTAAGTGGGTGACTTGTCCGATTGTCGGCATAACAGGAACTCGTGGAAAAACCACGACCACGCATTGGATTAATCATTTTCTCGGTGCAAAGTATCACTCCGCGATTGCGGGTAATTCAACCGAATATCAATTTCTGAAAATTGTAGATCGTACGCCAAAATTAGACTGGGTTGCGTCCGAAATCCCATCCTTCCATTTGGAATTATTCAATGAAGAAATGCGAAAATCAGATATTGCCGTGGTGACCAATCTTTACCAAGACCATCTCAACCGGCACCTTACTATGAAAGGTTATGCGGATACCAAAGCAAATTTATTTATCGGCCAAAAGCAGGGTCAAGTACTTATTTTGAACGCGGACAACAAATGGACGCCGTATTTTTCAAAGCTTGCCAAGAGCAAATCCAAATGTCATGTCTGGTTTTTCTCGGCGACGGGTAAATTAAACAAAAAACAAAACGGAGTTTTTTATAAAAAGGGCGAGATCTGTTACCAATTTGACGGGCACGCCCACCCGGTACTTTTAGTAAAGAGTTTTGAAAAAGAATACGGAAGCCACAACCTTGAGAATCTTCTTGCCTCCGCGCTTGCTGCATATCTTGCCGGCGTAACCGGAAAAGAAATTCAATCCCGCATTGTTTCGCTTCCACAAATACCATTTCGCCAAGAGATTATTTTCAAAAATAAACACCTGACAATAGTAAACGACACAACCGCAACCTCTCCCGAAGGCTCTATTGCCGCGGTAAAAAGATTTGCTTCGCCATTCGGAGCCTTGGCGAAGGGGGGGCGGCCCAACGTTATCCTTATTGCCGGCGGAACCGACCGAAATCTTGATTTTAAGAACTGGGGCAGAGTCATTCCTAAATACATTAAGAAGGATAATCTCATCTTGCTTGAAGGCACCGCGACTGCTAATATGATCGCAAGTTTGCCTAGGAGGTGGCATGGCGTTACCCAGGTGGCGGATCTGGCCCAAGCGTTTCACGCCGCGTTGGCTCTGGCGCGGAGGATGCCAAAAGCCGCGATTGTTTTCTCGCCCGGTGCCAAAAGCTTCGGGCTCTTCAAGAACGAGTATGACAGGGGTGCAAAGTTCAACACCCTGGTCAGGAAAGTGAGGTAGGATGAGCATGCAGAATAGGAATCTGGATCTCCGCGCGATGCTCTTGGAGGTCTACAAGACCACCTTTGGGCACTTGCCGGAGATGCTCATGGAGACCGAAGAGGTGTTTCGGGAGGTCATCCACCGGCTGAGCCACCATCACACTTGGCCCAAAGACCTCAATAACCACGACCTTCTGTCGTGCCTGATCGTGGCCCGCGAGGAACTCCCACTGGACGAGTTCCTGACCGACCAGGCTCGGGAGTGGGTGGAAGAACAGCTCACCAGCATTCCGCCTAACTTCAATCTCCTGGCCGAGGTCGGCGAGGTTCACACCGTCGTCTGATCGTACTTTCTCAAGGGGGCCCCGCAAGGAGCCCCCTCAATTCTGGAGGCGTCGCATAGTGGTCTAGTGCGCCCGCTTGGAAAGCGGGTGTACCGCAAGGTACCGGAGGTTCGAATCCTCCCGCCTCCGCCAAAATTGAAAATCGGAATTGGATGAATTGCGGTACCTTTTGGTTAAAATCCGAACTTACTTTGACGAACATCCGGACGAGGACTGAACCACCCCGCCACCGCAGATATAAAATAGATTGCCAAATGGCAACCTATTTTATATCCTTGAAGAGAAGTCGGATGGATATGAAAAATCTAAAGTTTACAAATCAAGCGGTATTTATAATATTTTTTCGGGATAGCCCTAGTGGAAGCATTTCAGAAAGGCAATTGGATTGAGTCACTACTTTTTCTAGCGCTTGGTATATTATCCTTGTGGGCCGATCTTAGAAAGTAATTAAATTTAAAACAATAAAAATATGAACACACAACATCCCGTAACAGTTTCTATCAGCCGGCCGGAAAAGTCTTCGCGCTTATGGGCGCTTTCGTTTCTTTTGTTTTTATTCCCAAAAGCGATAGCGTTGGTACCGCACTTTATTATTTTGTGGGTGCTTGGTATCGCTTCGTTTATTGCTGTGGTTATCGGCCAGTTTGCGGTGCTGTTTATCGGTAAATACCCGCAGGAACTTTTTAACTTTACCGTAGGCGTGACTCGCTGGAGCACTAGGGTAAACGCTTTTTTCATGGGACTCACGGATATATATCCACCGTTCCAGCTTGGCGAATAACTCTGTATAAAAAATTAGGACGGGCATTGCTGCCCGTCCGGTCGCGCTCAATTGATGCTGCCGCTTATTTTTTCCGACACGCTTATTCCACCCAAGTGCTGGTTCAGCCTGATGGTTTCGAGCGTCTTCAGGTTCTTCCCCGAGCCCTGTTCGTACAGAGTGATGCGCACCTCCCGGTACGCCAGTGTCCGGTATTTGTGGAAGAAGTAGGGGTGCGAAGATAAGCGCTTTTCTTCATCTTCAAGCGTTTCAAACGGCTCGCAGGAAGATTCGTGTTCGCTCGTACTGCCGTCGCCCCACTCAATCCTGACCCCCAGGCAGTAGTACTTCGGTCCCGGGTTTTCTATCTGGACCGTTATCCCCAGTGTCTCGCACCTTCTATAGCCTTGCGAAGTGGGGATAACTTTGAAGACCGTCCTGCCTTCCGTCTGATGGACCGAATTGGCGCCGTAGCCAACATTGTGCCGTTTACCCCCTTGGCTTACGGGCGCCCAAAGAACCGCCACGAACATCGCAAGGACGGTGATGAGGGGTCTTGGATCTTCATTAATCCTCATAGTTATTCCTCCCGAGTCCCAGCCAGCAACACACCGCGATGATCGTGCACAGGAAGGCGCATTTGACCACGTCCTCTGCCTTCATGGCAATCTCCCTTACTCCACGGTTTCCTCCGTATGGAGATGTCCTGGTTTATTCCCTTTAATAAGAAGCGTCAAGGCGGGTTATCCAGGTTAGAAAATATTGACCTAAATCAATTTTTAGTATATTATTAATACCGCACAAAATGACATTACATCAAACAACGTCCTCTGATTTTAATAACCTTGGAATTGCGCCTGAATTTCTCAACATTCTTAAGCAGATTAACTTCACCGAACCGACTCCGATCCAGCACCAATCCATCCCCGCGGCCATAGAGGGCAAGGATTTAATGGGCATTGCCCAGACCGGAACTGGAAAAACTCTGGCATACGGTTTGCCCCTTCTACAACGTCTTTATAAAACAGGCGGGATGGGGCTTATCGTGGTTCCAACTCGCGAGCTTGCGATACAGGTAGACGAGGTGCTCCAACAGCTTGGACGCTCCTTGGGCCTTATGACGGCCGTTCTTATCGGCGGAGAACCCATGGGACGCCAAATGGGTCCGCTTCGCCGAAAACCGAACGTAATCGTTGCGACCCCCGGCAGACTTTTAGATCATATAGAACGCCGAACCGTAAAATTAGATGGGGTTAAAATTCTTATATTGGACGAAGCGGATCGCATGTTTGATCTTGGCTTTGCTCCGCAGATAGACAAGATTTTTCACCTTGTGCCGAAAGAACGACAGACGATGTTGTTCTCGGCCACGATGCCGCCACAGGTGATTAAAATAATTACCTCGTATATGGCGATGCCGGTTCGGATTGAAGTTGCGCCATCCGGAACCGCCGCCGAACGTGTTGAACAAGAAATATTTGTTGTAAGAAAAGAAGAAAAACTTTTATTGCTTGAGAAACTGCTTAAAGAACACGCCGGTACGGTGTTGGTATTTTCTAGAACCAAACACGGCGCCACTAAAATCTGCCGATCCATTCAAAACATGGGTCACAAGACCGCCGAGATACACTCCAATCGCTCGCTTGGCCAGCGCAGGGAAGCGCTCGCTGGTTTTAAATCTGGTAAGTACCGTATCCTCGTTGCCACCGATATCGCCGCTCGCGGTATTGATGTCAGCGGCATTGAACTTGTAATCAACTACGACCTTCCCGACAACTCCGAAGACTACGTACACCGCATTGGCCGCACCGCTCGCGCCGGCAAAGAAGGAAAAGCCGTTTCATTTGCCACTCCCGATCAAAAGCGCGATGTGCGCGATATTGAAAGACTCATTCGTAAAGAGATTCCCGTCATTTCACATGGCGGAGTTTCATTTTCTCCGGAACGCTCCGGCGTCCGAAAATTCGGCAGCCGATCATTCCGCCCCCGCAATCGCTTCCGCCGCTAATTAAGACTCTTCAATTTGAGATTCTTTGGCAATCGAGTTCAGTAACGTCTGAACCTTTTTTAAACTTGCTTCATCAATAATAGAAAGGGGATACACTTTCGGATTATGCTTTTTTAATAAACCAATCGTCTCTTTAAGTTTGTCTTCATCTACCGCATCGCTTTTGCTCACAAACACATATTCTTGTTTTTCAAGGAGTGCCGGGTTGTAGGCTCCAAGTTCGGAGCGAATAGTCTTATAGTCTGAAACCGGATCCTCTGATTCGGCGGAAATTAAGTGAAACAAAATCTTGGTTCGTTCCACGTGGCGCAAAAACTTTATACCCAGCCCCTTGCCTTCCGATGCGCCCTCAATCAATCCGGGAATATCGGCAATAATAAGGCCGTAGTAGGAGCCCAAATGCGGTTCAAGAGTGGTAAACGAATAGTTTGCTACCTTACTCTTTGCTTTGGTGAGCTCATTTAAAAGTGAAGACTTGCCGACGTTTGGCAGTCCGATGAGACCGACATTAGCGATAAGCTTGAGTTCAAACCTGACGCGAAACTTTTCTCCAGGTCGGCCTTCTTCAAATTCCGTGGGGCTCGTGTTTTCCGGTCCGCGAAAATGAAAGTTTCCGCGCCCGCCCTTGCCGCCGCGCGCAATAAGCAGGCGTTGTCCGACGGCGGTTATTTCCGCGTCGGTTTTTGTATTTAAATTATGTACTACTGTGCCAACCGGAACCTTGATGGTTAAATCTTCGCCAGCGGTGCCGTCGTTGAGTTGTTGATGGCCGTTTTTTCCGTCTTGCGCCTTGAGAGTCTTGGTGTAGCGAAGTTTTGTAAGCGCGCCAAGGTCAGATACACCCTCTACGTACACGCTTCCGCCGTGCCCGCCCGACCCGCCTGACGGGCCGAGTTGCATTTTATTCTTATTAAAAGCTGATAATCCCTTACCGCCGTTCCCGGCGGCGACTATAATTGTGAGGTCATCTACGAGCATAAGCCTACACTATAGCCTAAAACCGCCCAAAATAGAAGGTCTTCCTGGGCTTGACGTAAAAATACAATGTGCGACAATGGGAGCAATTAATGGACACTACGTCCTTTTTTAAGCGACCTCTCGCTATAACAGATGTGGAAACCACCGGCTTAGATGTCCGGCGCCACGAAATCATAGAGATCGGCCTCGTGTTGGTTGATCAAGAAACTTTTGAAATTAAGGATACCTTAGACATTAAGGTCATTCCGACGCACCTTGAAACGGCTGATCCCAAGTCATCCCTGGTTGCCGGCTTTAGGCCGGATCATTGGACCGAAGCGATTCCTCTAAAAGACGCGATGGAGCAGTACTCGGCAAAAACTGAGGGTGCGGTGTTTGCTTCCTGGAACATTACCTTTGACTGGCAGTTTATTGAGGAAGCATTTCGCACAACCAGAGTGCGCGACGGCATTGATTATCACCGCATAGACCTGCCTACGATTGCTTGGTTAAAGTTACGAAACGCAGGCTTGGAAAAAATAAGCTTGAAAGAAATTTGTAAGCTATACGGCATTGAGCCGGAACCGTCGCCACACCGCGGCATCAACGGTGCCATGAAAGCTTACGAAGTATTAAAAAAGCTAATCTAATTTTATACCATGAGCGAATTTCCAAAACCCGCGTCTCCGGAGAAAAAGTCTGTTGATAAAGAAACAATGACGTTCCGTCCCGATAATTTTGATCCTGAAAAAACAGGAGTTTTTCGTATTGAAGAAATCAAAGAAGGGGAAATTGTTGATGTGGTAAATGATGAGTCTGGCCTAGGGCCGTGGCGGGTGATTGGGTACGAACTTACAGAAAAGGGTTCCCATAAGATGGATCCGATTAGCGGTAAGCGCACTATGTTGCTTGAACAGGCTTTCGGACCGAATACGCTTAAGGTATCGGAAGATGAGGTGATAAAAAATAGCGTCAGTCTGACCGTTGAAAAACTTGCAATGATTGCTGATAAAATTGTTGGCACTGAAGTAGAAATGCAATTTGACAAGCTTAATCTTGGTGGTCGTTGGAAGGTAAACAACATTGTTACAGAAAACGGAAACACGTTTGTTGAACTTCAGCGTGGTAATACTACCATGCACATATCAGTTGCAGATTTTGAAAAGTCAGTTACTAGTTTCTAGAGTCTTTTATGTCCGATACCGTTGAACAGATAAAATCGCGGCTTGAAGTCGCGGATGTAGTCTCCGGTTATTTAAAGCTCCAGAAATCGGGGATTAATTTTAAGGCGCGCTGTCCGTTCCACAACGAGAAGTCGCCTTCTTTTTACGTTTCACCGGAACGTAAAATATGGCACTGCTTCGGATGTGCTAAGGGTGGAGACATGTTTACATTTGTCCAAGAAATAGAAGGCGTTGAATTTCCAGAGGCGATGCGCATTCTTGCACGCCGGGCGGGAGTTGATATTGAAAAGTACAGCGGACCCAAAACCGACAATCGTGCCCCACTTCATGAAATCTGCGAAATCTCGGCAAAGTTTTTTGAAAAACAGCTTTGGGAGTCTCCGTCCGGGAAGCGCGCGATGGCCTACCTGACTGATCGCGGCCTGACGCAAGAAACGATTAAAGAATTCCGCATGGGCTACGCGCCTAACGACTGGCAGGCTCTAAGCGGTTTTTTGCGTCAGCGCGGATTTAAAGAGCGTGACATTGTAGCGGCCGGCGTCGTTGTAGAGAAGGAGGGCCGCGCATACGACCGCTTCCGATCCAGGATTACATTCCCAATCGAAGATGTAAACGGGCAAGTCGTCGGCTTTACCGCCCGCATTTTTGCTGTGCCCTCTAAAGCTTCAACGAAAGAGGGAGACGGCGGAGCCTCCTTCGCCAAGGCTACGGAAGGCCAAGCGAAGTACATCAACACTCCCCA
>JBBTXT010000002.1:0-5750 GCA_038062135.1 Patescibacteria group bacterium | reverse complement strand
GGAAGCATCTCCTCGCAGTTCAGTAATTTGTAACTGCGTCGGAAAGCGATGGTGCTTGGGGATTAGGCGGCAATTTATAAGTTATGAGACCTCCTCAAATTCGCGATTTTAGATACCAAGATAAATTTGCCGCGGAAAAACGCCGCCACCTGAAACGTAAGGTTGTTTTTTGGCTGTTTGTTACGATTATTTTTTTAGGCGGGCTTGGTTATTTAGCAATTTTTTCCGACATCTTTGTAATTCGATCAATAGCAGTTGATGGAGCCAATATAATCGTTGATAAAACAGCGCTTGAGGAGTCAGTTAAAAGCGCTATCTCAACCCGAACCTGGGGATTCTTGCCCCTCCAAAACAACACCCTATCTATACAAACTGCGCTTCTGGCCGAAAAACTGATCCGCGAGTTTCCATCCGCAAAAAGTATCAGCGTAGATAGAAAGTTCATGCATGCTCTAAGTATTAAGGTTGCCGAACGAAAACCGCTCGGTATCTGGTGTTTTGGGGACAAGTGTTCTTATTTTGACGGCGACGGGTTTACCTGGGGCGAACCGCCGAAATCATCCGGATTTTTACTGCTTCGCGTACAGGATACGCGCGAACGAACAGAAAACAGCTTGTCTAAAGAAATTCTAAACGGAATTGTCCTGGCTTCAAACGGCATAAACGAATTGGGCATTCCCGTTAAGGAATTTAAAATATCTCAAACCGCTATTATCGATCTCGCCGTTTCAACCGGCAAGGGTTACACGATTTACCTTGACCTGGATGGTGACATAAAAACACAAATTGAGACGCTTAAAATCTTTTTAGATAAAAAAACAGCTGAATCGTCTTTTGCTCCGCAATACTTAGACCTCCGCATCTCCGGAAGAGTGTACTATAAATAATTCACTAATCTTTTATCCGCCATACAAAGATTGAGTGGCCGATGGTGGTGGTGGGTTCAATTTGCTTTAGCCACCAGTAGTCGGCATCTTGTTTGCTGTTTTGTAAAAATGTAACCGAAACGGCGATCCAGCCATTGGATTGATTGCGCTTCATAAAATCTTCTCTGTTTTTATAAGTAGTACTATGAACCCATGTAAATTGGCCTCTTATGTAGTACGGCTGATCAGCCCAGCCAAAATAATCTAAATCTATTTTACCTACCCTACTGGTGTCCATCCATTGGCCCAAACGCTTTAAATCTTGGCCCCAGTCAACATTTGAATCTACAACATAGCGATACCCGCCAGCCGAACCCCCGGCGACTTGGTTAAAGTAGGGTATGAAAAACGGATACGCGTGGATGGTTTCAAAAACATACCATCCCATCACGAGAGCCAATATAAGCCCGGCACCTCGCCAAACTTTGAAACTCGCGCCTTGCAGGTGGTCTAGGAGCCACACAATCCTTCCACTTACGAGGATTATCATAAAAGGATAAATGGGTAGAAGATGGCGGATACCGATATTTAGATTGCTTTGAATGCTGGAGGTCCAGTAAAGGCCCAGCCAAACGAGCATAAATAATTCGTCGGGATGGTTTTTGATAAATACTTTAATATTCTTTTTCGTCCACGGGAGCTTAAATACCGCAAACAATGCCGCCAGCGCCAATAGCCACCATGCAAGCGGTTCTTTTAGAAAATAAATTAGTGGAAAATATGATTGTCGGCCCTCATTTGAAATCTCGCCGAGATAGAAAATAGTCGTTGGGCCGGAAGATCTCTGGATGACACGAACTGCGCCAAGGGCATATTGGCCCGCGGCGCGTATTAAAGGCTTGTCGCTGGCCCAAATAATTGCATTGGCGATGTTTCTTTGCGGCAGCCATTGCATGAGATATTCAGTATCTTTCCTCTGCCGCTCCGGCGGATACCCGCTTGTGTGTATTATATACACCGGCCAAACCACCAGCACCAAACCGGAAAGAATCAAAAGGGTAATTTTGCCGGCGCTCTTTACGCCGGCATTAAGTCCATCTTTAAACCAGCCAAAAATAAACCCGGTTATTAAAAAAGCCGGAAGCAGAAGAAGAGTAGAAAATTTTAGCAGAAGGGCTAAGCCAAGAGCTCCCACAGTAAACCAATACGTTTTTTTATTCTCTTGCCTCAGGTAATTAACAAAGGCATAACCCGCCAGAAGTACGCCCAGCATTGCTGGCCCGTCCGTGGTTATAAGTTTTGAGTGGGCGAGAACCGTCGGCGAGAAGGCCAGAAGAATCAACCCGGTAATTGCCGCTGCTGGGCCATATAGCCTTCTCGCCCACAGAAACAATAAAACCGCGGACGCGATAAAAAACAAAAGCATCGGTACGCGAGCCAGGCGGGTAGCAAGTTCAGGGTTAACTCCGGAATTATAAATCAGGCGCCGGCCGAAATCCCACTGGCTGTTTGTAACGTCATCCCGTTGAAATATGCTCTCAAGAGATGATTTTCCATCAAAATTCAGGAATGTCAGCGGAAAAGCGGCGAGATCCTTTACCAGGGGCGGATGTTCCGGATTGAACCGCATGTCGCGGCTTGTTAGGTATGAGTATCCGGCGCCGATATGAGGCACCTCGTCCACAAGCAGGGGTTCATTCCAGCCGCTGCCGACGGCAAGCATTACCGCTCCAGCGATAATCACTCCCGCAAGAATGGTGAACGGGTTTGCTTTCGGCATAGCTCTACAGTCTAAAATATTCAGCGATTGCAATTGCCGCCACCAGTATCGCCATTACCGTGGCGCTGACAGCGGTGCTCTCGTGCATGCTAACCCGGCGGAAATGGTTAGAAGGCGCAGAAATAGTATGGACATCTCGGTTTGAATACCACTGCTCCAGCCAGTCAAAAATCCACCATACCCCCTGGGCTGCGTATATTGTCGCCGCCGTGCCAGCTATCAGCATGCCCGTCTTAGCTCCGCCCAGGGCTGTAGAAACGAGGCCCATAATAAACCATGCTAACAAAGTCGTATGCGCCGTTGAGAGATGACCGTGATCCCTTTTTGACCTTGAGAGTTTAAATATACCGCGCACCAGGCCGACGGCGGCTAAAACTGCAACCGGCCAGAACAGGAACGCTTCTTGGTGATTAAACTGGCTGAATAAATGGAAAAAATTCCGAATAATTACGGTAAGCCCCTCGCCAACCGGCAATATGAACTCAAATACTTTAGATACGCCCTCATCGGAGGCGTATAGATTTACCAAGCCAGGAATCAGCATTAAAACCAGTACTAAAACCGCGGCACCTATTCCGCGAAGTATTTTTTCGCGCGCATGATTATACTGTTCGTGCTCAAAGTGAATTTCTAGAACGGACTGGTAGGTGAGCAATATCGGAATAAGGGCGATAATCATCCACGCCCCCACAAGGTTCGCGTAAGCCCCTAGACCGAATAAAATTCCGGTTAGGATAAAAAAGCCTATTCTATTAGTTGCAAGTCCCCGCCAAAGCACGAATAAACCCCAGGCCGTTGTAGATAAAACAAAAAGCGCATTTGGGTCGCTTATCCTGGCGTGCCAGGAAGAGGCGGCTAGTAATATGCCGGCGATAATCCCAATTTGCCAGTTGAACACCTGCCTTGTAAAAGCAACAACCCCGAATACCGCGATAACGCCCAGCGGGATAATAAGCGAAGCATCATTAGACCAGCCCATGCTCTGCATTCTAAACAAAATCGCCGTTAGCGCGACAACCACAAAAAGAAGCGGGTGTGGCTTGTGCATATTCTATTAGTATATCACGTTCCATGCCGGGTCGGAATATGATATAGTGTTCTTACTATGGCTGAAAATCCATCCCTTGAACTTGAGATCCAACAACTAGAGCGGGCTTTACAGGAAAAACGTTCAGTAATGGAACAAGGAGGCGCCGCGGAAGCTCTGCCAGAAAAAGAAGTCCTTCATAGTGTTGTCGGAGAAAAAATCCAGGAGCATATTTCATCTTCCGGCCAACAGCCAGTTTCTGCACCCGCTCCGACTGCACAACCAGCCGACGGCGATCAGCCGAGTTATCTTGATCCCCAACTCCAGCCGCAAGTCCAACAACTGGTTGATATTGCGTTTACTAAAACTCTGGCCGAGGCTATTCAGGCCGCCGTTAAAACCAACAATGCCGCGTTGATAGATGCATTCCATGATGTTTTAGTGGATCAGCTTTACGAGGAGTTATTGGCGAGACAAAAATTGAAACAGCCATAGGCCCCAACAAGCCAAGTGTCTCTTTTTCTTATTATTTTATACATAGTCATTGTGGCGATTCTGGTGATCGCCGCTTTTGTGGTTGTTGGAGGTTTTCGATCCCGCGGTGCTTTGGCGCGGGCACTGAACATGTCTTTGTTTTTAGTCACGCTTCCGCGAGAAACCCAAGACCCCAACCGCCAGCAAAAACCGGACAAAGAGCTGATTTCCGTTATGGAACAGCTCTACGCTTCCTTTGGCAGTATCCATGCAAAAGGTTGGAATAAGTTTTTATATGGTGAGCCCTATGTTGTTCTAGAGATGTCCGTTCACCATGTCGGCGAAGAAATACATTTTTATGTTGCCGTTCCGCGCACCTACGAACAAATTTTTGAAAAACAAGTTCACGGGCTTTATCCGAATGCAGACGTTCAAAAAGTTCCTGACTACAACATCTTCAACCCTGGAGGAGTAACCGCCGGCACATACCTTAAGATGAAGGCAAACCCGATTCTTCCATTCCGCACGTATGTGCGCCTTGAGAGCGATCCGCTTGGCGAACTCGTGACATCCCTCTCAAAACTCCAGAAAGAAGGGGAAGGGGCCTCAATTCAGCTTTTAATCAGGCCATCGCATCGCGAAGACATCCGCAAGCTGGCGCAAAAAGTTGCCCGCGAAATGCAATCCGGCAACGATTTTAAGCGCGCACTCCAGCTTACCAAAGGCGGCAATAAGAAAAAGAAGGATAAAGATGAAACCAGCCTTGCCGAACCGCCCAAAGTAGTTACCGCATTTGAAGAAGAAATTATTAAGGCTTTGCAGGCTAAGGCTTCGCGCGTGCTTTTTGATACTAATATCCGCGTATTGGTTTCGGCGGATAACGGGGAACGCGCCAAGCAGTTGCTGAATGACGCGGTTTCCGCATTTGTACAATTTTCTGGTCCCGACATGAATAGTTTTGAAACATCCAAAGTTTCCGGCAGGGCTTTAGATAAGTTGGTATTTGATTTCTCCTTCCGGCTTTTTAACGACAGGCAAGTCGTTAATCTGTCCAGCGAAGAGGTTGCAAGTATCTATCATTTTCCACTAGCAACGACGCAAGCTCCCAAAATAAAATTCCTCAAGACAAAGTTTGCCGAACCGCCACCGAATCTTCCAGAAGCTGGCGTTATTATCGGCAAAAGCAGGTATCGCGGCCAAGAGAAACCTGTTCGTCTTTCTGATAATGACCGCCGCCGGCATCTATATATCATCGGCCAAACGGGTACCGGAAAATCCAGCGTTATGAAAAATATGCTCGCGCAAGATATTGCGGCAGGATACGGTGTTGCCGTTGTTGATCCGCACGGCGAGTTTGCTGAGTACGTTTTGTCTATTGTTCCCAAGGAACGCGCGCAAGATGTTATTTACTTTAACCCGGGCGATACCGATCATCCGATGGGGTTAAATTTGTTTGAATTTGACCCTGCCAAGCCGGAGCAAAAAACCCTCTTATCTAATGAGTTCTTCAGTATCATGAAGACGATTTACAAGGAGTTGCCCGAAGCGTTCGGTCCGATGTTTGAGCAGTACTATAAAAACTCCGCGCTTTTATTGATGGATG
>JBBTXT010000001.1:0-5720 GCA_038062135.1 Patescibacteria group bacterium | reverse complement strand
GCCCAATGGACGCTGTTATCTATCCTTACCGATTCCCTTAAACTTCTCCACCCGTTCATGCCGTTTGTGACCGAAGAGATTTACTCCAAACTTCCGCTTAAGGATAAAAAACTACTCATGATTGAGACGTGGCCCCGTAGCTCATCGTAATATTGGTGTGGTATACTGGAGAGACGAACAATGTCTCCGAATTATCTGTACGTAATTCTCGCCCTCATCGGTATTTTGCCAAGCCTAATTTGGCTTAATCTGTATCTTCGCAAGGATTCCCATCCCGAACCCAGGGCAATGATTCTAAAAACCTTCCTGATGGGCATAATGATTGCTCCAGCGGTTTTGTTGCTTCAATTGTTATTTGTTCAAGCGGCGGAAAGCCTGTGCGCCTGCGCCGTCGGAACCCGAAGCCCAGAATTCTTTTTATGGGGCGCGGGAGTAGAGGAACTTTTTAAATTCTTGGCGGTTTACATAGTCGCAATCCGCAGCCCGGCGTTCGACGAGCCGATTGACGCGATGATTTACCTGATCACCGCCGCCCTCGGCTTTGCCGCCATGGAAAACATGATTTATCTGGCGCGCACCGTACAGCAGGGTCTGACCATGGACTACTCTCTGGTTCAGCACATCCAAGCCGCCTTGGCAGTTTGGACTCTGCGTTTCACGGGAGCAACGCTGTTACACACGCTTTCGTCCGCAATCGCTGGTTATTTCTTGGCAATGTCCTGGTTTTACCGACACCACGCGAAACCATTAATAATCATGGGGCTAGCCGTAGCCACCTTGTTTCACTTTGCATTCAATGTATTCGTATCATTACCTGGCAACCAATCGGAAATTACAGCATTAGCTTTATCCACTACCCTACTGCTCATTATGGCATTCCTGGTTTCGGTTTTATTTGATAAGATAAGAGAGCGGTACGCGCAATCAGTGCGTACGATCTAACTTACCCATGGCGAATCTATTTAATAAAAATGTTTCTGCGGATCTGGCGGCTATAAAGCGTCAGCGCGACGAAGAATCTGTTGAAGGCCAACTGACGGTTGATGTTTTTGACGGCGGAGATGATATTGTCGTGCGCTCAACGGTTGCGGGCGTAGATGAAAAAAATCTGGACATCTCCGTAACCAGCGACATGATTACGATAAAAGGATTTCGCGAACCCGCTCAAAAAGTCCGTTCAACGGAATACTACCACCAGGAATTGTACTGGGGACCGTTCTCGCGCTCTATAATCCTACCCGTTGATGTTGACGCTGATGATGCTAAAGCTTCACTAAAAAACGGCATTCTCACCATTCGCCTGCCAAAGATGGAACGCCGCCGGACCAAGAAGGTTACAATACGAGAATAGAGCAGGGGGCGCACACGTGTGCGCCCCCTTGAGTAGTAGAGATGATCTTCTAGCGCTTCCCGCTACCGTTGCAGTAATCGCATCTCCTCCTTCCCTTTCCGTAACAGTAAGAGCAGGTACTCCCGTGTTTCAGGGTTCCCTTGCCGTGGCAGTTGCCACACCTGTACGAACCCTTCCCGAAACAGTTACTACACTTTGCCATCAACACACCTCCCGATCGCAATAATAAACTATTATTACCAGTCTGTCAATTGTTTGGTGCTGGGGAGAGGACTTTGCTTCGCCTCTTGGCTCGTCAGTCACTCGCCTCGGGCTAGCCACCGCCTCGCGGTGTCCGCTTCTGCGGACACATCGCTCCGGCGTTCAAGTCTCTCCCGCCTTAGTCAAAATCAAAGGGAGTAACTTCCATAAATGAAGTTACTCCCTTTGCGTTGTGCTGGGGAGAGGACTTGAACCTCCACGGGATTACTCCCACTAGCTCCTAAGGCTAGCGCGTCTGCCAATTTCGCCACCCCAGCTTTTTGTTCGGCAGTTACTCTAACACTAAATTAAGCTTTTGAGAATATAAAAGAGCCCACATGGGCTCTTTTATATTCTCAACTAAATAAGGTTAGTTGAAGAAACTGCGAGTGATAAGACGAGAAAGCGTCTGAAGAATAACGCCTACGCCGAGCACAATTGCCGCGCCATACACACCGTTCCAAATTCTTGATTTCGCTTTTTCCACATCCTCGTCATTTCCTCCCGCATACATCCACATAATACCGCCCCAGATGATGAAGATAACCGCGATGATAACGCCGAAGATAATCAAGAACTCTGCGATTCTTTGAATGAGGGCCTCAATTTCTGAAAGCGTTACACCCTGACCGGACAGCGGCGGGGTAGGATTTGGCAGAACCGCGGCAGATACTAGTGCCGGGGCCAAGAGTGCGGCGATTGCAAGCGTAACGCCTGCGATCTTAATGATTTGTTTCACAACCACACCCCCTTTCGACGTTGAAGATTCATATTGCAATAATACCTTAGAATTATGACTCAATCCAGGATGTTATAAACACCAGCGGCCGATTCCATTCGGCCTGGTCACACACGAGCCGGAACGGCAATCCGATCCCAATGTGCACGGAGCACCGGTACCTGCGGTGCCACCCGGATAATAACCTCCCCCGTTAAAAAACTGGCGGTTTACAACATTCTCAATGGTGGCGGTTATGGCAAACACGCCCAAGACAATTGCTGCACCCCAAAGACCAGCCTTCAGGCGCGCCTTCGCATCTTTAACCTTACCCTCGTCTCCCCCGGCCGCCATCCAGGTAATGCCCGCCCAGGTAATAAACCCAACAGCAACGATTCCACCGATTCCAAGGAGAGTATTAACAATCAGGATTATAATGTCGGTTATTTCATCTATAGTAATCGCCTGGCCGGGCGGCAAGGTTTCCGCGTAGGCCGGCACGACAAATAAAAGCGAGAGGAGAATCAGCCCGAACACAATTCTTATTTTAACTTTAGTATTCATTTTTATTTTTGGCCGACACTACTGCAATCAATCGGTATCGGGTTCGCTTGTCCGCCAAGCGCATTGGTTACGGTTGCAATAATCGTGTAAGCGCCGAGGATTACAATTATGCCGATGATTCCCCAGCCAAGCGCCTTCTTCGCCTCATCCACTTTGGCCGGATTGCCCTGGCTTTTGAAAAACAGGAATCCGTAAAAAAGGATAAAGAAGATGATTATGAAGAATGAGATTTGGGTTGTCCAGCATGCAAGACCGACGATAATATTTCTGATCTGCTGAATCGTAAAATCAACTCCTGGCGCATCCCCCGCCGAACCACTGACACTGCTCGGATTCGGGGTTCCGGAAGAAGGCTGGGTCGGAAGTGCCGCGTTGGCAACAATAGGAACAAAAAGCGAGAAGATAACCGCCAGGACTAAAAGTGATTGGAAGAGTTTAGGTTTCATAAAATTTATGGCTGCCGGCAGGTACCTAGTCTGTTGTTTTGGGAATCGGCGCCTTGGCATACAAGCCCAGCTGCGCAATTCAAACTCACAGCACAGAGTTCGCCTTGCGAGTTGCCGGCGGCTCGCTGACAAACATTTCTGCTTCCACAATGCAGTTCCGATGCGCAGTCTCGGCTATTTTGGCACAAAGAACCGACGGATCCAGAACCACTTGTTCCTGGTGGGGTCGGCGTTGTACTGCTTCCTGGAGGCGGCATGCCGCTTTGTGACGTTGTAGGTGCCCCCGAGCTGCCGCCAAGGTTAATTATACTCTCAATCAGGGTTATAAATCCTCGGCCGATGATAATAATTGCCAAACCAATAAGGGCGTAGCGCAGAACCTGTTTAGCTTTATCCACATTCTTAGGATACGCTCCGGCAGTAAGCCATAAAATACCGGCGTAGACGATAGTGATTACCGCGATTGGAATTGCTATGGCGGTAATCCAACGTGAGATCTCGGTAATAAGTCCTATAAAGTCATTCGCCTTAATCGGATTAGGGATATCAAATTCATATTTTATAGTCTGGCCTGGAGTACCGGAAGGCGTAGCTGTCGGGGGTGGTGTGGGCGAAATAGTTCCAATTCTCAATTGAATGCTCTTGGATTGCACCTGCGTATTATTAGCTGACGCAATATAGTGAATAAGGTTGGCAATGGTAAGACCGTAAGGGTTAAAGGTGTAAGTTGCATCTGCATTTGTATCATTCCCGAAAACAGCGGTGAGACCGCCTGGTATTATCTCTTGTCCCCCGCTAGATGTGTAAGCATGTATGCTCACGGTGTATCCATTACACCCTTCACCACGAATATACATGCGAATCGGCACACCCGTCGTCGCTGATTCTGCACTCCACAATGCATCAGTTAGTTTGCAACCGGCGGCTAAGACCGGTTCACTAAAAAGCACCGACAAGCCGAAAAACAATGCGAAAGCGAGGGTTAAAACTGAAAAGGCTTTCAATGGGCTTATCTTCATTATATTAATGATAATCCAGGGCTTGATATTGCGCTATGGATATGTCCAGTGGATATGATCCACCCCGGCTACGGAACATTCAACTGATGCACCGGCAGTATTCTCGCAAATAGCACTGCCGCCGATACTATTCAGCTTATCTTTTGCCTGTTGCCATCTGGTTTTGTCACCCACCGGAACAATATCAACTGCCCTGCCGGAATAATGAGACGAACCGCCGCTGTGTTTTCCGGTCAAAAAAGATGTCACCGTGAAACCAAATCCGGCATTTTTCAATGTTGTTAATCCCCTCAATAATCCAGCATTAACCACGGTTCCATTCGGCGCACAGTTACACGAGACGGAACACACCGCGGGCAGAGTCCCGTTAGCCATGTCTCGAATATTCTGGCTGGCATGGTAAGGGCTCCCGCAATCGGCACTTGTGCTGAATGAAACGCCCGATCCTAAGAGTTCAGAAGCGGCCGATTTAACATCCGCCGGAACCTGTCCGCCGGTCGGTGCGGGAGTAACAGAACCGCTCGGCTTCGGTGTTGAAGATGGAGGAGTGTAGGTACATTCAAGTTTCCACCACTCTGTCGGTAATATTTCCGGATTTCCTACTGACTTTAAAACAGTATTAATCGCCAGCCATACAATCAAGATACCAGCAAGCGCTTTGATCGTGTCCCAGAATATTTTTTGCCCGGCCGCCAGTTGGGCTGGCATCGCTCCCCCGACGACAATCTTGAGACCGGCATATATAAAGAAGAGGGTTGCCAGAACCGGCGTTACCCCGAACAGAAAGAAGTCAATCAGGTTTTTTATCAGCCTTAAAATGTCGCATTGATTGCATGGAAGCGTGTAGCCATCGGCTTCCGTTTTATCTTTAGGGATTTGATTCAATCCGCACGGCACAAGCGGCCACCAACGCGGGGCGGCCAAGGCCGGGCTAGCCTGCCCGAGCAGAACAACACTAAGTGCAATAATTGCGAGGATTCGCCACATAATTTAGCGGTTCTGCATGAGGACGTTTATCCGCGACTCGGCATTTTTAAGAGCGTCGCGAACTTGCAAACGCCCGAAGTTAACGTCCTCAATCATATCCGCAAATATCCCCTCAATCGCAACGTTATCCACCTGAAACCACGACTTAGCGGCAAGCGCCTGTTCGGCAAATACTCCAAACTCCGGGTCGGAACGCTGAAGATCTATCAAATCGCGCCGAGCGGATGGCCGGTTGGTTTCACCGAGATAAATCGCGGCTTGATCCTTAGAAGCCAGGAAGGAAATAAACTGCCACGATTCTTTCGGATGAAGGGAGGAAACCGAAACCGCGGGTGTCCAGTAATTCGGAAATGTGCGCGGATCGCTGGAACTTAATTGAGGAATAGGAGCTACGC